>JBJMVL010000092.1:0-10428 GCA_045810735.1 Alphaproteobacteria bacterium
CAGATACAGGCCCCGGCCATCACCATGCCTGCCCGGCGTCGCCGCTTTGATAAGTTGGTCAACGCGCCGCGCGCTGAGCTTTCCGAATTCGCGCATTGTCATTCCTTCCGCCGCGAAGGAGGCGCGGGACTATCCCGAGCCCTATCCCTATCTCGTCCTTGGAAGCTAGGGGCACGACTCGGAAGTCGCCCGAGCGTAAATCGTTGCTTTTACAAGGGAAATACGACGTCTTTCGGAATTTTCCGGAATGCGCCAGAAGCTTTTTTTATGCCCACCCCATCCGCCAAATTGTTGAGCGCCTGACTTCGCGTGACAGTTGATGCTCGTGACGGCTAAAAGCCACTCCTCAAATTACGTGCTGAAGGGGAGGCCGCCGTGAGGGCCATTCAATTTTCGACGGTGATGCTTGTTGGTTTAGTGACGCCCGTGCTCGCGCAGAATGTGCCGTGGCACGGTTACGGCGGCGACGCGCAGCACAATGCGCAAGCGCCGGTTGCCGGCCAGTCGCTTGCGAATGTCCACTGGTCCATTCCCGTCGACCTCGCCCCGCCGGGCTTTCTGGGAATTCATTACGGCGAACCGATGGTCACAGCGGCGAACACCGTGCTGCTTCCGGTGAAGGTCAACTCTGCGGGCACGTACCAGATGGAGGCGCATTCCGCGTCCGACGGTTCGCTGCTGTGGAAAGAGACGATCAGCTACCGCTTTCCCCCTTACGACTGGACGCCGAGCATCCCGGCGCATTTGACGGAACAGAGCCGGCTGTACTTCGCAGGTTTGGGAGGCACCGTGCGCTTCCGCGATTCGCCGGATTCGGCTTCCGGCGGTGACGGCATGGTCGTGTTCTACGGCAAGAAAAATTACAGGGGAAATAAAGGCGTGTACGACGCGAATGTCATGGTCAGCACGCCCATTACGGCGGATGCGGACGGAAACATCTATTTCGGATTCACCGTCACCGGCTCGACCCCACTTGGGTTGAAGAGCGGGATCGCGCGCGTGGGTGCCGGGGGAAAGGGGACTTGGGTGGCCGCGAGTGTTGCCGCCAATGACGCGGGCATCGACGGCGTGCCGACCAATTGCGCGCCTGCGATTTCGCGGGACGGCAGGACGATCTACATCGCGGTTGCCGACAACAATACCGGCCGCGGCATCCTGTTAGGCCTGAACGCCAAGACACTGGCAACGAAATACAGCACGCCGCTCACCGACCCGTATTTCCACCAGCCGGCCATCGTGTTCGGAGACTCCTCGGCGTCCCCGACAATCGGCCCCGATGGCGATGTGTATTACGGCGTGGTCGAATCCGACTTCCAGACCCACAACGACCGCGGCTGGCTGTTGCACTTCAATGCCAACCTGAGAAAGACGAAAACGCCCGGGTCGTTCGGCTGGGACGATACGGTCTCGATTATTCCGAGCAGCGCCGTGCCGTCCTACACCGGCTCGTCCAGCTATCTGCTGATGTCGAAGTACAACAATTACTACGGCATCGGTTCCGGCGATGGGCACAATCGAATCGCCATTCTCGATCCGAACGCGAAAGAGAGCGATCCGGTCCTCCCCAGCGTGACAGTCATGAACGAGGTCCTCACGATCATTGGGCCAACCCAGGAGCCGGGCGAACCGCAAGGCGTGGTCTATGAGTGGTGCATCAATTCGGCTGTCGTGGATGTCGCGAACAAGTCGGTGATCGCCAACAGCGAAGACGGGCATACTTACCGCTGGGATCTGACCACCAACACGCTGACGTCCGCCCTGCCCCTCAATGCGCCGACAGCCGAGGCCTATACGCCGACGCTCATTGGCCCGGACGGTCAGATCTATTCGATCAACGACGCCCACCTCTACGCGATCGGGAACTAGGAAGAGCAGAAGCGCGGGAATATTGCGGTTTGTCATCCGCTATTTTCCGCGTCATGCGCTGGTGTCAGCCAGCCCATCGTTTTCCGCATGGCTGCTCCTGTTGGTCTCACGCAGGTGTGACGCCACATGCGAGCCATACTGCGGTCAAACTCTGACTCGCAGCCTGACCAGCGAGGACGCCGATGCGGGCACTCACCCAGGCCAGCCTCCGAAGCCCGGCGGCGGTCGCCGTGGGCGTGGCCATCACCATCCTGTTCGGCGCGTTCGCGCTGAATGCCCTGCCCGTCCAGCTCTTCCCCGACATCGACCGGCCGCAGATCGGCATCGGGACACAATGGCGGGCAGAGACCCCGCGCGAAATCGAATCCCAGATCCTCGAGCCGGAAGAAGAAGTGCTTCAGGGCCTTCCCGGTCTCCAGGAGATGGACGGCTTCTCGAACGCGGGCGGCGCCTACGTCCAGCTCACGTTCGCGCTCGGCACCGACATGAAAAGCACGCTGGTGGACGTAATCGGACGGCTTAACCGTCTGCCGCCACTACCCGCCGATGCGCAGAAGCCGTTCGTACAGTTGGCCAGCACGCAGGATTCGAATGCCACCCTGCTCTACGTGTTCATGCAGCAGCTGCCGGGCAACAAGCGCAACATCAACGATTACGAGCAATTCCTGAAGGACGTGGTGATCCCCCGCCTTGAATCTGTGCCGGGCGTCGGCAGCGCGCAAATCAACGGCAATGGCGGCACGGCAGAAATTGATATTCAGTTCGATCCGGTGCGCGCGGCGCAGCTCGGCATTCAGATTCCGCAAATGGCGCGGCAGATCAGCGGCTCGGAGGATGTGTCCGGCGGCACCATCGATGTCGGACGACGACAATACGGGTTGTCATTCCGCGGCCGCTATTCGGTGGCCGACCTCAAGAAGCTGGTTCTGGAATGGCGCGATGGCAAGCCCGTGTACCTGGGCGATATTGCCGACGTGCGGGTCGGCCGCAGCAAGGCGCAGGGCTTCGCCTATCAGAATGGCAACCCGGCACTCGGGATGCAGGTGTTCCGTGCCTCAGGCGCCAACGTGCTGGCGACGGTGAATGCGGTCAAGGCGGAGTTGCAGAAGATCAACGAGGGGCCCGCGAGAGAACAACACGTCTATCTCCAATACTCCTTCGATCCGTCGCACTTCATCAATCAGGCCCTCGGGATGGTCACCTCTGACCTGATCCTCGGCATTCTGCTTGCCGTTGGCGTGCTCTGGTTCTTCATGCGGGAGTGGCGCGGCACGCTCATCATTTCGTCGGCGATCCCGATCTGCCTGTTTGCAGTGGTGATCTTCCTCAACCTCGCCGGACGCACCCTGAACGTGGTGTCGCTCGCCGGGCTCGCCTTCGCCACCGGTATCGTCCTCGACGCGGCAATCGTGTGTTTCGAGAATATCCTTCGCCTGCGCGAACGCGGCATGCCGGCCGGCGAAGCCTCGCAGAAAGGCACCGATCAGGTGTGGGGCGCGTTGCTTGCTTCCACTGCCACCAACGTTGCGATTTTTCTGCCGGTGATTTTCCTCAAGGATGTCGAGGGCCAACTCTTCGCCGATCTCGCGTTGACTATAGCCTTTGCGGTCTTCATCTCGCTGATCGTGGCGATCACCGTCGTGCCCGTCGCGTCGCTGTTTTTCCTCAAAACGCGCCCCAGAGTCTCGCAGCTCACAAATGTTTGGCACCGCATCACCAATGTGGTGATGAACCTGACGGATACGCCGCGCAAGCGTCAGGCGTGGATCGGTGGACTGATATTGGGCTCGCTCGCCGGCACCTGGCTGCTGATACCGAGCCTGCAATACCTCCCACAGGTGAAGCGGGCGGCAATCGACGGCTTCATTCAGTTCCCCGCCGGCGCCACGGTCGATTTTGTGGATCGCAACATCGCGAAGCCGATCATCGCAGCGCTGCAGCCTTACATGACGGGCAAGAAACAGCCGAAGCTCCTCAACTACTATGTGAAGATGGACGGCCCCGGATTCATGGACATGGCCGTTCGTGTTCCCAACGATCGCGATTTTCCGCAACTGGAGCAGATTGTCCGGTCGCAGGTGATCAGAGATTTACCCGATGCCCAAGCCTTTGCGCAGATGGGAAGCTTGTTCGGCGGTTTCAGTGAAGGCGGCGGCATTTCCATCAATCTGCAGTCGAACGATCCGGAGGCCATGCGCAACGCGGCCAAGGCGGGCTTCAAGCTGTTGACACAGAAATTTCCGGAGGGCGTCGTAAATTCCAATCCGACGCTCGAGTACGACCAGCCGCAGATCAAGCTGATGCCGGATGACCGGTCTATCGCCGAAGTAGGCTGGACGCGCCCGGACGTCGGCAATCTCGTGCAGGCGTTGGGCGAAGGGCTCTATGTGGGGCAGCGCTACGACGGCGAGCGGCAGCTGTTCCTCATCCTGAAATCGCGCACGCTCGATTCCCCGGACGCGGTGAGCGGCGCTCCGGTAGCGACGCCAAAAGGCGGTATCGTTTCGTTCGGGCATCTCGTCACGATGAACGAGACATTGGCGCCGAGCGGCATCTATCGCCTTGATCGGCGGCGCACTTTCGCTCTCAACCTTCAGCCGCCGCGCGGCATGGCGCTTCAGGATGCCATGAAGGTCGTCAAAAAAGATGTCGAGCCGGCGATCAAGAAACTCCTGCCGCCCGATGGGCAGGTGACATATGGCGCTGCGGCCAATCATCTCGACAATGCCTTGTGGAGCATGGGAAAGAATTTCGGTCTCGCTGTGCTGCTGCTCTTCCTCATCATGGCGGCAATGTTCAAGTCGGTGAAGGATTCCGCGATCGCCACCATCGCGCTGCCCCTGGGCACTGTCGGCGGCATGGCAGCGCTGCGCATTCTTGGCCTGTTCGTGTTCCAGCCGCTCGATCTGCTGACGATGATCGGCTTCATCATCGTGCTGGGGCTTGTGGTGAACAACACCATCCTGCTGGTGGCGCGCACGCGGCAGGCAGAAGCGGAAGGGATGACACGCGTGGAAGCCGTCCGCTCCAGCCTTGAGACGCGGTTGCGGCCGATCTTCTCCAGCACGCTCACGGCCACTTTCGGCATGCTGCCGCTGGTCCTCATTCCCGGGCCCGGCGCAGAGATCTATCGCGGGCTCGGCGCGGTGATCGTCGGGGGTATTCTGGTGAGTCACGTATTCACGTTGATCTTGATCCCGGCGATGCTGCGGCTGGGCGAGAAATCCTCGGCGCAGCTCGAGGCCCCGGGTACACCTGCGACACCGTTCGAACCTCTCAAGGCCGCTGCATGAAAAAAATGAACATGCGTTCTGTCGGAAGTATCGCAGGTTGTGCCGCGCTGGCGTTCGCATCGGTGGCCATGGCGCAACAGGCCCCAAAACCACCGCCGCCAAAAGTGGGCGTGGTGCAGGCGCGTGCCGTCAAGATGGCTCCGAAGGTCAGCCTGCCGGGCACAGTGGTGGCCCGCAACGATTCCAAGCTTGCTTCCGAAGTCGAAGGCCGCGTGGCCTGGGTGGCGGAGGTTGGCACGGTGGTGAAGGCCGGCGATATCGTCGCGCGCGTCGACAAGAACGTCGCCGGCATGCAGCTCGCCTCAGATAAGGCAAATCTGGCGCGACTTTCGGCGCAGCTGCGATTCGATCGAAGCCAGGCTGAACGCATGGACCGCCTGTTCTCGCAATCGGCCATCGCCAAGGCGACGCGCGATCAGGCGCAATCCACGCGCGAAATGGACCAAGGCGCACTGGGACAGGCACAGGCCTCGCTGCGCAAGAGCGAGTACCAGTACAATCACAGCGAAATTCGCGCCCCGTTCCCCGGTCGCGTGGCTGCGCGACTCATCAATTCCGGCGAATACGCGTTGCCCGGAAAGGACATTGTTCGCCTGGTCGATATCGATTCGATCGAGGTGAAAGCACAGTCGCCGATCGACACGGCGCGGTTCCTGCGCGAGGGCATGTCTGTTGCCGTCGAAATTGCCCACCGGCCGATGATCGCCACGGTTCGTGCCATCGTTCCCGTCGGCGATGAGGCGAGCCGCACCATCGAGGTGCGTGTCGCGCTGAAGGCCGGTCAGGCCTTGGTCGGCGATGCGGCGAAGGTGATGGTACCATCTGCCGCGCCGCGCAATGTGCTGGCGGTGCCGCGCGATGCGCTCGTCCTCCGCGAGGACAACACCTACCTGTTCAAGGTGGACAGCAAGAATGTCGCCACGCGTGTCGCGGTCGAAGCCGGCACCTCGGAAGGCGCAATGGTGGAAGTGCATGGGCCGGTGAAGCCAGGGGATCGAGTCATCGTCCGTGGCGCCGAGCGGCTGGAAGCGGGGCAGAAGGTACAGCCGGCCTTCGCGTCGTAGTCAGGACCCGCTCAGCGCGTCCCGCTACCGCGTCGGGCACGAAGTCCAGAACGCGACGATTTCCTTCGGAGTCATCTCAGGCCAGCATTTGCAGCGCCTGGCTCAAGCGCTCCGCGAGCGCCGCCGTTTCGCTTCGACGTTCTTTCTGTTCGTCAATGATCTCTTCCGGCGCGCGGGAGACGAAATCCGGGTTGCCCAGCTTGGCATCGATTTTGCCGATTTCCGATTGCGCCCTGGCGAGATCCTTTTCGAGCCGCGCGCGTTCTTTGGCGAAATCGATAACGTCACCGAGCGGAATGGCAGCCGTGGCTTCGCGCACCACAAACTGAGCCGAGCCCGGTGGAAGGACATCCGCCAAATCCGCGGAGATGAGCCGCGCCAAGGTAATGATTTGGTCGCGATGGCGTTCCAGCCGCGCGGCGGACTCCGCATTGGCGTTCTTCAGCACCAGCGCCACCTTAGCAGAGGCCGGCACGCTCATTTCCGCACGCACCGAGCGGATGCCGGAGACCAGATCGATCACCCAGCGCATCTCGCTCGCGGCAGCTTCGTCCTGCGGCAGGTGAGACAATTGCGGCCATTTCGCTTCGATCAGCAGCGTGTCACGGGTGGACGAGGTGCGCTCCCACAGCTCTTCGGTGATGAACGGCATGAAGGGGTGCAACAGCGCGATGATCTGGTCCCGCGTCCACGCTGCGGTCATGCGCGCCTCCGCCTTGGCGCCTTCGTCCGTGCCGTTCAGCAGCGGCTTGATGAACTCCAGATACCAGTCGCAGAAGACATCCCACACGAACCTGTAGATCGTCCCCGCCGCTTCGTTGAAGCGGAATGCTTCCAGGTTGCGCGTCACCTCAGCGGCGGCGCGGGCCGTCTCGGCCACGATCCATTTGTTGATGGTGTGCGTGACCTGCGCCGGATCGAAGCTCGCGCGGGTCTCGCAGCCATTCATTTCGCAGAAGCGCGCTGCGTTCCACAGCTTGGTCGCGAAGTTGCGGTTCACCTCCACGCGCGAGGGGCCGATGCGCATGTCGCGCCCCTGCCCGGCCGCCAGCGCGAGCGTGAAGCGCAGCGCGTCGGCGCCATAGGCATCGATCAGCTCCAGCGGATCGACAACGTTGCCCTTGGTCTTCGACATTTTTGCGCCCTTCTCATCGAGGACACGGGTGTGGATGAACACCTGCCGGAAGGGCACCCATCTCTCGGCCGATTCGCTAGGCCGCTCCTTCTGCATGAAATGAATTCCCATCATCATCATGCGGGCGACCCAGAAGAAGATGATGTCGAAGCCAGTGACGAGAACGGACGTCGGATAGTAGCGCTTCAGCTCCTGCGTTTCGCCCGGCCAGCCCAAAGTCGAGAACGGCCACAGCGCTGACGAAAACCATGTATCGAGCACATCGTCATCACGCCATAGACCAATCTTGCCGGGCTGCATGCTAACTTCCGCGGCGTCGGCCAAATTCTTGCACAACACAATCTCGATTAAACCGTAGTACTCGATAGCTTGTGCTAAAATTTCCTCCGCTGTTTCCGCAACAAACTCTTTCCGGCTCTGTTGCCCTAAAAAGTCTGAAACGGTTGGCCGATTGGTATCTGACGGAGCTGGCCTAAAAAGGCGAGCAGTCTCTTCGCTGACCTCCTGTTCAATGATTCGACCTCCGGGAAAGTTCAACGGTCCATACCAGACGGGAATCTGGTGGCCCCACCACAGCTGGCGTGAAATGCACCACGGGTGAATGTTGTGCAGCCAGTTGAAATAGACGGTCTGCCACTGCTCCGGCACGATGCGCGTGCGGCCCTCCTCAACGGCCTCCATCGCCTCTTCCGCCAGCGGCGCCACATTCAAGTACCACTGCGCCGTCAGCAGCGGTTCCAGCACCACCGTCTTGGTCTTTTCGTCGTGTGGCACTGCGTGCGTGATCGGCTCAATCTTTTCGAGTAGCTCCAGCCCTTCCAGATCGGCGACGATTTGCTTTCGCGCGGCGAAACGATCCATGCCGCGATACGCTTCCGGCACAGCATCATTCAGTGTGCCGTCCTTGTTCAGGATGCTGATGACTTCCAGGTTGTGGCGCTTGCCGACTTCGAAGTCGTTGAAGTCGTGGCCTGGCGTGATCTTCACGGCGCCGGTGCCCTTTTCCGGGTCGGTGTATTCGTCGGCGATGATGGGAATGGGCCGGCTGGCCAGCGGCAGGATGGCGCGCTTGCCGATCAGATCGCGGTATCGCTCATCGTTGGGATGCACCGCCACCGCGGTGTCGCCCAGCATGGTTTCCGGCCGCGTGGTGGCGACGGTGATGAACTGCCCCGGCGCATCCTCGATCGGATAACGAATGTACCAGAGGTGCCCCTTCATCTCGATGTTTTCGACTTCGAGATCGGAGACCGCCGTCTGCAGCCGCGGATCCCAATTGACCAGCCGCTTGTCCTTGTAGATCAATCCCTCGCGGTAAAGTTCGACAAACACTTTAAGAACGGCGCGCGACAGGCCCTCATCCATGGTGAATCGCTCACGCGACCAGTCGGCCGAAGCGCCCAGACGGCGCAGCTGCCGCCCGATGGCGCCGCCGGATTCCTCCTTCCAGCGCCACACCTCTTCCAGGAATTTCTCGCGGCCCATCTGCACGCGACTCTGCTGCCGCTCTGCCAGCTGCCGCTCCACCACCAGCTGGGTGGCGATGCCGGCGTGATCCATGCCCGGCTGCCACAGCACATCCTTGCCGCGCATGCGCTCGAAACGCGCCAGCACGTCCTGCAACGTGTTGTTCAGCGCATGGCCGACATGCAGCCGCCCCGTCACATTGGGCGGCGGAATGACGATGCAGAACGGCTCCGCATCCGGGCGGCGGCCGGCGCGAAACGCTCCGCTCGCCTCCCATACTGCATAAATGCGCGGTTCGACGTCCTTGAAATTGAAAGTTTTGTCGAGCATCGCTGCCTCTTGCGGGAGCGCCCGTGGTTCGTCAACCGGCTCTCACCAGAGGCAGAAGACCGGCTGAGGCGCCGGCCCGGGAACGAACTACCGGCCCCCGCGCGCCTTAACGACGCGAGCAACTTCCTCGCGTACCGCGCCCTCAAGCAACGCCGGGAAGTGCTCGTCCATCCATTCGCGGATCAGCGGCCTGGCGGCATTCAGGAGATTGTCCTGATGCTGGCCCATCCACCGTTCCAGCACCGGATCGATAGATGCCCGCACGGCGCGCTCGAACACGGCTTCCACGGAATTACCTTCTACCGGCGGCATGGATGCACTCCTGCGAGATTCGGGTTTTGGCATCTGGCGAACGTGTTCGAGCCCCGCGAACGCATCATCAATCGCCTTGCGGGATTTCTCCGAAAAGATGCCTTCGTGCGACGATACGTGTGCGGGGTTGCTCACGTAAACTTCCTCGGTTGAAGGGCCAGGCACAATGTTTTCAGCCGCGGACATCGCGGGAGTGGCCGTCACACTGTAACTCGACTCCGGAACAGCGGCTGCCTGTGACGCATGCGATGGCCCGGCGGTATTATCCTGTGTGTGCGACGGCACACGCTCCTCGTGCACGTCCTGAGTCAGCTCAAGAACCTCCGGCTCCTGCGAAGAGGGAGCGGACTGAAGGTCGTTCGAGTCCTCCGAAATGATTTTTCGGATGGAAGCCAAAATCTCTTCCATCGAGGGTTCGTGTTGAGGAGAGCTCACATTCATACTCCGCCAGCCGGCCGAAAACACACTAGGATAGTTAATCACAGAAGGAAATATCACGTTAATGCCGGTGAAACCGGTGGCATCCGCTGGTTCGCGACAGAAAAGCTCAGAATACGAAGGACTTGGGCCGCTGAAATCCGGGAAGCAACGGAACATTGGAATCGAAGTCCGTGCGGCTGCTGATCCGCCCGTGCTCACGCAAGAAAATGTTTGCGCGCCCCTGCGGTCCATCCCGAAGGACTCCGACCAAACGTCCGCCTTCGCCAAGTTGCTCGAGCAGGCCTTCCGGTGCCGTCTCCATCGCGCCGTTGACGAACATAACGTCATAGGGCGCATCTGCCGGACAACCACGCGCGAGGCTTCCCTGTATAACGCGAGCCGCGACACCAAGCGCCCCAAGGGTGTCGCTCGCAACCCGCACGAGCTCGGCGTCTTCTTCGAGCCCGATCACTGTACTTGCCAGCCTTGCGAGCACGACAGTCGAATAACCCGATCCGCAGCCCACATCGAGAATTCGATC
>JBJMVL010000093.1:0-47109 GCA_045810735.1 Alphaproteobacteria bacterium
ATGATGCCAAGCTCGAACGGCAGCCGCGCCGCGTTGGCGAACCCAAGCGCTGCGGGCACGCCGGAATCCGGCACGGGGATCACCATATCGGCATCGACTGGCGACTCGCGCGCCAGCTCCCCGCCGATGCGTTTGCGCACTTCGTAGACGTTGCGGCCTTCGACAATCGAATCCGGCCGCGCGAAATAGATGTATTCGAAAATGCAGAAGCGCTCCGCCCGCCGGGCAAACGGAAAATAGCTCTTGATGCCGTCCTTATCGGCGACGATCAGTTCCCCCGGCTCAACATCGCGGACGAAAGACGCCCCGATGATGTCGAGCGCGCAGGTCTCGGAGGTCAGGATCGGCGCGCCGTCCAGCTCGCCCAGCACCAGCGGCCGCACACCGACGGGGTCGCGCACGCCGATCAGCTTCTTGGAAGTCAGGCCGACCAGCGAATAGGCGCCCTGTACCTGCTTCAGCGCATCCACCAGCTTGTCGACGACGTGCTGATAGCGGCTGCGCGCAACCAGGTGGATGATCGTTTCGGTGTCCGAGGTGGATTGGAAAATCGCACCCTCGTGCACCAACTCGTCGCGTAGCGCCACTGCGTTGGTAAGATTGCCATTGTGCGCAAGCGCAATGCCCCCTACCGCCAGATCGGCGAACATCGGCTGCACATTGCGCACAGTCGTGCCGCCCGTGGTCGAATACCGCACATGGCCTAGCGCATGGCGGCCGCGCAGCTTGCGGGCATGGACGCTGTTCTTGCCGAAGACATCTCCCACGAGTCCAAGATGCCGCTCGGCAATGAACTGCGCGCCATCATAGGTGACTATGCCGGCCGATTCCTGGCCGCGATGCTGGAGGGCATGAAGGCCCAGCACCGCCAGCGCCCCGGCGTCGTCGTGGCCGAAAATGCCGAAGACGCCACATTCCTCATGCAGCGTGTCGTCGTCGAACGCCAATGCGTGCTCCATGAGGCCCGTCATTGCCCGTGTCCCGTGGCCTCTATGAGGCGATTTAGCCTGCGGCGCTCCTGAGCGCCATAGCCTTTATGCAACACTCTGTGATGCGCGGCGGACGTCTTGGCTTCTGAAGAACCGTCGTTCGGCATCTCAGAAGTCTTTGGTTCGGCTCCCCGCGTCCGCTGTTCCACATAGCGCGCATCGTTGTCCGGCAGCAGAGACAACAGCGTGGTCGCCGATTTCTGGACCAGGGGCAGGGTACGCGCGTCTTTCATCCAGCGCGCTTGCACCGAGACCGGAATGACCAGCGAATAGAGAATGTAGAGAACGGCGATGATCACCAGGCCGCGCAAGATGCCGAACAGTGCGCCGGCAACCCGGTCTATAGCGCCAACCGGCGAGGCCTGAACTCGCCGCGACAGTCCACTGCTGATCAGCGCCAGCGGAATCACCACCAGCAGAAACACGCCGGCGTAGCCGAGAATTTGCGCCAGCATTCGCGGCATGTGCGGTGCCAGCAGCGGGACGGCATAGCGGCCGAAATAAAGCGTTGCGAACGCCGCTGCGGCCCAAGCGAAGATCGAGAGCGTTTCGCGCACGAAGCCGCGATAGATCGCGATCCAGACCGAGAGAGCCAGGATCACAGCGACCGCGAAGTCCGCCCAGGTGATGTGCAGATCAGTCATCCGACTCCATTCTATCACGACGGCTTGCCGCGCGGGGGATCCCACCGGCCAGCCGGACGAGATCGGCTATATCGCGCACCGGCTTCAGGTCCATTCCTGCGCCTTCGGCCTTGGTTCCTTCCGGAACAACAGCGGTGTGAAAACCCAGCTTCGCGGCCTCCTTCAAGCGGAGTTCTGCCTGTGGTGCAGGCCGCACCCCGCCAGAAAGGCTCACCTCACCGAAATAGACCGAATCACTCGGCAACGGTTGCCCTGAAAAGGCGGAGATCAGAGCCGCCGCTGTGGCCACATCCGCCGCCGGCTCGCTGACCTTCAGCCCGCCGGCCACGTTGAGATAGACGTCACGGGTGCCCATTGCGAGCCCTGCGCGGGCGTCCAGCACCGCGAGTAGCATGGAAAGACGCCCGGAATCCCAGCCCACCACCGCGCGTCGCGGCGTGCCATAGCCGGTTGGCGCCACCAGCGCCTGGATTTCCACCAGCAGCGGCCGAGTTCCTTCGAGCCCGGCGAACACGGCCGTTCCCGGTGCAGTGCCGCTGCGGTCGCCGAGGAACAATGCCGATGGATTGCTTACTTCCGTCAATCCTCGTCCGGTCATCTCGAACACGCCAATCTCGTCGGTCGGACCGAAGCGGTTCTTCACCGCGCGCAGGATGCGGAAGTGGTGCCCACGTTCGCCCTCGAAATAGAGCACCGCATCGACGAGGTGCTCGACCGCTTTCGGCCCGGCAATTTGTCCTTCCTTCGTCACATGCCCGATGAGCAGCAGTGCCGCGCCGGAGGCTTTGGCGTAGCGCACGAGATCGAAGGAGGCAGTGCGCACCTGCGCGATCGTACCGGGTGCCGCTTCCAGCGCCGAGGTCCAGATGGTCTGGATAGAATCGATGGCGACAACGGACGGCGTGGGGCCGTTTTCCAGCGTGCTGAGGATGTCTTCGACACACGTCGCTGATCCCAGCGCCACGGGCGACTGCGCCAACCCCATGCGCGCAGCGCGCATGCGTACCTGCGCCATCGCTTCCTCGCCGGAAATGTAAACTGCGTTCCCGCCTTGCAGCGCATGCGAAGCGAGCGCCTGCAGGATGAGCGTCGATTTGCCGACGCCGGGATCGCCGCCGATGAGCAGCGCCGATCCCGGCACGAGTCCACCGCCGCAAACACGATCGAATTCGGCTATGCCGGTGACGCGGCGTGGCGGCAATTCATCCGCGGTTTGCAAATCCTCCAGCGCGAAGGGACGGCCTTTGCCGCGCCGCGCGCCCGCATCGGCCGGAATGGCTGCGCCCTCCTCCACAATGGTGTTCCAGCCACCGCACGCATCGCACTTGCCCGACCACTTGGAATGTGTCGTGCCGCAGGTCTGGCAAACAAATGTCGTCGCGCGCGCCATGTTCGATCAGTGCCACATGTTCCAGGCTTCGACGACGAAAATCGCGAGCCCGGTGATCGCCGCCAGAATGGCAACAACCTTCATAACCCAGTTCTGTTCGAGGTCGCGGATCGACTGTTCGAGCCGCTGCATTGCTGACGCTGTTCCCGGCAAGGCGCCGCGGATCGGCGGATCGCCCAAGAACGATGCAATCGCCTCGAAGAAGGCGCGGTGGGCCGGCTCGTTGGCCAAGAATAGGTGGTTCTTGCCTTCCAGCGGCACGAATTTGGCGCCCGGAATTCCGCTCGCCAGCTCCTGTCCGCGCCAGAACTGGATCCGCAGGTCGCCGCGGGCGTGGGTGACAAGCGTTGGTGTGCGCACCTTCGGCAGAAGATCGGCGACGTCGATTTTCGCGCTGGCAACAAGATGGCGCTCCGCGACTTCGGGCGTGGCGCTGACGCGCTCCAGCTCGTTGAACCAGCGGGCCTGCTCCGTGGTCGCTTCGGGAATGAACTGCGAAGTGAACCACTGCCGGTAGGCATCTTCTTCCCTCCCCCAGCCTTCGCGCACAATGGCGCGGGTGAGATCAAGGGTTTGCGCCTGCTTCTCCGCATCGCCGGCCAACAGAAAACCACGGGCAAAGCCGCCGTGCAGAATGAGGTGACTCACGCGTTCCGGGTGGCGCACAGCATAACCAACGGAAACCGACGCCCCTTGTGACACGCCGAGAAGGATGAAGCGATCCAGCTTCGCGGCATCGACCACGGTTTCGAGATCGGTCAGCCATTTGTCGAAGCTGATCTCGCCCACGTCGCGCTGTGAGAGCCCCTCGCCACGCGCATCATAGCGGATGAGGGTGTGGTGGTGTGCCAGGCCCAGCACAAAATGCCGCCACACCGGACTCTTCAGGTCGTATTCCAGATGCGTCAGCCAGTGCGCCGCGCGAACGATTGGCGTCCCCTTGCCCATGACCGAATAGGCGAGTCGCACGTCGTCGGTGGATGTGCAGTATTGAATCTGCTGGTGCATGCGGTGCCGCAAGCGGGAATCGAAATCGCATTCTACCTGTCGGCGCCGGCGATACGAACTCCGCGGCTAGGCCCTGATTTCCATCGTGATGGGGCCTTCAGCGCGGCCGTGGATGAACTGGTCCACAAAGGCATTTTCCGTGTGGTCAATCTCGGGTGTCGGCCCATCCCAGACAATCTTGCCCTTATACAGCATGGCGATCTGGTCGGAGATCTTGCGCGCGCTCACCATGTCGTGGGTGATCGATAAGGTAGTGACGCCAAGGTCCTTCACCGTCGAGATAATCAGATCATTAATCACGTCGGCCATGATGGGATCGAGCCCGGTCGTGGGTTCGTCGAAGAAAATGATTTCCGGATCGGCAGCGATGGCGCGGGCAAGGCCCACGCGCTTCTGCATGCCGCCGGACAGCTCCGCCGGCGAGAGCATCGCCACGTCGGTGCCCAACCCCACTTTCGCCAGCTTCTCGATCGCGATGTCGCGCGCCTTGCTGCGCGGGACGCCGTGCCCCTGGATCAAGCCGAAGGCCACGTTCTCCCACACCGGCAGCGAGTCGAACAGCGCCGCTCCCTGAAACAGCATGGCGAACTTTTTAAGCACCAGATCGCGAGCGCGTCCTCGCAACCGCGTGACCTCCTGGCCGTCGACGAAAATCTCACCTTCATCTGGCGTAAGGATGCCCAGCACGCACTTGATCATCACTGATTTGCCCGTGCCCGAGCCGCCGATCACCACCAGCGAGTGACCGGGCTGCAGCGTGAGGTCCAGGCCATCAAGCACGACCTTGTCGCCGAAGCGCTTCTTCACGCCGCGAAGCTCGACCTTGGGTGTGCTGTTCGCACCCATCATTTCGTGAACAGGAGATTGGTGAGGAGATAATTTGCGGCAAGAATGAGGATGGACGCGGATACCACGGCATTAGTGGTCGCCGATCCAACGCCCTGCGCGCCGCCCTTCGAATGAAACCCGTTGTAACAGCCCATCAACGCAATGACGAACCCGAACACCGCCGCTTTGATGAGACCTGACGACACGTCGTCATAGGTGAGCCCGTTCATCGTGTTGTTCATGTAGACGGCCCCGTTGAAGCCGAGGCTCTGCGTCGAGGCGATGTAGCCGCCGAGCACGCCGATGGAGTCGGCAATGGCAACGAGAATCGGCATGGAAATCACAGCGGCCACCAGGCGCGGCACCACAAGATATTTGATCGGGCTGGTTGACAGCGTGGTGAGCGCGTCAATTTGCTCGGTCACGCGCATGGTGCCGATTTCCGCGGCGATGGCGGCGGCGACACGGCCCGCCACCATCAGGCCAGCGATCACCGGGCCCAGCTCCCGCGTGATGCCTACGAGGACCACCACCGGCACGAAGGATTCAGCGCCATACCGGCTCGCGCCATTGTAGATTTGCAGCGCCAGCACACCGCCGGTGAAGAAGGCGGTGAGTCCCACAACCGGCAGCGAGTAATAGCCGATGCGCATCATCTGCTGCGCGATCAGCCACCAGTACACCGGCGGCCGCGCCACGCTGCTGACAGAGCTACCAGTGAAGAGCGACAGTCGGCCGGTCTCCTGGAAAAAGCCGAGAGTCATCCGGCCGATCGCTGCCAACACGTTCATGCCGGAGGCCCGTAATGGCGCGGCATGCGATGGCCAAGCGACGTCAGCACCTCATAACTGGCGGTGCCAGCGCGGGCGGCGAATTCGTCGAGCGAAATCGTGTCGCCGAGAAACTCAACGTGGGTCTCGACGTGCAGCCGCTCTGCGGGAACATCCGTCACATCAACAGTCACGAGATCCATAGAGACGCGGCCAACAACAGGCACACGCACGCCGCCGATCGCGCCTTCCCCCCTGTTGCCGATGGCGCGCATGAGACCGTCTGCGTATCCCAGTCCGATGGTTGCGAGAAGCGAAGGCCGTTTGACGCGGAACGTGGCTCCGTAACCAACGGTCTCCCCAGTGTCAACGCGCTGAAGCTGGAGAATCCCGCCAGTCAGCACGGCGACCACAGCGAAGGGATTGGGACGATCCATGCACGGATTGCCTCCATAAAGTCCGATGCCCGGTCGTACCAGATCGAAATGATAGTCCGGGCCCAGCAACGTCCCCGCCGAAGCGGAAAGGCTTGCGGGCGCTGGCGGCAAAGCGGCGAGCATTTCTCGAAAACGCCTGAGTTGCACCCGGTTCATTGGAGAGGCGCAATCGTCGCCGCAGGCTAGATGGCTCATCCACAACACCACCTGCATGTCACCCAATAGCTGTCTGGAGTCTGCAACAAGCCTCGCGCGCTCCTCGGCTGGCAGGCCCAACCGGTTCATGCCGGTGTCGAAGTGAATTGCACAATCGAGCCGTGCTCGTTCCGCACGTGATGCTTCTGCCCAGCGCTCGATCTCAGCGAGCGAGTTAAGCACCGGTATGAGCCGGTGTACGATCAACGCGGGAGGTGTGCCCTCCGGCGCGCCATCCAGCACGAAGATACGCACATTGGGCTGAAGCTCGCGAAGGGCCATCCCCTCCGCGAGGCGAGCAACAAAGAACGTATCGCAGCCGGCCTCGGCCAGCGCTTGAGTCACCGGCGCTAAGCCAAGGCCGTAAGCGTCCGCCTTGACCGCGGCCGCTACGCGGGCCGTTGGACAGCGGTCGATGAACTTGCGGTAATTGGCGGTGATCGCGCCGAGCCGGACGGTGAGGCGCGCGGTATCGAAACCCGAATGATCCATCAGGCGCAGAATGACAGGACGCTACGCGCGTTCAAAGCCCCGCAGAGATGCGACGGAGGATCAGCAGGCGCCCGCCTAGTGCGGTTTGGATTTCAGCTCGTGGTGGATGAGTTGCTCGCCGCGTAGAATTTCGACGCCGGCATACTGTACATCCAGAACCGATCGCGCGAGCGCTTTGGCCTGTTCGTCGCTTACGCATTGCGTCATGTAAAAACACGCCGGCGAGCCGTCGCGACGGAAGAATTGCAGTTGATAGGTCATACTCGGCCCCATATTTCCCTTCGCCGTATCCACAGGTTACCAAAAACCCGCGCCGCCTGCACACCTGCCTCGCATTCGTCCACAGCTATTCGAGGCGAACGAGACCCAGCGTGGTTGCAATTTGAGGTAATTCCTTGGCCGAAAGGCGGCATTTCGATTCCGGCCTTTCGCTGGCCATTAACTATGCTGCCGACTTTCCCGCGAAATTGGCCAGCGAAACGTCCCAGAGTGGCGCAAAACAGCCTAACTCGAATGTCATAGATGCGCGCCAAATTAAGCTTTCTGCATATTTTGGTTATTTTTGCGACGGTGCTCGCTGTGGACAGTTGCGGGCGTTCCAAGCCGTGCCGCTGCACGCAGCAAACAGGTTGCCATTGTCCATTGCCGCCACTGCAGCCAAAAGCCAACACGACGAAGCCTGCTGCACCACAGCGCGAAGTTGCGAGCATGAGCTCGCCGGCGCGGCACGCGCACTTTGGCGTGCGACATCTGGCCCGCGGCGATCCCCACGACAATTTCGTGCAGCTCAATGATCAACGATCCAATCATAAGAGTGAGCAGCTCGCCGTTCCCGAAAAGCATCCTTCCAGCGGCGGGCTGCTCAGGCGCTCCGCATATGGCGCCGCTTTCAATCTCTCACGTGGCTATTCTCACTCGCATGGCCGGCGCAAATACGGCGAGGGATACACATCCCGCGAAAGTCGGCGCTACGAGGGCGCGAGGCGGTATGATGCCGACAGGTCCTACCTGCCGGCGGCGGAATCGCCCATGTCGATCAACTCGCCTGCCGCACTCGATCCCTGGCACGGATACAACGCGGGCTGTCCTGACGCGCATTCGGGCGAATAGCTTCAAGGCTGGAGGACACGGAGAAGAACAAGGCTGAACGAGTTGTTCAGCGGCGGTTCAGAGCTGGGCGCTCATCGTTTTAAAGGCTGGAGCAATACCTCGAGGAGAGAACGATGAGAGGGCTTGTAAAATCCGGCTTGGCTGCATTGTTGTTGGGCGCCGCAGCCGTGGCCGGCACAGCCGCGCGCGCAAGCGTCGACGCCGATGCCGATGCCGATGCCGACCGGAATCAACCGAACAACAGCGCGCAATCCTGCCGGCATTATTTGGAACACGATCTGCCTGCGCCGCGCCGCTGCTACCGGTATTTCTATAATGCGATCGGACCCGACGTGTTTGTTCGCGGCGGTCTGGTGTTCGAGGATCGCGACGCCTACGACCAATATCGCGAGTCCGGTGGTGCGCGCGAGCACTGGGCGGATCGTGATGTCCGCGGCGCGCGCGAGGACCGCTACCGCGAGACGGACGAGGATGACCGGATGTCCGAACGCGCAGAATCCTCGGGCGGTGCTTCACGCGGCGAGCATGTCTCGCACGCTTCGGGCGGTGCCTCACGGGGAGAACGCGTCCCGCAAGGGCCTTCTGGCGGCGCCTCCAGCCACTAGGAAAATTCAGGAAAGGCTCAACGGCCCGGCAGAACAGCGCCGGGCTGTTGTCCCAACCTTCCCAAGATCAGCCTTGGTCGCTGGCGAGATTGCTGAAGCGGGTGAAGCGGTCGTCGAAGAACAGCTCGATCTTGTTGGTGGCGCCGTGGCGGTGCTTTTCCACCATCACTTCCGCCCGCCGGTGCGCGCGCTCTATTTTTTCCATCCATTTGCCGTGCTCGGGCGTACTTGGGTCCGGCTCGCGGGACTTCAGGTAATACTCTTCGCGATACACGAACATGACGACGTCCGCATCCTGCTCGATCGAACCGGACTCTCGCAGGTCGGACAGCACGGGGCGCTTGTCGTCCCTTGAATCGACGCCGCGCGAGAGTTGCGACAGCGCCAGAACCGGCACGTTTAGCTCTTTGGCAAGCGTCTTCAGGCCCTTGGTAACCTCTGTGATTTCCTGGACGCGGTTCTCGGCGCGGCGCGACGGCTCGATCAGCTGCAGGTAGTCGATCACAATCAGTGCGATATTCTTCTCGCGCTTCATGCGCCGCGAGCGGGCGGCGATCTGCGCAATGGAAATGCCCCCCGTGTCGTCGATGAAGAGCGGCAGCGTAGACAGCTCCTGCATGGTGAGCACGAATTTCTCCCACTCGGATTCCGCAAAGCGGCCCGAGCGGATCTTCCACATTTCGATTTCCGTCTGCTCGGACAAAATACGGGCGGAAAGTTGCTGCGCGGCCATTTCCAGCGAGAAGAACAGCACCGGGGCGCCGCGCGGCACTTCTTCCCCTGCTTGCACATCCTGCGCATAGGCGCGCGCGGCATTGAATGCCATGTTGGTGGCTAGCGCTGTCTTGCCCATGCCGGGCCGGCCGGCGAGGATCAGCAAATCCGATGGCTGCAACCCGGAAAGCAGCTGATCGATATCGGCAAATCCGGATGAGACGCCGGAAATCTTGCCGCCGCGGGCCTGCGCTCGCTCCGCGGTCTCCACGGCGCGGCGAAGGGATTCCGCAAAATCCAGCGGTCCTTCGCCATAGCGCGCAGTGTCGGAAAGACGATAAAGCGCCTTTTCGGCGTTTTCGATCTGCGCCTGCGGTGGCTTTTCGTGTGGCGCTTCGTAGGCCGCATTCACGATATCTTCGCCGATATGGATCAGCCCGCGGCGCACCGCGAGATCGTGCAGGATGCGCGCGTAGTCGCGCACGTTCGGCATTGCCGGCGCCGCCGCTGCCAACCCCGAGAGATATGCATGGCCGCCGACTTCTATCAGTCCGGGATCGGCCTTCAGCGCCGCATTTAGCGTGAGCGGAGTGAGGACGATGCCGCCCTTCTCGAACTGCCCCTGCATGGTTTCGTAGATGCGCTGGTGCATCGAATCATAGAAATGCTCCGGCCGCAGCGTGGAGGACACGCGCTCGATGGCGGAATTGTCCACGAGAATGGCGCCGAGGAGCGCCTGCTCGATCTCGATGTCGTAGGGAACGTGACGGTACGCGTCCTGGTCCATGCCGCGGGTAACTTTGCCTTTGAGTGCATCCGGCGATGCGCCGGGACAGCGAATCAACCGGCGTGCGGACGAAGGCGCAAGTCTATCCAGATTCGATGCACAGCTTAATCGCGTGGAGACGATGGAAGCGGGGAAACATGCGCGCTATGCAGCGTGGCTTTCTGGAAGGGTAGCTTTCAAACCCGCTTCTGCCATCTCGCGTTCCACATCGACCATGTAGTCGCGGGTGATCGGCAGCGTGTCGATGTTCTTCGTCAGCTGGATCTGGAAGATCGCAAGCCCCTCACGACGCATCGCGATCTCCATCACAGTCAAATAGAAGTTCCACATGCGGCAGAAGCGCTCGTCGTACAGTTGCGCGACTTCCTGCCAATGCGCGCGGAACCGTTGCTGCCAGAATCTCAAAGTCTTTGCGTAGTGCTGCCGCAGCACCTCGATATCGGTGACGACAAGGCCGGATTTCTCAATGGCCGGCAGCACTTCACTTAACGCCGGCGTGTAGCCGCCGGGGAAGATGTATTTCGTGATCCACGGATTGCTGATGCCCGGGCCGTATTGCGCGCGACCGATGGTGTGCAGGAGCATCACCCCGTCATCCGCCAGCAGATCGCGCACTTTGTTGAAGAACACCGGGTACTGCGGCACGCCCACATGCTCAAACATGCCGACAGATACGATGCGATCATACATGCCACTGAGCGCACGGTAATCGGCCAGCTCGAAACGGCAACGATCGGTCAGCCGCTCTTTTTCGGTGCGCTGCCGAGCCATGGCGATCTGCTCTTCCGAAAGCGTGATGCCCAAGACCTGCGCGCCGGCATCGCGCGCGAGGTCGAGCGCCAGGCCGCCCCAACCGCAGCCGATATCCAGAATTCGCAACCCCGGCCGCGCCAATTGCAGCTTGGCAGCGATGTGCCGCTTCTTCGCGGCCTGCGCTTCGTCGAGGGTTTCGTCGCCGCGCGCAAAGTATGCGCAGGAGTATTGGCGGTCGGCATCGAGGAAGGTGTCGTAGAGCTTGGCAGAGAGATCGTAATGGTGCGCGACATTCCGCTTTGCCCGCCGTATGGGGTTGAACTGCCGGATGCCGCGCGTGACCGACCGGAACAGGCGCGAGAGGTGGCGCACCCCTGTCGCCTGCTCGTCACCGATGTTGGCAAGCACCAGCTCGAGGAAATCGTCGATGTCGCCGTTCTCGACCGTGAAGCGGCCGTCCATGTAGAGTTCGCCGAGCTTGAGATCGGAATCGAGCAGGAGCTCAGCCACTGCGCGGCGGTCATGCAGCCGTGCGATGACGTGCGGCTCGCCGCTGCCATAGGTTTCAGACTTCCCGCCGGGCAGCAGCATGGTCAGGCTGCCCGTCTTGAAGATGGAACCCAGCAGATGCTTCAGCATGCCTTACTCTCACAGGACCGAGCCGCCATAGGCACAGCCTAACCGAGGAAAAGCACGCAGGAAAAGCCGGTTCCCGCTCATTCAGGGCGCCTCGGGATGTGCAGCCCGCGCTCGACGGCCGGCCGCGCAAGGCCCCGCTCCAGCCAGGCCGGTACGCGCTTCAGGCTCTCGAACTCCACCAGCTCGCCCGCCTCGTAAGAGCGGATCAGGTTGCGCACCCACCCGAGAATCGAAATATCGGCGATGGTGTATTCCTCGCCCATGATCCAGTCGCGGCCTTCGAGCCGCCGCTCCAGCACACCGAGCAGGCGTTTGGACTCATCTACGTAGCGCTTGAGCGGCCGCTTGTCCTCGATCTCGCGGCCGGCGAATTTGTGGAAAAAGCCGACCTGCCCGAAAATCGGGCCGATATTCGCCATCTGGAAGAACACCCACTGGAGGGTTTCCCAACGTCGCGCCGGATCGGTGGGCAGCAGCCGGCCGGTTTTCTCCCCGAGATAGACAAGAATGGCGCCAGATTCGAATAGCGGCAGCGGCTTTCCACCCGGCCCACCGGGATCGATGATCGCCGGAATCTTGCCGTTTGGGTTGAGCGACAGAAATTCCGGAGTCCAGGTCTCGTTGTTGCCGAGGTTGACGTAATGCGCCTCGTACGGCACCCCCGTCTCTTCCAGCATGATCGAGATCTTCACGCCGTTGGGCGTGGCGGTCGAATAGAGTTGCAGCCGATCCCGATATTTCGCCGGCCAGCGCTTGGTAATGGAGAAAGACGAAAGATCAGCCATATCGTATCCGCAGTGTGGCATCCGTAGATAAACAGCGAGAATGAGCATTCAACATCCGAGCTATGGCCTCCGCACAATGGTGACGTGCATGGTGCGGTGAATTGCCATTCCCTGGCGCCGATAGAGTCCGATAGCCGGCATGTTGCCGGCATAAACGTGCAGGAACGGGATTTCGCCGCGCGCAACGATCTGCCGGCCGATCTCCCCCATCAACACTTGCGCCAGCCCTCGTCCACGAAAATTCGGATGCACGCAGATGCCCGTCATCTCGGTGTAGTCGCCGGGCTTCATCCGCTCGCCGATCATCGCGACCAGCTGGCCGTCGATGCGGATGCCGAGGAACGTGCCGAGGGTATGCGTGCGCGCCGCGAACGGGCCGGGATTGGTGAGTGCCACCAGCTCCGCCATCGCAGGGATGTCCGGAGTGCCCAGCGTGACGATGTCGGCGGCCGGATTGGATGCGATAGACGGCGTGCCAGTCATCACCACGGCTTCTTCCGCCCGCAGCACGTCGAAATCGGCGGGCACACGCATTGGCTCCGGCGTGAACAGCACCTGCGTGTCGTCCGGCTGCATCAGGTCGCGCAGCGCGGCGAAACTCTCCGGCGACATGTCGATCATATCGGCAAAGGGCGCGACATCTGTCGGAAATCGCCGTGCCCGCGCGTTCCTTTCCGCCAGCGCCGCCTGCCGCGTGGTCAGCGCCGACCAGATGGGGTGATCGAGCACGTGATGGCCGGTCGCACTCACGGTGGCCTCGCGGCGTCAGCTCTCGCCGTCGCGAGCGCCAGCTCGCACATAGCGTTCATCCGCCGGATGAACAGACGCAGGCCGGAACTGAATTCCCGCCGCTTGCCGCTACTAAATCCGTGCTTCAGGGCGTTCCTGTTGCCCTTGGGCGCGCCGCGCTTTCGCGGCCCGTCACGCGCAAGGGAATTGTTCGTTTTGTTTCCGGAAAAATTGGAGGGGGGTCCCCCCTCCCCGTCTTTCCGACACGCAACAGAATTGTTCGTTTTGTTTGACTCAACCCGCGCAAGTTCCGCATCCCAGCCGAGACGCCTGACTTCGGCCTCGTGCCGAGCCGCAATTTGCCCGAATACGCTGCCATCCGGCACGTGTGCGAGGATGTCGGCACGCGCAGCCGCGCGCGCCACGTTGGCCGCAGCGCTGCGACCGCCGTGCTTCCAGGCATTGCGATTGCCTTTCGGCGCGCCGCGCTTGCGCAGAGACGCTGGGGTAGCGTCGCCCGGGTTCGAATCCGTCGTTGTCATGCGTGAAATATAAGGCCGTTTCGGCGCTGGCGACTTTGCGTCCTGCAAATAATTTTATCGGCTTGATCGTCAAAGGTTTTTTCGCGCGCAGGTGGCGAATAAGTGGGGAATTTCCCCGTGCGGGCGGCCTACTTGTCGTAAAAATAATAGCAGCCGATCAGCGTGTGACGGACTAATCCCAGCGGTTGGCGTTTTTCGGCCAGCCTGACCGCTGTACGCGCACGACACAGAAGCGCTGGCCTGTGGGCGCCTGCATCACCACCCAACGTTCCAGCCGCTTGTCCACCCGGGCGCCCAGCTTTTCCAGCCGCGCGACTTCGGCGGGAATGTCGTCGGTTTCGATATCAATGTGGACGCGGCTCTGGTGCTCCACGCGTTGAATTTGGACGCTGAGTTCGTCCGATGGCGTCTCCAGCATGCGATAGTTACCGCGGCTGCCGGGATGCTCGGGATCGATCGGGCGGGCGAGCGCTTCGGCCCAGAAGCGGGCGGCAGCGTCGATATCGTCGGTCTTGCAATCGATCAGAATGCCGTTGATGCGAGAGCGATGTATGTGAGTCTCCTGTGGCGTGTGCAGATCTCTGTGGCGTCACCGCTCAGCGCGCGTCCGCCACCGTCGAGTAGATCAGCGTTTCGCTTTTGAGGTATTGTGGGCGACGGCCGCGCGGATGAGCGCCTTGAACGTCTTCTCGTTGATCTTGTCGCCTTCGTAGAAGTCAATGGCGCGGCGCACATTGCCGTCGAGGCTGGAGTTGAAAAGGCCGGATGGGTCTGCAAGCGCGGCGCCATTCACGAAGGTGAGTTTCACTTTGTCCTTGTAGGTCTCGCCGGTGCAGAGGATGCCGTCGTGCTCCCACACCGGTACGCCCAACGGGTTCGCCGCCTTTGCCCATTTCAGCGTCTCGACGACTTTGGGATCGGCTTCATGGATGAGGGCGCGCAGCCGCTTGAGCATCTCTGCCCGCCAATCCCCCAGCTTCGCGATCTTCGCATCGATCAGCCGAGACGGAGATTCGCTTTTCGGTGCCGCGCTCTTCTTCATGCCCGTTTCTCCCAAGGCAATTGGTATACTGTCACTCTATCAACCTTTCATGGCCGGAAGAGCGTCACGGCGCCAATGATAAGTTCTGCCAGAATTAGAATGACAATCAACAATTCCAGCCGTGCGGAGCGGGCGGTATCGATCAGGTCAGCCACGGTTTCCGCGGCGCTGCCGACGACACGGACCTTGCCGTTGAGCAAGGTGCCGCGCTCGATGATTTCGTACTCGTCTTCCAGCCGCGCGTAGAGCCGGCCCAGCTCCGGGTTCTCCCACAGCACATCGGGCTTTTCGGCAAAGGCGATGCGGCCCGACACGCGATGCTGCGCCAGCAACGCCGATCCGATCAGCTGCAGCAGCGCCTTGCGCGCCCTGGGCAGCCGGCCGCTGACGGCCAGGGTGCTGGCCGCCGGCTCGATGGTGTCGAACACCGAGGCGATTTCGCGTTCGTAGCGGGCGAGCGCCACGCTTTTCGCCAGGATGTCCGCCAGCACCAGCGCGTGCGCCGTGGTCAGCTCCCGGATGTAGAAAATGCCGCTGGCGGTTGCGCCCTCGTCCTTGTCAGGGTGGATTTCAAAGCCGGCCCGCTCTTCTTCAATGGTGGCGGGCTGCGGCGTCTGCGCGGACAAGTCCGCGATGGCCGCTTCCTCTTCTTCGGGCGCCAGCCCGATCAGCACCACCGCGCCATAGCGGAAGATGACGACGAAGCCGCCGCCTTTGCGGTAGCAAAACGGCGCCGCGGACACCACGCCGGTGTATTTCGAACGGTCGACGATCAGCCGGTCGCCGATGAGAATCGCGCGCGCGAAAAGCGGAGCCGTCATTTGCCGGTGCCGATCATTCCGCCGTGCTTCTACACCGGAACGCCCCACAATAGCGCTCCCAACGTGACGATCGGAGCCCCTCGAAAAACGCAAAAAGGCGGGAGCTTCAACCTGCCCTCTCCGGCGCGTCCGCAATATGTGGCGTTCGCAAGCATGAAGAGGTGGTGACACCCGCCTGGCCCTGAGAATGGCCGGCCGACGGATTGCGAGCCCGTTTTCCGCGGGCTGCCGTGCGGCACCATCCTCCTCCCCACGGTCCTTGTGACCTTGGATGTTCGATGCCCCGCGAGCAGCCTCGGCGCTTCGGCGGCGGATCGGTCTCGTCCCGTTCACAGGGGTGCGCGCGAGCTCGCACCCGGCCCTGTATGGTCTCGCGGTGGCGCTACAGCATCCTCAGGCTATCTCCGTTTATCTCGCCGCAAAGATAATGGCCAGATGTCTTGCTGTCAAGAGAAAGCGCGAACTTTTTTTCGGCCGGCCTCCTGGGTGTCATCCCCGGCCGAGCGAAGCGCTAGCTTCGCGAGGGGAAGGGGACCCAGGAGGTGAAGCCGCCACGCTCTCGAAAGCAGACTTTCAGCATGCCACGTATTCAAACATTGAAGCTGTTCAATCACCTGGGTCCCCTTCCCCTCGCTCGCGCCTAACGGCACTCGCTCGGCCGGGGATGACAGTTTGGGTGCATCACTCCAACATCGCGGTTGCTCAAACACCTGGGTCCCCTTCCCCTCGCTCGCGCCTGGCGGCACTCGCTCGGCCGGGGATGACAGTGGTAGCTGAAGCGCGCGCTCGACCAGGAAGTGTGCGGTAGAGGTAAAGAATGCTCGAGCAAGTGCATGAGGCTCTCTGGGTCGCCGAAGGAGACATTGTCAGCTTCTTTGGCCTTTCCTATCCGACGCGTTCCGTCATCGCCCGGTTTGAGAATGGCGATTTGTGGCTGTGGTCGCCGGTGAAGCTGACTGCTGATCTGCGCGCCCAAGTGGATCGTCTGGGCCCTGTTCGTCACCTCGTGAGCCCCAACAAGCTCCATCACCTCTACCTGCAGGAGTGGAAGGCGGCCTATCCTGAGGCGCTGTTGTGGGGGCCGCAATCGACAATCAGGAAACGCTCCGACCTCTCATTCCGCGAAGCGCTGAAGGACATGCCGCCGCCCGAATGGCTTCCCGATATCGACCAGGCATGGTTCCGCGGTTCGTTCGCCATGGACGAGATTGTCTTTCTTCACCGGCCATCCGCCACCGCGATCGTCGCCGATCTGATCCAGACGTTCAGCGATGACTTTCTGCGAAAACATTGGGGGTTTTGGCGCTTCCTGGCGCGCCTCGATGGCCTAACCCAGGGCCAGGCCTGCGCGCCGCTCGAGTGGCGATCATCGTTTACCAACCGCGCACCGGCCCGCCGTGCGCGCGACAAGGTGCTGAGCTGGAATTGTCAACACGTTGTGGTGGCTCACGGCGAGTTGCCGCATGCGAACGGGAATGCCTTTCTTGCAAAGTCATTCCGCTGGCTCGGCGGGTGATTAGAGATTGTTCGACGACGAAAGAATCCGGCGACAGGATACCGATGCTCTCACCGCTGATCCGACGCGGAATTGCGTATCATGTCCCCCGATTTTCTGACGGCGCTCGCTCGGCCGGGGATGACAGTGGTAGCTTCAGTGCCGCTCAGGAGGAAAGGCATCGTGCACATGGCGATCTACCGCGAAATAGCCATCAACGGCATGGTGGGAACCATCGAAAACGCGATGCGGCAGGTGCTGGACAATTGGGCCGAGCTGCCGCCGCCGATGCAAGACGCCATCGATGAGTTCCGCGTCCAGCTCGAGACGGCTATCGACTCGGTTTACGTCGTGAAGCGCGCGCTCGACCAGGAAGTCCACGAGAGCGAAATGCGCTTGAGCTGACGCTGAGGAACTAAGGATTAGATGCGGCTGTCATCCCCGGCCGAGCGATGCCTTAGCATCGCGAGGGGAAGGGGACCCAGGACGTGGAGCTTTCGTCCGCTCGAAGCACTGCACAACAGTGACCTACTTTCCACGACCCTGCTGCACGACCACCTGGGTCCCCTTCCCCTCGCTCGCGCCTGACGGCGCTCACTCGGCCGGATCTGACGATTAGGGTGGTGTTGTCCCTTCGGACGGTGGCGTTGCCGGTGCAGTGGCAGGTTGCCCCGGCTTCACAGTGGCTAAATATCCTCGTGTTGGGGCTATGCCGGATTTAAGTTGAGCGACGTACTTCAACTCGTGCTCAGCTCGTTCATTTCCAGGTTCTAACTCCAAAGACTCCTGATATGCTGCTTCAGCTTCGTCCAGCCTGTTGAGCTCCGTCAGCGAAAATCCTCTCCCACGTTCCAGGCGCGCACGATCACTATTGGGCTGATCCGAAATCCCCAGCGCTCTGTCATAGGATACCAACGCCTCGGCTGAGCGATGCAGTATGTTTAACGCGGCGCCCCGTTCACCCAGCAGAATAGGAAGGTGCGCGCCAAGATCGACGCCGGAAACCGAAAAGGACCCTAGCCCAAGATCGATTACACGCACTGCATCGGCGGGCCTTCCAATCTCGTTATAGTAACTCCCCAAATACAGCGCGATTGCCGGATAAGGATTTTGGACGGCCTGTACAGACGTCGGCGCTTTTGATTTGTCTAATGCGGTAGCTGACAACATCATCATCGCCTCTGCGCCCCCATCCGTCAGAACAACGTTATGAGCGGCCGCCGTCGCAAGGGCGTCGCGCGCATTGGCCAACGCGAGTTCGAGCTCACTACGGTGCCGTTCGACAGCAGTAATGTCAGCAGACTGCACATCAGCTTTAGTAGCGGCCAGCAACGACGCGGCATGTGCCCAATCATTTGCAGCTGGGTCTGCATGAGCTGAAACAACGAAGCAGGCCAATCCAACCAAAGACGACAGCTTCTGTTTCATCCTTCGCCCTCCGTGCATGCCATAGCCGTTCTAGTTGCACCACGTCACGACACAATAACCTCATCCCACTCAATAGTCCCCGGCGGCTTGCTCGTTACGTCGTAGACTACACGGTGGATGCCTTCACCTCATTGGTGATGCGGGTGGCGGTGCGGGCGAAGCGTGACCGGCCGGGTCGGCAGCACGCAACCTTCGCGCTTCGACAATGGGAGCGACGCTCTCCTTGAGGCGTTCCAGCGCATCGAGCTTGTCCACAAAGCTCAACGCGGCGCGTTCGCGACGGCCACGTTCCTTTTGCGCGAGGATGGCTGCGATATTGGGATAGGTGCGCTCGTTCTGCATCGCCCCTGATGCTATCACAAAGGTCACCACTGTCATCCCCGGCGAGCATCGCACGGTCGCGTGCGATGCGAGGGAAGGGGACCCAGGAGGTGAAACTGTCCTGCTATCGAAACGCAGCACGCGCGTGCGCCGGCTGTCCAACATCGCGATTGCTTAACTACCTGGGTCCCCTTCCCCTCGCTTACGCCTGGCGGCGCTCGCTCGGCCGGGGATGACAGTCATGGATATTGTGAGTCCATCACGGAATTCTGGAATTCGCACGGGGTCGATTCCGGTTTGCGACCGCGAGCTTCTCAAGTTCGCGCGTGAGAGAATGAGCGTTCAACAATGGCCTTGAGTTTCCGCAAGTATCGATGGTCAGTTTCTGGCCTATGGGACCATCGAATGAACCGTCAAACACAAAGAGGATGTAAGCCTCTCCTACTTTTAGCCAAAAACGAGCAGTGGAGTTTTCGCTGAAGAGGTGCAGCGTTGCCGGTACCCTGCCCTTAAAGGAATGCTCTACCCGAACATCGTAGTAGGCTCCCAGATAAGGATCGAAGCCCCAAGGCCGCAGAGAGCCATATTGGAAGGGAGGTCGAAGAGGTTTTTCTTTTCCATTCTCTCCGATCCATATCTCGCGGAGAACCTTAGTCTGAAGGACATATTTCGCACGTCGGAATTCGTGTGCGACGGAGTAATATTCTGGATCATAGTTCGGCAACGCTTTATCCCAGCCGACGCAATAGGAGGCTGTGGCATCAGCGGAAAACCAAACGAGCGTTAAGCTGCAGAACGCTGCGGCGGTAAGCGCTCGCACCCAATCAAACGGGCACTGATTTACACCCATCACTCCCACTCGATGGTGCCGGGGGGTTTTGACGTCACATCATAGACCACGCGGTTGATGCCCTTCACCTCGTTGATGATGCGGGTGGCGGTGCGGGCCAGGAACGCGTGCTCGAAGGGATAGGAGTCCGCCGTCATGCCGTCGGTCGAGGTCACCGCGCGCAGGGCGCAGACGTGATCGTAGGTGCGGTCGTCGCCCATCACGCCCACCGTCTTCACCGGCAGCAGCACCGCAAACGCCTGCCAGATCTCGTCGTACAATCCGCACTTGCGGATTTCGTCGAGATAAATGGTGTCGGCCTTGCGCAACGCCTCCAGCTTGTCGCGCGTGATCTCGCCGGGCACGCGAATGGCAAGCCCCGGTCCGGGAAACGGATGCCGCCCGACGAAACGCTCGGTGAGGCCCAGCTCGCGGCCCAGCGCGCGCACCTCGTCCTTGAACAGCTCGCGCAGCGGTTCCACCAGCTTCATCTTCATGCGTTCGGGCAGGCCGCCGACATTGTGATGCGACTTGATGGTGACGGACGGTCCACCGATAGCCGACACGCTCTCGATCACATCCGGATAGAGCGTGCCCTGCGCCAGGAATTCCGCGCCGCCGATCTTGTGCGCCTCCTCGTCGAACACATCGATGAAAGTGGCGCCGATGATCTTGCGCTTGCGTTCGGGATCGCTGACGCCTTCCAGCCGCGAGAGGAACAGCTCGGCCGCGTCGGAATGGATGAGCGGAATGTTGTAATGCCCGCGGAACAGCGACACGACCTCGTCCGCCTCGCGGGCGCGCATCAGCCCGGTGTCCACGAAGATGCAGGTGAGCTGGTCGCCGATCGCTTCGTGGATGAGCACCGCGGCGACGGAGGAATCCACGCCGCCGGAAAGCCCGCAGATCACTTTGCCTTTGCCAACCTGCGCGCGGATGCGGCGGATGGCATCTTCCTTGAAGGCATGCATGTTCCAGTCGGGCGCGATGCCGGCGATGCCCTGCACGAAGTTTCGCAGCAGCGCGCCGCCTTTCGGCGTGTGCACCACTTCGGGATGAAACATCACGCCGTAGAACTTGCGCGTCTCGTCCGCCACGATCGCAAAGGGCGCATTCCCGCTCTGCGCCACCACATGGAAACCGGAGGGGAGCGACACCACGCGGTCGCCGTGACTCATCCACACATCGTCGCGCGCACCGAGCGCCCACACATTGTCAAACAGCGGCGATTGGCCGGTGACTTCGATTTCCGCGCGGCCGAATTCCGCCGCGTGGCCGCCTTCCACCTTGCCGCCCAGCTGCTGCACCATCGCCTGCTGGCCGTAGCAGATGCCGAGCACCGGCACGCCCATCTCGAACACGGCTTGCGGCGCGCGCGGCGTGTGCGAAAGGGTGACGCTGGCCGGCCCGCCGGAAAGGATAATAGCTTTGGGTTGCGCGGTTTGCAGCGCGGCTTCTGCCTGGTTGAACGGCACGATCTCGCAATAGACGCCGGCCTCGCGCACGCGCCGCGCGATCAGCTGCGTCACCTGGCTGCCGAAGTCGATGATGAGAACGGGAATCGTCATGGCAGGATTTACACAATGCCGGTTTCCGCTGTCCAGTTATCGGGGCGTTGCGCCTAAGCCGTCACTGCGCCCAGGCATTCACCAGGTTGGTGACGTTTACCGTACCGATGCCGGTGGGGAAGTCGTAGCCCGCGGTGGCGCGAAAGGCCGGCTTGTAGCGCGAATCGCTTTTCGACAGCACGCCATTGGTGCCGGAGGGCAGAAAGCAGTCGAACTCGCCGAGGCAGTTCACATCGTTGTCGCCGATTGTGACATCGTAGAAGATGCACGAGGCATCGGGGCCGCCATTTCGCGCGGAGCGGCAGTTCTTGTTGCCTGCGGCGCCATATTCCGCAGCGGCCAGCCGGTAGAGTTCCGGATTGGGATTGCCCTGTCGACCGCCTGCCCTCTGGTTCACCAGCGCCTGAAAGCCCGCCCAGATCGGCGCGCCGAACGAGGTGCCGCCCGCGCTGGACCAGTTGCTTGGTTCGCCGCTGCAGCCGTTCTCTGCAGTGTCACAGTAGAGATAGTAGTGGCCCCAGAGCCCGTTGGCCGCGAACAGCGACACGTCGGGCACATCGCGCACATGGTCGTGCGGCACGCCAACGAGGGCCTGCCATTTCGGCTTGCGATAGCCCTGGCAGCTGCCGCTCACCACGCCGCGGATGCTGGGGGTGCCGGTTGCGCAGCCGCTGGGTCCGCCGCTGCCGGCCACCGAGGTCAGCGGACCGCCATGGTTGCAGTAGCCGTCCGTGCCGTAGGTCTGCGTATAGCCTTTGGATTTCGCCAGCGGGCGGTTGGCGCAAGAGTCATCCCAGGGGAATTCGGGGATGTACGATTTGGCGGAGCCGTAATACTGCGTGTTGCTGCTGTTCCAGTAATTGGTCGTGGTGCCGAAATACGTATCGGCGAAATCCGTGCCGCCGACCGAAACATTGTATGGCGTCGAGGTGAAACCGCTGACACTGATGCCATGGATGGGTTTATCGCCGCGACTATCATTCTCCGCCGGCCCCTCGTCGCCAGACGACACGAACAGGGACACGCCTTCCGCTGCCGCCTGCTGATAGAGCGACGCGATGTACTGGTTTCCGGTTTCGCCAAGCCACGCTTCGCCCTGGCTGTAGGAAAGACTCATGATCTCCGGCACGTTCGCGCCGTTGATCAGATTTTCGATGGCGAGAAAGCCACCGAACTGCATGGTATCCTTGCAGCTGGCCACGATGATCGCCGCGCTGGGCGCCGCCGCGCTTGCCCATTGCGCATCCAAGGTGGCGTCGCTTTCCGCGCCGGTGAGGCCGGGATCGTCGCAAGGCTGCGCGCCGGCGGGATGCACCAGCGTGAGGCTCGCGTGTTTGAAGCGAGACAGGCCAAAGGTGTTGCGGAACGTGTCCCAGTCGTCCGGATTGGCGACGTCTGAGTCTTCGATCACCGCGATCGTCTGGTGCTGCCCCGACAGGCCGGCCGCGAGCAGCGGGGTGAGGTTGTAGATGGTCGCAAGATCTTCCGGCACAACGGCATGAACCAGCTTGCCAAACTTCATGAAGGTGTATTTTTGAACGTCTGGGCGCGGCATGAAATTGTTTAGCGACACGATGCCCACCACGGTGCGGGCGAGCGCCGTCGGTATGCGCGGAATACTGGTATTCGCGAAGTGCGTTACACCATCGGCATCGAGTTGGTGGATCTCGGTATGGAACCCGGCACGCACCTGCCCCGCCGTTCCGGAGAAGGTGATCGTGCGCCGCCCCGCAGCAACAGGATCGACACGAAATCCCTTTGCCGACAACCAATGAGTAAGCGCGGCCAGGTCGGTCATCGCCGCACCAAACCGTTCTCCAAATTCTTTCGCCGTTAGCCAGCGGTGATAATTTCCCGACGCGGGATCAGTCTGCTGCTCCAGAAACCGTTCCAGCGCTGCTTCTCTGCTTACCGACCTCCGCAACAACAGCGTTATCTGCTTGAGAGGAAATTCATCAGGAACAACGCCCCGATCGTTTTCCGGTGTAACCTCGGACCGTACATTGTTGCCAAGAAAAGTCAGCGCGTGCTCGTCAACAGGTGACGTGATCAGCCGCTCGGCGGCGATGGCGGTCTGCCCAACGGTAGCAACCAGAAAAATCAGAAGCCATTTCGTAATTCGCGCCATGCTGTTCACGCCCTCGAGAGCAACGAATTTCATGACAGGTGCTTCCGGCAAGCAAGTGCCGCGGCAAAAAAACCGTCTGTGCCAAAGGTAAGGGGTGTAGCATGGAAGAATTGCTCCACGCCGGGCGGCGGTTCGGTTCCGATTGCTTCAGCCCATACATCGCGCGCTGGACAAATAGCGAAGTCGGAATGGCGTTCTAGAAACGCGGCGATCTGGTCCTCGTTTTCCGACGGAAGAAGCGAGCACGTGACGTATATTAGCCGCCCGCCAGGCCTGGTGTGGCGCGCGCCATCCTCCAGCAACCAGGCTTGTGTCTTTTCCAGTGCTTCAAGGCGCTCCGGCTTGAGGCGCCATCGCAGCTCGGGCTGCCGTCGCCACGTGCCGGTACCACTGCACGGCGCATCCATCAGCACACGATCGAATTTGCCATCATCCCATTTCGGGCCGCCGCGTGTCTCGGCAATCGTGATGCAAGTTGCACCCGCGCGCGCAGCACGTTCCGGCAATGGCTTCAGCCGCGCAGGATTGTCATCGAAGGCGAGGATTTCGCCCTCGTTCTGCATGGCCGACGCCAGGGCGAGCGATTTGCCGCCACCGCCCGCCGCGAGATCAAGCACGCGCATGCCGGGTTTCGCATCGACCAGCAACGCCGCGATTTGCGAGGCTTCATCCTGCAGCTCGAACGCCCCGGACGCGAAGGCGTGCGTTTTCTCCAATCCGCTGGCGCCGGCAGGAATGCGTATGCCGAGCGGCGAGTGTGGCGTGGCCTGCGCGTCATAACCTTCCACGCGCAGGTTCTTGAGCGCTTCGGTGCGGTTTGCCTTGAGCGCGTTCGCCCGCAAATCGATGGAGGCGCGCGATTGCAGCGCCTGCATTTCGTCCAGCAGGCCGCCGCCAAAGGCGCGGCGCAGCTCTGGTTCCAGCCATTGCGGGTATTCCCCTTTTACATGCGGCGGCAGCTCGCCTCGCGGTGGCGAATTCATCGCGTTTAATTCAGACTCACTGAGCGGCGACGGGCCGTAGCCTTCACCGTTGAAGAGTGCGCGAACGGAGTCCGGCGTTTGTCTCTCATGCAGTAGCGATCCGATAACCACCGCGCGCGGCGTTTCACTCTGCATGGGCCAGGCGAAGGAGCCACGGTGGCGCAGCACATCGAACACACGTTCGGCAACCGCAGCGCGGTCTTTCGAACCGGCGTAGCGGCGTCTGCGAAACCAGTCGCGCAAATAACGGTCTGCGGGCAGCGCCGTGGTTTCGAGTTCTTGCAGAATGTCGATGGCCGCTTGCAGGCGGGCGGCGGGGGTCATCCGCCGCCCCACAGGCGCACGGCCACATACAGCACGCCCGCTCCGATCAAGGTCATCAAGGTGGTGGCGGCGCGGGGGTGGGCATGCTGGCTTTCCGGAATCAGGTCGGAGGCGCCGAGATAGAGAAAGCACCCGCCGAACGCGCCCAGCACAAGACCGATGCTTGCTTCTGGAATGCGAAACAGCAGGGTGGATGCCGCGCCCAGCACCGGCGCGCTTGCATCCAGCAGCAGCCACGGTAGCGCCTGCCGCATCGTGCCACCACCGCGCAGGATGAACGCGACCGTATTGATGCCGTCGGAAAAATCGTGCGTCACGACCGCCGCTGTTACGATGGCTCCAACCGCGGGCGATGCCTGAAAACCCGCGCCGATCGCCACGCCGTCGAGAAAGCTGTGGGCGGCGAGTGTCAGCGCCCCGAAAGCGCCACGCGCCGGCGGTGCATCGTCATGCGCGTGCGCGTGATCGTGATGCGTGTGCGGATGCAACAGGATCAGCCGGTCGATGATCAGGTAGGCGAAGAACCCCGCTGCAATGACCAGCGACAGCGTTGCGGGACCATAATGGGCGTCCGCCAGCGACATCGATTCTGGGAGGAGATCGAACAGGGCCACGCCGATCACCGCGCCGGCCGAAAATCCGAGGATCAAGTGCAGCCGGTCGCGAAAGCGTAACGCGAACACGCCGCCCAGCAGCGTGGCGGCGAACGCAAGGGCGGAGATGAGAAGGACGGCCATCCACCGCCTCGCGGGCTACTGCGCGACGGGGTAGTTGGGGGATTCGCGCGTCACCACCACGTCGTGCACGTGGCTCTCGCGCATGCCGGCGCCGGTGATGCGGATGAACTTGGCGTTGCTGTGCATGTCGGCAATCGTACGGCAGCCGGTGTAGCCCATCGCCGCACGCAAGCCGCCGATGATCTGATGCACCACGTTCGCCACCGGCCCCTTGAACGGCACCTGCCCTTCCACGCCTTCCGGCACCAATTTCAGCGCATCGCGCACTTCCGCCTGGAAGTAGCGGTCGGCAGAGCCGCGCGCCATCGCGCCCACCGATCCCATGCCGCGATAACCTTTGTACGAACGGCCCTGATAGAGGAACACTTCGCCCGGTGATTCTTCGGTGCCGGCGAGCAGCGAGCCCACCATTGCCACATGCGCGCCGGCGGCAATGGCTTTGGCAAGGTCGCCGGAGTAGCGAATCCCGCCATCCGCAATCACCGGCACCCCCTGCTTCGACGCAGCCTCCACCGCATCCATGACCGCCGTGAGCTGCGGCACGCCGACGCCTGCCACCACGCGCGTGGTGCAGATGGAGCCGGGCCCGATTCCCACCTTCACGCAATCCGCACCCGCATCGATCAGCGCCTTGGCGCCGTCGCCGGTCGCCACGTTGCCTGCCGCCACTTGCGTGTAGTTCGATTCCTTCTTGATGCGGTTCACCGTGTCGAGCACGCCACGCGAGTGGCCATGCGCGGTGTCGACGACGATGACATCGCATTCCGCCTCGATCAGCTGCAGCGCACGCTTCAATCCGTCTTCGCCGACGCTTGTGGCCGCCGCCACGCGGAGACGGCCACGCTCGTCCTTGCAGGCGTTGGGAAACTTCTGCGCCTTCTCGATGTCCTTCACGGTGATAAGGCCGACGCAGCGGTAGTTCTCGTCAACCACCAGGATCTTTTCGATGCGATGCTGATGCAGCAGCCGCTTGGCTTCGTCGGCGCGCACGCCTTCGCGCACCGTCACCAACCTGTCCTTCGTCATCAGCTCGCGCACAGGTTGGCGCGTGTCGGTGGCGAAACGCACGTCGCGATTGGTGAGAATGCCGACCAGCTTGCCCGCGCCCTTGGCGTTCGGGCTCTCGACCACCGGAATGCCGGAGATGCTGTAGCGCGCCATCAAATCCAGCGCGTCGGCCAGCATCGCGTCGGGCTCGATCGTCACGGGGTTCACCACCATGCCGCTTTCGAATTTCTTCACCCGGCGAACCTGTTCGGCCTGCTCCTCGATGGAGAGATTGCGGTGGACCACGCCCATGCCGCCGGCCTGGGCCATGGCGATGGCCAGCGGCGCTTCCGTCACCGTGTCCATGGCGGCGGAGATGAGCGGGATGCCGAGCTCGATTGTTCTGGTGAGCCGGGTTCGGGTATCCACCTGGGAGGGGAGGACTTCGGAGGCTGCCGGCACCAGCAGCACATCGTCGAAGGTAAGGGCTTCGCGGATGGGAGAGGAGGGTTCCATAGCGGCGCATATCAGCAGACTGACGATTCTTCAAGACGCCCCCTTGCGAGGCCTACTTCGGCAGGATCAGGAACAGACGCGCGATATAGAGGGAGTAAGCCAGCAGCGAGAGCGGCGCGATGATTTTGTGGACGATGTCGCGGCGGGAAATCAGACCCGCCAGAGCGATGGCGGCAAATACCACGTGACCGTCAAGATCGAGTCCGCTCTGGAAACTGCCGAAGAGCATCCGGTTCTTGATCAGGCTGATGGCGAGTGCGGCCAATATGCTGCCGAAGAACCACCGTGCTTCGCGGAAGTAGGCTTCGCGGAGATCGATCTGCGCTTCACCACCAAGTTCGGGCGTGATGAAGGCGGCCATCAGATACACGGGGATGGACTGCGCCAGTACCACAAGAAATCCGGCGAAGGTCCACTGATGCACATTGTGCATGCCGAACATCGCCCACCATACCTGGACGCTGATCAGCAGCACGGCGGCCATCTGCAGCGGCACCGGCCAATACATGGCGACGCGGCGCCGGGCGTGCACCAGCGCGGCAAACCCGCTCAAGATCTGCGTGACTGCCAGCCCCAGCACGATGGACAGCAGAACCGAGAGATAGCTGAAGGCATCCATAAGAGACGCGTTCTCTGATGGTTACAAGGTGGTGCGAGAGTTTCTAGAACAGTGCCATGGAAGGGCAAGGATCAAAGCAGATTTCGAACGGACGTGCCGTCCTGATGGGGACTCTCTGGGTTAACATTCCCGTGCTGCTGATTTTTGTTCTCGGCGCGGTGATACCGGCCGTTTTCTCTGCACTTGCGCATGATAAATTCTTTGCCTTCCTCGACCGGTACCCATTGCTCGGACCGGTGTGGCTGGTCGGCACCTTTATAGGTGGCCTGGATGTGGTGGTCGTTCAACGTTCCAAAATGGCGGATATGGGCTCTTAGACGCGTTCCGGATTGGCCGTCGCTCGAACAGGAAGCGATTAATGTCGGCCTTATATGGGACGAGCGAACGCTGCTGGGGCGCATTTTCTCCAGGACGGAGATTTGGTCCCGCAAAGATCGTAACCAGGAAGCAGACTTGCGGCTAAAGCATCCTTCTGTTCGGAGATAGCTCACTCCATCTCCGGATAAGGGCCCTTGCCGCCTTCGGCGATGAAGCGGTCGATCCGCGCGGTGAGCACCGGCACTGGCACGGAGCCAAGTTCCAGCACGGCATCGTGAAATGCGCGGATGTTGAACTTTGGGCCCAGCGCCTTCTCGGCCTTTTCGCGCGCGCGAACGATGGCGAGTTCGCCCAGATAATAGGACAGCGCCTGCCCCGGCCACGCAATGTAGCGATCCACTTCGGTCTCGATTTCGTGATCGGGCAGCGCGGTGTAATCGTGCATGTATTTCAGCGACTGCTCGCGCGTCCAACCTTGGCTGTGGATGCCGGTATCCACCACCAGCCGCACCGCGCGCCAGATCTGCCAGCCCAGCATGCCGAACCGATCATACGGCGTTTCGTACATCCCCATTTCGACGCCCAGCTTCTCGCAATACAGCGCCCAGCCTTCGCCGTAAGCCGAGATGTAATCATGCTGGCGGAATTCCGGCTGGTTCTTGTGCTCGAGCGCGATGGGGATCTGGAATGCGTGACCGGGCGCGGATTCATGCAGTGTCAGCGCGGTCAAATTGTACAACGGCCGGTGCGGAAGATCGTAGGTGTTAACGAGATAAAGACCGGGGCCGCCGCGGCCTGACGTGTAGAAGGGCGCCAGATCCGGCGGCACTGGCTTGATGGCGAAACGCGCGCGCGGCAGGTAGCCAAAATACTGCGCCGCCTTGCCGTCGAACACTTTCGCAATCCACGCCGCGCGGTTCAGCAACTCCTGCGGGGTTTTTGCATAGAACTTCGGATCGGTGCGGAGATAATGGAGGAAGGCGGGGAAGTCGCCCTTGAAACCGGTCTCGTGCATCACGTCCACCATCTGCGCGTGCAGCTTGGCGACTTCCGACAAGCCCAGCTTGTGAATGTCCTCCGGCGACATGTCGAGCGTCGTGTATTCGCGGATAGTTTGCCGGTAGAGCGCCTTGCCGTCCGGCAGATCATAGGCGGCAAGCGTGGTGCGTGTGTGCGGGATGTATTCGTCGCGGACAAACTTCAGCAGGTCCGCATAGGCCGGCTGCACCGCCTCGCGTATCACCTGCGCCGCTTCCGCCTTCAGCTTCGTCTGTTCGGCCGCGGGCACCCCCACCATCGGCTGCTTGAACGGGGTATAGAGCAGGTTGTCTTCCGGCTTGCCGTGCGCCACGGCGGCAATTGATTTTTCGCGGCCCTGCAAAGTCACGCGAGGTGGGCTGAAGCCGCGTTTCAGGCCGGCGCGCATGTTCGCAATCTGCTCGCGGAAATAGCGGGGGATGTCGCGCGTCTGCGCGATCCAGTTCCGGTAATCCTTCAGTGTGCGGAACGGGCGGCGGGCGGTGTAGCCGAGATCGGTCCAGAATGCGGAATCCGAATTGGCCGGCATTTCGTAATCACGGAATTTCTGGTCGGCGATGAAATTCTCGATCTCCGGCCGGTACACATCGTAGTTGACCTGCTCAGGCTTCGAGAGCTGCGCGCGGGAAATGGCATTGAGCCGCTTCACCACCTCTTCCCAATAGTGCAGCCGCGCTGCCTGCGCCGGTGCATCCTCCTTGGGCAGGTGATCGGCTATTGGCTTGGTAGAGTCTTCCTGGTCCGGAAACTGCTCCAGCCGCCATTTCCACTCTGAGGTGTAAATGGCGCGCAACTGTGCATCGGCATTTGGCGCGGCGGCCCAAAGCGGTTGAGTCCACACCGCGGCTGCCAGGAAGATGCCCGGCAGCCAACCCGCCAAATCCTCTCTGTTCCGTCGACGAAACATCCCGTGACCCTCTCGAGTGGAGAACCCCGTTAATCGAATTCCTTAGTACCCGTACTGGGCCGGCCATGCGGCAGCGGGGCCGCCGAAAAGCGCTGCACATTCGAGCAGTTCATCTTTAAATGTTCGATGAGATATCGTCGGGCAACTCCGCCTCGTCTTGTTCGATTTGGCTGACAATGTCATCGAAGAAAAAGTGGCGAAATGGGATCTGGGGCGCGTCCTGCGGCCACGCGGGGGCAACGCGCGTCCGGTAGGACCCGCGAACAGGACCGCGAATATTTGCGAGGCAGGATCGAAATTTTTCAGGTTTCTGGAACATCCCCGCTTTGAAATCGGGATGCGCCCGCAGCTCATCGTGAAGCCAGCTTGTTCCGCACTTAATCATTTCGACGCAGATAAAGTCCGGGGCCGGGCCGCGGGCGCAGGCGTTATGGCTCATAACCCAAGAGTTCAAATTCTTCGCGGCAGTGGTTGAATATCCGGCGCTTCTGCCAATCGGAAAGGACTTCCTTTGCCGGCTGTTTGATTGCATAGGCCGCTGTACTCTTCCTTGGCAGTTCATCCGGAGGAGCTATCCCCAGTCGGTCACATATCCTGCGAATGTCCCCCTGCAGCGATTCATAGCGGATAAAGTCATCCACCACGACGCCCCCATCGATAGAATAGAGGTCGAAGCTTCGATACCTGCCGCTCTCAAGCACCCTATCCAGGAAGCTGCTGAGGTCGTGACCTTCCGCCTTACCGTGACTCTTAAGCCGGCCAAAGTTGTAATTCGCCAGCGAGACGGCCTTTTCATACGGATGCCGTTCGGAAGTGAATTTGAAGCAACTGTTCCAGAAATCGTCCGGCACAAGGCTCTTGATCTGTGCCGCGTTCATGTGGCCCGCTACGTCATCCGGAACCTCACCGTTCGCCGCCTCCAGCCTCGTCTTGTTCGCCCGACGGCCACCGGAGCGTGGTTTCCGGATCTGCCCCTTGCCCACGAACAGATCGTCAGGGCCGAGATGCTGCTTGAGAACCCCTTCGATCGTGCTGCTGGCCGTCTTCCGGGTTCGGATGTAGATGAAGTTGCGGTGGTATGAAACGATCATTGCCGGTCCGTCAGTGTCTCGCAACTTCTTACCCGACAGGCTTCAGCGAGACAATTCTGCCCGGCTTTCGGTAGTCGTCCACGACACACGCGTTCTGGCTAGACTAACGAAGAACCCTGCCGCGGGTGTGGAAACCGGTTTGAACGATTCGGGCGACCTTTGAGGAAACTCAGCACACGTGAAAACACCGACGCAGCACTCGGCCCTCCCAGATTCGATTCTTGCAGAGTAGGCGATGGCATGGAAATTGCCGCCTGGTAGCGGCGCCAAATCTCCTCATAAAGCCGAAAGTGCACGGTGCGATCAAAATGCTGCGCACTTTGCCGTTCACCTTCTCGAGCAATCTGCTCCAACGTCAGTGGAAAAATAAGCTTGCTTGGATGTCTCGCAATCGCGCTTCTCATCCACCGGTTTACCTCATTGGTAGCTGCAAGCCACTTCTCGGGCATTCCGTCTTCCGGAGCTGCTACTATAAAAAGTGGGTTTCCTGCTGGAAGCGCATCGAAGATGACGTCCCAAGTACGGGCAGCGACGCTTTTTGGCATGCCGCCCACGAAATCGAAATTCTCACGAAGGTACCGCATCGACTGACGCGCTGTCTCGGATAGCTTCTCCAAGCGTCCGTCGCCCTCACTTAGGGATACAGGATCAATGCGGTTGTTCTTCTTCCCCAGCCGTTTTATCCGGTACGGCACCAGCAATCCTGTGAATTTGTGGCGATACAAAATGGCGTGAAAGTCCGCCCAGTTGCACAGCACCCGAAGCATCGGCTCTTCGGACGAATCGGCAAATGCCGTTTGAAAGTCTTCATCATGAATTCCCAGCTTGTCGAAAATATCTCGCTGCTCGGACGTGCGGCCTTCAATTCCATATCGCAGCATCAGAGAATGATCGCGCCGGATTTGCACGTAGTCCTTGATCTGATAGAATTCTCCAATCACCTCTCGCGCGGTGAGCTGAAAATAATGGGACAAGGGAGAAACCGTGCACGCCCCCCGAATGAGCACTCTTCCTTGCTGCTTTGTAGCGGTCTCTGACCCCTCGCCGCTCCGGCCGCCGACGTTAATCCAATCGACATACCAGCTCGAACGCAGATCGGTCAGAACCTCGCCGACGACGTCCAGCCTCGGTCGCCCTAGGCGTTCATACAACCAATTCTCCACGCCCATATTCAGGATGCGGCAGGAAAAGCAAAAATGCCGCAATTTGGTTCTTCCACCGCGCGATGTTTTCAGAAGATAGAACCCGCAAAACCCATAGTCGCCGTAGCGATCGCTTACGCGCACTAGCCCGGCCTGCATCGAATAGGAGCGGACCTGCTCCAGCAGCGCTTCGCGCGCGGCTGCCGGTTCGTCGGGAAGGCGCTCCTTCGTGAAATTGAGCTGATTGGTGCGATTGATCAGCTCAATGGCGCGATCGACATTTTTCTCGACATCCGCGTCGATCGCAACAGTGATCTTGGAAGCTCGCAAGAATTCGATATTGTCATCGCTAACAGCCTGATCCGCGCTCCGGCTCTCCAATAGCTTGTATTGTTTCAAGCGGGTCAGCTCGCGGTCGTCCTTTCCCTGGCACAACGGCGAATCAATCAATCGCGGTATGAAGCCCTCGTCTTCCGTCTGGATGTCAGGGACGAAGTGCCTCGCCTCATTTAGATTGAGTAGATTATCGTCTAGCAGAAGAACGGTTTGTGGCCGCAGCTGAACATCCTCGATCATCCGCTTCAGGCGCGGACCCTTCGGAGTCCATTCAATACTGGGAAAGACGAAATAACCCCAGATACCACGTGCCTGCAAAATTGCCTTGACCGTGTCGTGGTCATTTTTCGAGCAAATCGAGCTAACAATACCGCGCCGCGCAAGCTCGATGACAATGTGATGGTTCGAATGGCTGTAGGTATGCCCGCCTTCCGTAAGGATGCCGGACCAAAAAACGCCATCTAGATCCCAGACGACAAGCCTGATCGGTTCGACCACTATGCATAACCCTGCGGTGGAGAAGCCGAACCTTACGGTGCGGACCCTGGAAGATCAAACGGAGGGTTAAAGACTTGTACTGTGACAAGTACCTAACGCTCGTAACCGAGAACTTCGAATTCGCGCTGGCAATGCTCCCAGACGATCTGCTTCTGTTCGTTTGTCAGAATTTCCCGCGCCGGCCGCCGGTCGGCGCGGGAATAAGCGCGCTTTTGTGGCAGCATGTTGGGTAGCGGGAGCTGGATGCGTGCAGCAATACGTTGGACGTCGGCATGGAGATTTTCCAGCCTAATGAAATCGTCCACGATGGCAGATCCGCCGATGGAGTAGTGCCGGAACGTGGAATATTTGCCGGCGCGCACAATTCGGTCCAAATAGGCAGAACAGTTTGCCAAAGCTGCTTCACGTTGTGCGGGATTACGGGACCAACTTTTGCGCTCCAGCCGCCAGTAGGCCAGCGACACTGCCTTCTCATACGGATGGCGCTCGCTGGTGAACTTGAAGGCGCCGGCCCAGAAGTCCTCGCGCAGTATGGACCTTATTTCCGAAATTGCGACATGGGTCGGCGGCCCCTTAACCTGGGGAAGGATCGCGCCAGGTTTGAGCACGGGCCGCAGACATTCCAGCCCGGTTTTCACGACGATATCACCTTCTACCAAGCTCCCGCGCAACACCTCCTCGACCGTGCTGCTGCCGGTCTTCTTGGTGCGGATGTAAATATAGTTACGCTGAAGCGAGAGAATCATATCGCCGCCGTAAGACGATGCGCAGATGTTTCATGTTGCTCCCTTCGTGCCGCGATAGCCCAAGGCCACAAGATAAAGCTCCACCGATTCCGCACGTGACGCGCGAGGTTTGACGTGCTTCACCTCGCGAAACATTTTTTTGATGCGTGCAAGTAACTCCGCCGTGGCGCCCCCCTGAAACACCTTGCCGACGAACGCGCCGCCCGGCTTCAGCACCGCCTCCGCGATGTCGAGTGCCGCTTCCAGCAATGCCATCGTGCGCAGATGATCGGTGGCGCGATGCCCGGTGGTCGGGGCCGCCATGTCGGACAGCACCGCATCCGCCTCTCCACCCAGCGCTTCCTTCAGCATTGCGAGTGATTCTGGATCGCCGATATCTGCCCGAAAGATCCTGACGCCCGGCAGAGGCGCGATCTCCAGAATATCCGCGGCGATTACCACACCTTTGGCGCCCACTCGTTTCGCCGCCACCTGACTCCAGCCGCCGGGCGCCGCTCCAAGGTCGAGCACGCGGCCGCCTGGGTTCAGGATCCGGAAGCGGTCGTCCAGCTCCGCCAGCTTGAAGGCAGCGCGCGAGCGATAGCCTTTCGCCTTGGCGTCGCGCACGAAGGGATCGTTGAGTTGGCGTTCCAGCCAGCGGCGCGACGAGTCCTTCCGGCCTTGCGATTTGTTCAGGCGCACATGAGCAAGACGATTCACTGCCGGTTTCATCTAACAGAAGTCGCGCTCCGCCTATTTTCTCTATATCTAACTCGCCGCACTGTGCGCAGCAAATCCCCGCCCGTCTGCGATTGGCGCACCGCGGCGGACTGAAGTGGGTGGCGAACGCCCTCGCGCACTGCCGTTCTCGTGCAGCTTGCAAGCGTAAATCCCGACCGATAATACGGCATGAATGGCCTCCACAATGGCAGACCGGCACCGGCGAGCCGCATGCAACTGCCACAATCTACCCTGGCAATAGATCTGCTATGCTAAGAGACCCAACATTCGGTCCAGACTTTCTCTGCGTTGGCATGGCAAAAGCCGGCACAGGCTGGTTGTTCGATCAGCTAAAGCACCATCCGGACTTTTGGATGCCTCCTGTAAAAGAACTAGGATACTTGAAACGGGAGCAGACGTGGCTGAAAAAGGGCGCAAGACGACGCCTAAGGGCGCTCCGAACTGGTGCCGAAAAACTTTCCTCTTGGGCCAACAGACGACCCGAAGACGTTCGAGACATCGCTTTTCTCGAGGCAGCGTCCGCTTCAATGGGCAATCCGTCGGATATTGCCGGTTACGCCAATCTTTTTCGATATAAGGAAGCGGCACTGTCCGGAGATATCACTCCCGGGTATGCCAACCTCGACCCGGTTGTTATTCGGCAGCTAGCGATCATGCTTCCCGCCCTCAAGCTTATTCTTCTAGTTCGCGACCCGGTTGACCGCGCATGGTCCAGACTCAGCATGTGGGCGCGGCAAGAAAACTTCGATACACAGTTGCTGGAGGATCCCAAAGCGTTCAGAGACTTTTTGGAGACCGCAGGGAAGCTTACCTCTGAATCTTTCCCCACCCAGGTCGTGAAGCGATGGAAAAGTAATGCTCCAAATCTCGAGCTGCGTCATTTCCTTTTCGATGATCTCGTCGCCGACCCGAAGGGTTTCAAGCGAGACATTCTTGTCTATCTTGGGGCCGACTCCAGCAAGGATGACGAATGGGAAGCAGACCGCAATCGAAAAGCTGGCGCGGCGAAATTGCACATGACAACATCGTTGAGAAGCATAATGGCCGAGTTTTTCCGAGACGAACTCTTGGCTTGTGCCGCACTGTTCGATGGAGCGGCTCGAAGTTGGCCCGCACGCTATGGCATCTAATTCACACGAAGGCCCAGATTTCATCTGCATAGGCATGCCCAAGAGCGGCACAGGATGGCTCTTCGACCAGCTGAAGTACCATCCGGACTTCTGGATGCCACCTATAAAGGAGTTGGCTTATCTCTCCCACGGAACTCCTCGGCTCAAGGCCGCGCAAAGACGGTTTGATGCCGCAAACACGGCGGGAGGGCTCCAGAAGTTCAGCGATTGGGCCAATCGCAGGACGGACGACAGCCGCGATCTAGCCTTTCTGAAGGAGGTAAATGACAGCGTTGGCCGCGAGATAGATCTGGAATTCTACTCCGCCCTGTTTAGCTACAAGGAAGGTGCGCTTTCGGGCGATATCAGTTCTGGCTATGGCCTTGTTGACCCGGAGATCGTGTCTGGTCTGGAGCAAAGACTGCCCAGCACCAAGATCTTCCTTCTTGTTCGCGATCCGGTAGCGCGCGCGTGGTCACATATCTCCATGTGGCACCGCGCTGGAACCGTCGAGAAAGCACTCCTTAGAGATCCCGACGCGTTTCGAAATTTTCTGGAAGGGTCGGTTCACTTGCAGAAAATATCGTTTCCGAGCCGCATTGTTGCGCACTGGCGCGAGGCAGCGCCGACACTGAAGTTCCGCTCCTTCCTTTTCGATGAAATTGCCGAGAATCCTGTGGCGGCCCGCCGTGAGATATTGCTGTACTTGGGCGCAGATCCTGGCAAGCAGAGCGGACCGCTCGAAGCGGGTTATAACAAGAAGGCAACAAACAAGAAGCTGAAGCTGCATGATCGCGCGAAGTCCGTTCTGGTGGACTACTTTAAAGAAGAACTTGCGGCCTGTGCCGAGTTGTTTGGCGAACGCGGAAAGATTTGGGCGAGGCGTTATGGGGTTCTTTAGGAAGTCCAGACTCATTCCTGCCAGACCACAGATATTCGAGCGCCTCACATCCGGCGCGCGCGAGCGATAGCTTGCGCCCTGCCCTCGCGCACGAACGGATTTGTTGAGCTGGGGGAGCCTACCGGCCAAGTTCATGCCTACCAGCGACATACAAGATCTCGCTGCACTACTTTCGCCGACATTGATTGTTAGCGCGGGAACGGTTATTTGCGTTTCCACGCGGACGGCGTTCCGTCAGACGAAGGCACGTGTTGTTATAATCCCTGCCCGCCATAGCGCGCCTGGACGAAATAGCCCGCATCCCTTCCCTGTCACACTCCCTTCGCGAAACCGCGCCGCATGTCGCGCGCGCGGCAACCTACTGGGACTGAAATCAATGACGACTGGAACTGTGAAGTTCTTCAACACCACCAAGGGCTTCGGATTCCTTGCGCCGGAGGGCGGCGGCAAGGATGTGTTCGTGCACATCTCCGCGCTCGAAGCGGCGGGGCTGCGCAGCCTCAACGAAGGCCAGCGCGTGACATTCGATATCCAGCCGGATGCGCGCGGCGCCAAGGCCGCGAACCTGAAGCTGGCGTAAGAGCTTCCCTCCAACGAAGTGAGCTTTGCGGCGGTGGAAGCATGGCTTCCGCCGCCGTTTTCATTGTGCAAGGGCGGTGAAAGGCCTAGTTCCCAAATGCCATGCGATAAATGCGCCTTGCGCGCCCTGTCAAACGAGGCTGCAGGAACCGCCGCTGCCAAGCATACGTTTGTTTTAGGTCGGGGGTTCAGGAGGTTGAAGCCATGACTTTCGTGCGCGTTCTTCTTGTCTCAGTGGCGCTGGCAAGCGCCTCGCCGCTGCTGCCGGTCGCTGCCGCTCCCGCGCAAACCGCTACCCACAAAGTGCTTGATCTGAACTCTGCTTCCGAAACGGATTTGGAGCACTTGCAGGGAATAGGCCCGGTGATGGCAAAGAAAATCATTCAGGGCCGGCCCTACAAGAGCAAGGACGAACTGGTGCGGCGCAAAATCGTTCCAGTGTCGGCGTATGGACCGATCAAGGATCATGTGGTCGCGCATCATACGGCCTGAGAAAGCAACATACACCGACGTACTGCACGACACCCAGGCGAGGAAGAAGGCGTCGGACATCGCTCGTCGGCGGCGGCGCCGCCTGATTGCCCCGATCTAGGCGCGCTCTACTCCAGCAGGTCCAGCCGCCGCTCCATATCCTGCGCAAGGCCGTCCCATCGCGCAGCCATGTCGAGATGGCCAGCTTTCGCAAAGTCGTTTTCCGCTTCGGTGGCGCGCAGCAATGCCTCGGCGGCAAACTGCCGGTAACGGGCTGCCCGCCCCCGGGGGGCCAACGATTCCAGTGCCTGCTCCATGGCGCTTCCTGCTCGCGAAAGCACCAGCCCGGCGGCACCCTCTACTCTTGTACGGAACCGTATAAGGGGCAGCATGTATTCTCTGCGTGGCGATGCCACGGTCAGGGACGTCTTGGTTTGCGGCGTTTTCTACCCGAGCAGGCGTTTGTACTCGGCTTCGGGCACGCCATAGAGGCCGTTCGCCCGTTCGGTCAGCCCCTCGCGGTCGATCACCACAATCACGCCGCGCTCATGCTTGATCAATCCACGCTGAGTCAGCGCATGCAGCGCCTCGGTCACGCCCGGCCGGCGCACTGCCAGCATCAGCGACAGGAATTCGTGCGTGAGCGGGAGTTCCTTCCCGTCGACCCGGTCCTGCGCCATGAGGACCCAACGCGCCAGCCGCTCCTCGATCGTGCCGCGGGCATTCGCAATCGCCGTGTTGGTCGATTGTACCGTGAACGCCTGCGCATATTTCAGCAGCAGCGCCTGCAAAGTTGCGCTCTTCACCATCGCACTGCGCAGCACCGCGGACGGCATCCGGTGGCCGTCGCCCGCGACCTGCACGAAGGTCTGATGGGGCGAACGATCGTCACCCAGGATCACCGACAGCGCGCTCGTGCCTTCATAGCCGATGATTCCGACCTCGACTTCGCGCTTGGGCTTGCTGCCGCCGCCCACCACCGAGAGCATGCCCCGCTCCGGAAAGTACACGCTCTCGATTTTCCGATTGGCGATTTCGATCGTCTTGCGGCGTTCGAGGGCGACCGGCTCGAGTCGCGGCTGGATCAGGGCCCGATCATCCGCCGACATGGCTGCAAGCAGGCGGTTCTTGAATTTGGTTGGTGGTTTTTTTGGAGACAAAGCTCTCGCCCTTTGTATGGAGGCAAGAGCGCGCGGTGTGTCTCTCTCAGCCGCCTGCGCCCCAGAGGGTCGTTTGCAGGCGATGGCAAACTTTACGCCCGTTTGGCAAGGCGCGATACGCAAATGGAGGCACGAAGCGGCTTTTCTCTGTACGGCACCGTACACGGACGGCAGGTTTTCGCCGGATTTAAGCCGCTTGGGCGAGATCAGCGAGTTGGGAGAGGACGGTGCGTGCGCCTTTTAGTCGGGCTTCCGGTGACGGCCAGTCGCGCGCGACAACCACTTTCTGGTCTGGCCGCACTTTCATGATGGCGGGATGCGCATTGATCAGTCGCACCAGCGCGACCGGATTGGGGAAGGTCTGGTTTTTGAACGTGAGGATGGCGCCTTTCGGACCGGCCTCGATCTTCTCCACCATCGCCGCGCGGCACAGATGCTTGATCGCGACGATCTCGAGCAGGTGCTGCACCTCTTCGGGCAACGCACCGAAACGGTCGATCAGTTCGGCTGCAAAGCGGTCGATGTCGGCCCGATCTTCCAGTGTGGCGAGTCGGCGGTACAGCGCCATACGCAAGTTGAGATCGCCGACATACTCTTCCGGAATGAGCACGGAGGTACCGATGTTGATCTGCGGCGACCATTGCTCGGCCGCTTCCGTGGCGGCGTCGCCGGCGCGCAAGCTCGCTACTGCCTCTTCCAGCATCTCCTGGTAAAGCTCGATGCCGACTTCGCGCACATGGCCGGATTGCTCCTCACCCAGCAGATTGCCGGCGCCGCGTATGTCCATGTCGTGGCTTGCCACGCTGAAGCCTGCACCCAGCTGATCCAGAGATTGCAGGACCTGCAGCCGCCGCTCCGCCGTTTCGGTCAGTTTCTGGTTGGCGGGCGTGGTGAGATAGGCGTAGGCGCGGCTCTTGGAACGACCAATGCGCCCGCGCAACTGATAAAGCTGCGACAAGCCGAAGCGGTCGCCGCGATGCACGATCAGCGTGTTGGCGGTGGGGATATCGAGACCGCTTTCCACGATGTTGGTGGAAACCAGCACGTCGATCTTGCCGTCGTAGAAAGCGGTCATCACGTCTTCCAGCTGGTGCGCCGGCATCTGCCCGTGACCGACGGCGAATTTCACTTCCGGCACGGTGTCGCGCAGGAATTCTTCCGTTTCGCGCAGATCCTTAATGCGCGGGCAGACGTAGAAGCTCTGCCCACCACGATAATGCTCGCGCAGCAGCGCCTCCCGGATCACCAGTGGGTCGAATGGCGTGACGAAGGTGCGCACCGCGAGCCGGTCAATTGGTGGCGTGGCGATCAGCGAGAGGTCACGCACACCGGTGAGCGCAAGCTGCAAGGTGCGCGGAATGGGCGTGGCAGTGAGCGTGAGCACATGCACGTCGGATTTCAGCGCCTTCAGCCGCTCCTTGTGGGCGACGCCGAAGTGCTGCTCCTCATCCACGACGACGAGGCCGAGATTGGCGAACGCGATGCCTTTGGCGAGGAGCGCATGCGTGCCGATGACGATATCGATATCGCCAGACGCCATGCCCGCCTTGGTTTCTTTCGCGTCCTTCGCATCGACGAAGCGGGAAAGCTGGCGGATTTTCACCGGGAACCCACTGAAGCGATCGGTGAAGGTTTTGGTGTGCTGGCGCGCCAGCAAGGTGGTGGGCACGACCACCGCCACCTGCAAGCCGGACATCGCGGCGACGAACGCCGCGCGCAGCGCCACTTCCGTCTTGCCGAATCCGACATCCCCGCAGACGAGCCGATCCATCGGCGTGCCTTTGGCCAGGTCTTCGATAGTTTCGGCAATCGCCTTTTCCTGATCTTCGGTTTCCTGATACGGAAAACGGGCACAGAATTCGTCGTACAGTCCCTGCGGTGTGTCGAGCGGCGCGAGTTCCTTCAGCTTGCGGGCGGCGGCGATGCGGATGAGTTCGGCCGCGATCTCGCGCACCCGCTGCTTCATCTTGGCCTTGCGCTGCTGCCAGCCCGCGCCACCGAGGCGATCGAGCTGCACATGGCCTTCGTCGGAGCCGTACCGGGTGAGCAGCTCGATATTTTCCACCGGCAGGAACAGCTTGCCGCCGTCGTAGTGCAATTCGAGGCAATCGTGCGGCGCGCCCGCGACATCGATAGTCTGCAGGCCGGTGTAGCGGCCAACGCCATGATCGATGTGAGTGACGAGATCGCCGGGCGCGAGGCTGGCGGCTTCGGCGAGGAAATTCTGCGCGCGCTTGGAGCGGCGGCGCGATGGCACCATCCGGTCGCCAAGAATGTCCTGCTCGGAAATGATGGCGAAATACGGCGCCTCGAAGCCGCGCTCCAGCCCCACAATGCCGACGCCGATGGCATTGCCGTGCAGCTTCTGCGCTTCTGCGAAACTGGTGATGACGCGAACGGCGGGAAGGCCATGATCGGAAAGCACGCCGCCAAGGCGTTCGGCCGAGCCTTCGCTCCACGCAGCCAGCAGTACGCGTTTCTTCTCTGCTTGCAGCGCCTTCACTTGCTCCGCGGCAGCTTCGAAGATGTTGACGCGGCCCTGCGTTCTTTCCGGCGCGAAATCGCGACCCTGCCTGCCGCCGGCATCCGTTGAGGTTTTCGATTCCGGTGCCTGGAATGGCGACAGATCGCGCACATCGCGCGAGGCCATGGCCGCCATCCACTCATCGGCGGTGAGATACAGCTGATCAGACGGCAGCGGTTTGTATGGCGGGGCGCTGACGTTTTCCTTGCCTTCCCGCTTCTCCTGCAGGAACTGCCGCCGCGTGTCGTAGTAATCTGCAATCGATTCCAGCCGTGCGGTTTTTGAATCTTCCGCCTGATGGGCCAGCATCACCAACGGCCGGCCCACGTAGTCGAACAGGGTTTCGAGATGGTCGTAGAACACCGGCAGCCAGTGGTGCATGCCGGGATGGTGGCGGCCTTCGCTGATCGCCTCATATAGCGGATCGTCGGATGCCGGCCCGAACTGCGCCACGTATCCGCTGCGAAACCGGCTGATGGTGTCCTTGTCTAAGGGCACTTCGCTCGCCGGCAGCAATTCGATGTCGGAGATATGGTCAGTCGAGAGTTGCGTCTCGGCATCGAAGCGGCGCACGGCATCCAAGGTCGAACCGAAGAAATCGAGGCGATACGGTTCGTCCGTCCCCGGCGGCCACAGATCGATGATGCCGCCGCGCAGCGCGAAGTCGCCGGGCTCGCGCACCGTCCCGCTGCGCACGTAGCCGTGACGGGTAAGAAAGCGCACCAGCCTGTCGTGATCCACATCGTTGCCGATTCGGGCGTGAAACTGCGCTTCGGCAATGGCTGCGCGCGGCGGCACGCGCTGCAGGACCGCATTGACGGTCGTCACGACAAACCCTGCACCATCATCTGGCTTGCGCCGTGCGAGCGCCGACAACGTTGCCAGGCGCGTGGCTTCGATGTCGGGCTTCGGCGAAACGCGATCGTAGGGCAGGCAATCCCACGCGGGGAAATCCAGCAGCGGAATGTCCGGCGCAAAGAACGCGAGCGCATCCAGCGCGCAGCGCTCCGCCGCATCGTCGGAGGTGACGAACAGCACCAGCCCCTTGCGGCGCCGCGCGGTTTCTGCGGCGAGATACGCATCGTAGCCGCCCGGCGCGCCGGTGACGGCGAAACGGCCTTCATGTCTGGCGATATAATTCAGACGGTCCAAGCGGGAGACTTCCGGTTGCAGATGGCTTGCACTTTGTCGAACACGGAGGAGGCGTAACGCTCAGGCAACGGCTCGTATCCGCGCAGCCAGGCGTACACATCGTCGTCCGGTACGTTCAGCAGCAGATCGAGCTGCTCCAGCTCATCGGCGCTCAACCCGTTCAGATGCGCGGACACAAACGCGCTAAAGATCAGGTCGAGTTCCTTGAAGCCGCGGTGCTGGCAGCGGAACAATAGCTGTTTGCGGCGGACCTCCGAAGAGCCACCGTTATCGGCATTCGACATGGGGCGGTATATAGCGGCTCGGCCGCGCGCATTCCAGTCCACATGCTAAGTTCTCGCCAATGCGGCCTCCGATTCTCTTTCCGCTGTTTGCCGAGACGCGAACCCTTTCGGGCGTCGGTCCGAAGGTGGAGAAGCTGATTGCCCGCGTTGCGGGCACCCGACTGATCGACCTGGTGTTCGATCTGCCGGTGGGCATCATCGACCGCAGCTACCGCCCAAAGCTGAAGGATGCGCAGGAAGGGCGGATCGCCACCGTCGATATCACAATCGAAAAGCACCTGCCGTCGCGCGATCCCCGGCGGCCCTACAAGGTGCGCTGCGCGGATGATACCGCTTTCATCGAACTGGTGTTTTTCCGGGTGAAAGGCGACTACCTAACACGTGTATTGCCGGTAGGCGCCAAACGCATCGTCAGCGGACGGATCGAGCGCTTCCGCGACGGCCTACAGATTACCCATCCTGATTATATCGAACCGCCGGACGATCTCGCGCATATGCCGTCGCACGAGCCGGTGTACGCGCTCACCGAAGGCCTCTCCAACAAAATGCTCGGCAAAGGGGTCCGCGCTGCGCTGGAAGCGCTCCCCGAGATGCCGGAGTGGCTGGACAAGGCTTTGCTGCGCGCGCGCGGCTGGCCGTCATTCCGGGAGGCGATTTTCGCGGCACATGCGCCGGAGAGCGAAGCCGATCTCTCGCGCAATTCTCCGGTTCGCATGCGACTTGCCTATGACGAGCTGCTCGCCAATCAACTGGCGTTGGTGCTGCTGCGTGCGCGGATGCGAGGCCAGAAGGGTCGTATGCTCAAGAGCCCTGGCACATTGAAAGGCAAGGTGCTGGCGGCGCTGCCGTTTACGCTCACGAAATCTCAAGCGCAGGCGATCGCCGAAATCGAAGCGGATATGGCGAGCCCTTCCCGGATGCTGCGGCTGCTGCAGGGCGATGTCGGTGCCGGCAAAACAGTCGTGGCGATGGCGGCGCTGCTGGATGCGGTGGAGTGCGGTGCGCAGGGCGCGCTGATGGCGCCGACGGAGATTCTCGCGCGGCAACATATGGCGTCGCTCGAGCCGCTGGCGAAAGCCGCCGGCGCGCGGATGGCGATCCTCACCGGCCGCGAAAAACGACTGCCGCGCGAGCAGACCCTGAAGGCGCTGGAGAACGGGCTCATCGACGTTCTCGTCGGTACGCATGCGCTGTTCTCGGAAGACGTGGCGTTTCGCGATTTGGCACTGGCGGTGGTGGATGAGCAGCATCGCTTCGGCGTGCATCACCGCATGAAGCTGCAAGGCAAAGGCGACAAACCGGTCGATGTGCTGGTGATGACGGCGACGCCCATTCCGCGCACACTCGCGCTCACCGCGTACGGCGATATGGAGGTTTCGCGGCTGACGGAGCGACCCGCGGGGCGCAAGCCGGTGGACACGCGCGTGCTTTCTGCCGAGCGCACGGATGAAGTGGTAGACCATTTGCGCCGCGCGTTGTCGAAGGGCGCCCGCGCCTACTGGGTGTGCCCGCTGGTCGAAGAGTCCGAAAAGAATGATCTGGCAGCCGCCGAGCAGCGCGCGACGATGCTGCGCGAGGCCTTGGGTGTTCCTGTGGGCCTGGTGCATGGACGCATGAAAGGGCCGGAGCGCGATGCGGCGATGGCGAACTTCAAGTCCGGGGAAACGAAGGTGCTGGTCGCCACCACGGTTATCGAGGTCGGCGTCGATGTTCCGGAAGCCACCATCATGGTGGTGGAGCATGCCGAACGCTTCGGGCTTGCGCAGCTGCATCAGTTGCGTGGGCGCGTGGGGCGCGGCTCAGCGAAATCCACCTGCCTGCTGATTTACCAGCCGCCGCTTGGCGACACCGCGAAAGCGCGCCTGAAGACCTTGCGCGAAACCGACGACGGCTTTGTCATCGCCGAAGAAGATTTGCGCCTGCGCGGGCCGGGCGAAGTGCTCGGCGTGCGGCAGAGCGGTATGCCGGAATTCCGCCTTGCAGATCTGAGTGTTCACTCCGAATTGCTCGCCGCCGCGCGCGACGACGCCAAGCTGATTGTCTCCACCGATCCTGAATTGAAATCGCCACGTGGCGAAGCGCTGCGCGTTCTTCTTTATCTGTTCGAGCGCGACGATGCTGTGCATTATTTGCGGACGGGCTGAGCTTGCACGCACGCTCAAAATATCGGAGAGAGCACCCCTCCTTTCGTTTTCGCGCCCTAAGAGGTTTCAATGCGTATTGCCATGATCGGAACCGGCTATGTCGGACTCGTGTCCGGCGCATGCCTCTCCGAATTTGGCCATGAGGTGACCTGCGTCGACAAGGATGCGGGCAAGATCGATGCGCTGAAAGCCGGCAAAATTCCCATCTTCGAGCCCGGCCTGGAGGACGTGGTTGCGACCAATGTGAAGGCCGGGCGGCTTTCGTTTTCGCAGGAGCTGGAAGCCGTCGTGCCGCGTGCAGACGCCGTGTTCATTGCCGTCGGCACACCTAGCCGCCGGGGCGATGGCCATGCAGATTTGAGCTATGTTTTCGCGGCTGCCGAAGAGATCGCGCGCAACCTCGACAGCTACACCGTGGTCATCACGAAATCGACCGTTCCGGTCGGCACGAGCCGACAGGTCGCAGAAATCATACGCAAGACGCGGCCCGAAGCAGAATTTGATGTTGCGTCCAATCCGGAATTCCTACGAGAAGGATCGGCCATCGAGGATTTTCGCCGACCCGATCGCGTGGTCGTCGGCACGGAAAGCGATCGCGCCAAAACGGTAATGAAGGAGGTCTATCGTCCGCTCTATCTTAACGAGACGCCGCTTCTCTTCACCTCACGCGAAACATCCGAGCTGATCAAATATGCGGCGAATGCCTTCCTAGCGACGAAAATCACATTTATCAACGAGATAGCCGACATTTGCGAGGCGGTGAACGCTGATGTCCAAGATGTCGCCCGGGCCATCGGATTGGACGGTCGCATCGGCGCAAAATTCCTGCACGCCGGACCGGGATTCGGCGGATCGTGTTTCCCGAAAGATACGCTGGCGCTTCTGAAAACATCGCAGCAGGCGGGCGCGCCGACGCGCATTGTCGATGCCGTCGTGCAGGTGAACGAAAACCGCAAGGCACGCATGGCAGCGAAGATCGCCGACGGGTTGGGTGGCGTAAGTGGCAAGCATATCGCGGTGCTCGGCCTCACCTTCAAGCCCAATACCGACGACATGCGCGACGCGCCCAGTCTGTCCATTATTCCCGCCCTGCAGGAGAAAGGCGCAAACATTCGCGCTTACGATCCGGAAGGCATGGAGGAGGCGCGCAAGCTGCTTGATGTCCAGTTTTGCAAAAGCGCCTACGAAGCACTCGGCGGCGCCGACGCCGTGGTCATTCTCACCGAATGGAACGAATTCCGCGCCCTCGATCTGAAACGCGCGAAAGCACTGATGAACGCCCCCGTGATGATCGACCTGCGCAACATCTACCGGCCGGCGCAAATGGCGGAAGCAGGCTTTCACTATGTGAGCGTTGGGCGGCGCAGTGTGGCGCCGAAAAATTGATCACGCGTTGAAACGGCGCTCCCATTCCAGCGCAGAGCGAATGATTTCCGAAAGGTCCTCGTGCTGCGGCCGCCAGTCGAGTGCCCGCTTGATGCGCCGCGGATCGGAGATCAGCATCGGCGGATCGCCGGCGCGCCGCGCACTCTCTTTCGTCGGCAATGGCCGGCCGGTCACGGTTTCCATGCCGCGGATCACGTCTCGCACGCTCAGGCCCCCGCCGTAGCCGACGTTATATATCGCGGACTCAGCGCCGCCGCGCAGCGCATCGAGTGCAAGCAGATGCGCAGCCACCAGATCCGTCACATGGATATAATCGCGGATGCCGGTACCGTCGGGTGTAGGGTAATCGGTGCCAAAGATATCGAGATGCGGCACCCGTCCCAATGCAACCTGGCACGCCCGCTTGATGAGATGAGTGGCTTTCGGCGTCGACTGCCCGGTACGGCCCTTAGGATCGGCGCCCGCGACATTGAAATAACGCAGCGCCATGTAGCGGAAATCATGGGCGCGGGATGCGTCTTCCAGCACCCATTCGGTCATCAGTTTGGAGCGCGCATAGGGACTGATGGGCCCGGTGGGTTCGTCCTCCAACAGCGGCTGCTTTGCATCCACTGCATAGACCGTGGCGGTTGAGGAAAAAATGAAATGCGCCACGCCCTCGTTCACGCAAGCCTCTATCAGCGCGCGAGATGTCACTGTGTTGTTGGCATAGTAGCGAAGCGGTTGCTCCACCGATTCCGGCACCACGATTGAGCCGGCGAAATGAATCACCGCATCGACGCCATGTTCGCGAATCAGGCGGCGGACCAGGGCCTGATCCCCGGCATCGCCTTCCACGAACACCGCCCCCTCCCCCACCAGGCCGCGTGATCCCGTGGAGAGATTGTCCAGCACCACCACCGCCTCGCCCCGGTCCAGCAGGCCGTAGGTCATATGGCTGCCGATGTAGCCGGCGCCGCCGGTGACCAGCACCGTCACGCGGCCACTCCTGCCACTTCAAAACTACATTTGGTGGCCAAACAACCATCACCCGCAACATAGGGCGGAGTTGTTTTTCGATTTTTGGCGACCCCCCTCTCCCCCTCGCCTTTGCTCCCGCCGGTCAGGCCACGAGGAAAAAGGCGGGCGCTAGCCACCTCCTTCAGAGGATAAGAGCAACAGTTGCCTTGTGCAAGAGCGCGCCTGCCCCCTTGTTTTGCTGCGTCAATTGATGCTTCTTCTCCGCCCCGAAGGCCGCCTACAAGGAACCTGCGCTTGAGGGCGCGCGTTTTATCCGCGGCGCCCAGACGGACTCGGGCCGGCCGATGGTTGGCAGGCGCGGCGTTCAATCGGAAAACCATGAGGAGAGCAAACATCATGTCGAAGAAATTTGCATTAACGCTGGGTGC
>JBJMVL010000094.1:0-17581 GCA_045810735.1 Alphaproteobacteria bacterium
AAGCGGCGATCAGCTCGTGCGGCAGATCGGCGATGAAGCCGACGGTGTCGGAAAGAATGACCTTGCGGCCGTCGGGCAGCTTCAGCCCGCGCATGGTGGGATCGAGCGTGGCGAACAGCAGATCCTTCGCCAGCACGCCGGATTTGGTGAGCGTGTTGAACAAGGTGGACTTGCCGGCGTTGGTGTAGCCCACCAGCGCCACCACCGGATACGGCACCCGCTTGCGCGCCGTGCGGTGCAGCCCACGTGTGCGCTTCACTTCTTCCAGCTCGCGTTTGATTTTGGCGATGCGCTCGCCGATCAGCCGGCGGTCGGTTTCGATTTGCGTTTCGCCGGGGCCGCCAAGGAAGCCGAAACCGCCGCGCTGCCGCTCAAGATGCGTCCAGCTGCGCACCAGTCGCGAGCGCTGCCAGGTGAGATGCGCCAGCTCCACCTGCAGGCGGCCTTCCCGCGTCTGCGCGCGCTCGCCGAAAATTTCCAGAATGAGCGCGGTGCGGTCCAGCACCTTCACGTTCCACGCGCGCTCGAGGTTGCGCTGCTGCACCGGCGACAGCTGCGCGTTGACGACAATCACTTCCGGTTCGAGCCCGCGCGCCGCCGCCGCGATCTCTTCCACCTTGCCGGAGCCGATCAGGGTCGCCGGAACGGGGCGCGACAGCGGCGCAATGGTTTCGCCGGCGACGTGAAGCCCTATCGCCTGCGTGAGGCCGACGGCTTCCGCAAGCCGCGCTTCGGCATCGCGCAACTCGGCGCGCGCGCGCGTTTTCCGCTCAACATGGACAACAAAGGCTGTGCGCCGCTTGTCGCGGCTGCCCGATCGGCGCGATGAGTGCGTCAGGCGTGTTCCATCGCCGGCGGCGCGGTTTCCTGCTCCATCAGCTGGATCGGCCCCAGCGGCATCACGGTCGAGATCGCGTGCTTGTAGACGAGCTGCGCCTGCCCGTCCCGGCGAAGAAGCACGCAGAAATTGTCGAACCACGTGATGTTGCCCTGAAGCTTCACGCCGTTGACGAGAAAGATCGTCACCGCCGCCTTGCTCTTACGCACGGCGTTCAGAAATGTGTCCTGCAGGTTCTGTTGTTTTTCGGTCATTGTCAGCCCGCTTGCGCTTGTTCGCTCTTTCGCGAAGCGACTCGAAGCATAAGGTGATTTGCGACAAATTGCGAAATTCTCAGGGGGCGGAGCGGTTTTCGAGGGCGGCTTTTGCCGCGAGGGCGTAAAGCTCCTGGATGCGGCAGGTGACCGGCCCGGGCTTGCCGTCGCCGATTTTCTGGCCGTCGATGGCGACGACGGCGGTGGCGCCCAGGGTGGCGGCGGTGAGGAAGGCTTCCTGGGCGGTGAGCGCCTCCTCGAGGGTGAATTTCCGTTCCTCGACAGGCACTTGGCCATCGGCCGCCGCCTGGAGGATGATCTTGCGGGTCACCCCCGGCAGGATGGCGTTGGAGAGGTCGCGGGTCACCACCCTGCCCTCCGGCGTGACGATCCAAGCCGAGGTTGAGGCGCCTTCGGTGACGTACCCCTCCTCGTCCACCAGCCACGCTTCGAACGCGTCCGCCTTCCGCGCCGCGGTTTTCGCCAAAATGTTGGGGAGCAAGGCGGTTGACTTGATATCACAGCGGCCCCAGCGCTCGTCAGGCCGGGTGATCACCGCGATGCCGTTTTGCCGCCGCCGCTCCGTCTGCAGCGGGTCGAGGTTTCGCGCCGTGATGATGAGGGTGGGACGCGGCGGTGAATCCGAAACCGCGTGGTCCCGCCGCACCGCGCCGCGCGTGACCTGGAAATAGATCAGCCCGTCGCGCACGCGGTTGCGGCGCGCCATCTCGCGGGTGATCAGCTTCAGCGCGGCGCGGTCCATCGGCATCGCCATGCCGATCTCGCCCACCGAACGCTCGAGGCGATCGAGGTGTTCTTCCTCATCCAGGAAAGAGCCGTCCACCACGCCAACCACTTCATAGATGGCGTCGGCAAATTGCAGCCCGCGATCCTCGATGTGCACCGCGGCCTGCGAATGCGGCAGGTAGCGCCCGTTCACATAGGCGATGCGGCCAACCGGCGCGCGCCACGGCCAGCCATGCTGCGCCGAACTCATGCGTTGAACTGCTGCTCCTTGCCGCCATTCGAGCCAACGCCCAACGATTTCAGCTTGCGGTGCAGCGCAGATCGCTCCATGCCGATGAACGTAGCGGTGCGCGAGATATTGCCGCCGAAGCGATTGATCTGCGCCAGCAGGTATTCACGCTCGAAGATTTCACGAGCCTCACGCAGCGGCAGAGAAATGACGAGATCGCGGCCGCCATTGTTCCAAGGCGCATCGCCGCCGAAATCGGCCGGCAGCAAGTCCGCGGAAATTGCCTGCACGGCGTCGTCCGTCGCGAGGATCAGTAGGCGCTCCACCATGTTGCGGAGTTGGCGGACATTGCCCGGCCAATTGTGCGCCTGCAGCACAGCCATCGCATCATCGCCAACATCGCGCATCGGCAAACCCGAGGCGGCAGAAAGCCGCTTCATGAAATGCGCTACCAATAACGGGACGTCATCGCGACGCTCTGCCAGCGGCGGCACGCGCACCGGCACCACATTCAGGCGATGATAAAGATCTTCCCGGAAGCGCCCCCCAGCAATCTCCCCGCGCAGGTCATGCGTGGTCGAGGAAATTACCCGCACGTCCACCTGCACTCGGGTGGAGCCGCCAAGGCGGAGGAAGGTCTGATCGACGAGTACCCGCAGGATCTTGGCCTGTGTCTCAAGCGGCATGTCTGCCACTTCATCGAGATACAAAGTGCCATTATGCGCGAGTTCGAAAAGCCCGGTTTTGCGAGGACCGTCGGCAGTTTCTTCACCAAATAATTCCGCTTCGATACGGTCCGGCGCCATCGTGGCGCAGTTGATCGCCACGAACGCATTGCCTGCGCGCCGCGACCGCGCATGGATAAGGCGTGCCACCACCTCCTTCCCGGAGCCTGCGGGGCCAGTGATGAGGACTCTGCTGTTGGTGGGCGCGATCTTCTCAATGAGCTGCCGAAGCTGGGATGCGGCTGACGAAAGACCTACCAATTCCGTTTCATCACCAACGCGAAGCTTAAGTTCCTGCACTTCCCGCTTGAGCCGTGCGGCCTCAAGCGCGCGCTTCACGACATGAACGAGGCGGTCCGCCTTGAAAGGCTTCTCGATAAAATCGTAAGCGCCTTTTTTTATCGAGGCGACCGCCGTCTCGATTGTGCCGTGGCCGCTGATCATCACAACCGGCAGATCGGCGAAATCGCGCTTTAACGCATCTAGCACCTGGATTCCGTCGATCCGGCTCCCCTGAAGCCAGATATCGAGAATGACGAGTTGCGGCCTACGCGCCCGTATCGCGTTAAGTGCGCCATCGGCGTCTGCGGCGACGCGGGTCGCATAACCCTCGTCGGCGAGAATTCCCGCGACGAGTTCGCGAATATCCTGCTCGTCGTCGATAATCAGGATGTCAGGCGCAATCTGTAATCCGTTCTTGCTCATTCTCTATCCCGTTCTTCTGGGTTTCATGTAACTTTCTCTGCAGCAGCGGAAGCGTAAAGCTCACTTCCGCGCCCAGTTGGTCTTCGTGGTCGGCAAGGCGTAGCTCTCCGCCATGGTCTTCGACGATCTTTCGTACGATGGCGAGACCCAACCCAGTTCCCTTTGCGCGCGTGGTCACGTACGGCTCGGTTAATTGGTGACGATGCTCGTGCGGTAACCCGATGCCGTTGTCGGAAACACGAATGACCAAATCATTCCCGGCAACTTCGATATCCGCGGAAATCCTGCCAGGTGCGTCGTCACCGCTCGCCTGTCGCGCGTCAATCGATTCCACAGCATTCTTCAACACGTTGGTGAGCGCCTGCGCGATAAGCCGCCCGTCGCATTCAAGATAAATGGGACCGTTGGGTGCATGCAGCGAAAATGTAATGCCCGGATGGGCAACGCGCTGCAGGAACGTGGACTGCTGCAACAATTCCTGCGCGACCTCCTTCTTCATCTGCGGTGCAGGCATTCGGGCAAAAGAGGAAAATTCGTCGACCATGCGGCCGATATCACCAACCTGCCGAATTATGGTGTCGGTACATTGCCGAAAGATCTCGGGATCGCTTTCGACTTCCTTCATGTATTTGCGCTTCAGCCGTTCCGCCGAAAGCTGAATAGGGGTGAGCGGGTTCTTTATTTCGTGGGCGATCCGGCGTGCAACATCCGCCCAAGCCGCCATACGCTGGGCGGAAACCAGATCGCTGATGTCGTCAAAGGTGACAATGTAGCCTGCCTCACCGGCCTCGCTTGCGACCTGAACACTGAGGGTGCGGATTTTCAGGGCGCGTTTGACCGTCGCTTCGCCGCCAGCTCTTCCGACCGGCTCCTGCATGGCGCGCCGAATCAGAGACCCCAGCTCCGGCACAGCTTGCGAATAATGCTGGCCTTCAATTTCGTCGGGGATCGCATTGAGCAAGCGTGCGGCAGCGCGGTTGACGATTGTCACTCGGCCTTCGACATTTAGACCGATCACACCCGCACTGACACCCGCCAAAACGGCCTCCGTAAACTGTCGGCGGGCATCGATTTGCCGATTGGCTTCGACCAGCTCGGAACGCTGTGCCTGTAATTGCGAGGTCATGCGATTGAAGGTGTGTCCAAGGACACTGACCTCATCGTCGTAGCGTTCCAGCGGTACGCGGGCGGATAAGTTGCCCTGCGATACTTGTTCCGCAGCACCGATAAGCTTCGCAATCGGGTGTCCCAAGCGGTTGGCGGCCCACAAGCCAAGCGAGATTGCGCCGAGTAATGTCAGCAGCGAAACGACACCGTAAATCGCCGCAAAGAGGAATTGAATGCGCAAGCGATCCTTGTCGAGACGCTTGTATTCTGACACGGCGCTTACCGTCCTTTGATAATAAGCCAGCACCTTCGGATCGACCGTACGGACCACGAGAAGGTATGCGTCATTCAGAGCTTGCAGACGGATCAGCGCGCGAACAACACCCAGTTTGGAATTTCCAATCTTCGAGTTGGCATCGATAACAATCGTGCCGCGACTCGCCTGGACAATGTCGCCGGTAGAAGGTGGTCTCAGATCCGGCATAAAGCGCTGTTTCGTGCTACCTAGCACCCGACCCTTGGAATCGAGGATATAGGCTGCCTGCAGTCCACGTTCTCTTGTTACCGTGGCAAGCTTGGTAAACAGGACATCGGGGCGAACATGATTGGATGTATCGAACAACTCCGGATCGTGTTCGATGCTGTTCGCTATTTCGTAGGCATCGCCAACAATGAGGCTTTGCTGCTCCTGCACGTATCGCTGGGCAACATTGACCGCATTCCCTAGAGCACTTTTGACCCGTGGTGAGAACCACTGCTCAACGCCCAAGTTGACAATGATGGCAGCGAAAGCGGCAATGAGAACGGCAGGAATGATAGCAACCACCGCAAATTGGCCGACCAAGCGGATCTGCAATCGCGCACCAGCGGAGCGCCTTCGGGTCCAAAGTTGCAGCAAACGCCATGCGATCATCACGCCAAGGCCCGCTAGCAATGCGATGTTCAGCAGCACCAGTCCAAATAGACCGGTATGGCCCGGCCCGAACGGCGCGATACCAGTTACGGCAGCGTAGCTCGCCAATCCGAAGACAGCGGCAATCGCCACTATTGCCGAGGCGAACAGCGGCAGCCGACTCAGCACCTGTCCCAGTTTAGGCGGGTCTGAGGCCGGCAGGGTCTCCAGCGCGTTGGTATTCGCCATGCCGCTCCTTGATGCGGCCGCACTGTGGCGGCAAATCGGGTGTGGCGCGAATGTAACCTTAATGGGATTTCTGTTGCAACAATGCCTCGTGTCGTGAGGACTCACGTATACGGTCTGCTGGGAGTGGCTTTCCGACCGGCTGGCTTTCTCTTATCCGTGCCTCAGATCGGATGAACAGATGGCGGGGACTGTCGCACTTATTGTTGCTGGTGGCAGCGGCACGCGCGCTGGCGACGGCGCGCCGAAACAGTACCGCACCCTGGGCGGAGTTCCTTTGATCCGCCGATCCGTCGAGGCTTTCCTCGCCGTCCCACACATTTCACTCGTCCAGGTCGTGATCGGGGGAAGCCAGCAGGCGGAGTACCGTCACGCCGTCTCTGGCCTTCGACTGGCCGCGCCGGTCGTCGGAGGCGCGATGCGGCAAGAATCTGTGCGCGCCGGCCTTGCGGCGCTGGCCCATACTGATCCGGAGTTTGTGCTGATCCACGATGCCGCGAGGCCGCTTGTTTCTGGCGCCATGATAAAGAACATCATCGCTGCGCTCCGGAGCGGAGCGCCCGCAGTCGTGCCGCTAGTACCGATCTCAGACTCGCTAAGACGGCACGATCAGAACCAGATCGGAGTCGGGATCCCGCGTGACAGCATCTGGCGTGTACAGACACCCCAAGGTTTCAGATTCGCCGAGATTCGGGAGGCCCATGAGGGTTTCGCCGGTGACAATGCCGGCGATGACATTACCCTTGCGGAGCGTGCAGGCCTGCCGATCACCGCTGTTCCCGGAGAGGAGACGAACCTGAAGATTACCACCGCCGCTGACTTTAATTTCGCTGAGCGCCTTCTCGCGGGCGCTATGGAAACACGCACCGGTGTCGGCTTCGACGTCCACCGCTTCGTACCCGGTGATCATCTGTGGCTGTGCGGCATACACATTCCGCACGACCAAGCGCTTGAAGGACACTCCGATGCGGACGCCGGGCTGCACGCGCTCACCGATGCCGTTCTGGGCGCCATGGCGGAGGGCGACGTCGGCCAGCATTTTCCACCGTCTGATGACCGATGGCGCGGCGCGTCCTCCCGCATCTTCCTCGAGCATGCCGCCGCCCTCGTGAGAAACCGCGGCGGCGCTATTGTGCACTGTGACATCACCATCATTTGCGAACGGCCCAAACTCGCGGAGCATCGGGAGGCGATGCGCGCCAGCATCGGCTCCATTCTCGGCCTCGACATCTCCCGCGTCAGCATCAAAGCAACGACCACGGAAGGTCTCGGCTTCACAGGCCGCGGGGAAGGCTTGGCGGCGCAGGCCGTTGCGACGATCCGCGTACCAGTGTGAAGGCAGCGCGCGCCATCGCCACATTGGGCGGCATCGGCTATGTGCGTTACGCGCCTGGAACGGCTGGAAGCGTTGCGGCGCTGCCATTCGCCTGGCTGATTGCGCAAGGCCGTGGACAATTTGCACTGCTGCTTGCAGCGGTGCTGGCGCTTGCCATCGGCGCATGGGCGTCAGAGCTGTACACGGCAGAGACCAAGAACGCAGATCCCTGTGAGTGCGTCATAGACGAGCTGGCGGGACAATGGATTGCCTGCGCTTTCGCACCGGTTACGCTTGCCGGATACGCGCTGGCTTTCGTGCTCTTCCGGCTATTCGATATCTGGAAGCCGTGGCCGATCCGCGCCGTGCAGCGCTGGCACGGCGGCTTCGGCGTGATGGCGGACGACGTTCTGGCGGCACTCATCACCGGCGGCATTCTTGTCATGCTGTCGCACTTTGGGCTTGTGTGACGCTCGATGTTTGCGCCGCAGCTTCTTGCATTAGCAAAATCCGTTCTGTCGACGTCGCGGGCGAAACGTTTGCGGATCGTCACCGCGGAAAGCTGCACCGGCGGGCTGATCAGCGTGCTGCTCACCGAAATTCCTGGATCGTCGGACGTGCTGGACCGCGGCTACGTCGTGTATTCGAACCAGGCGAAATCCGAAATGCTCGGCGTTCCGACCGACTTCATTACGAAGCACGGCGCGGTCTCCGAAGAAGTGGCGCGCGTCATGGCGCAAGGTGCGCTTGCCCATTCCGATGCCCAACTCGCGGTCGCCGTCACTGGCATCGCCGGGCCGGGTGGCGGCAGCGACTCAAAACCCGTCGGACTCGTTCACATCGCAGTGGCCCGCAACAACGGTGCGCTGCTGCATGAGGAACACCGCTTCGGCGACATCGGCCGCCGCGACATTCGCATGCGCTCCGTGGAAGCCGCGCTAAAGCTTCTGCAGCGCCTCCTTTAGCGCAATCTTACGCGCCCGTTCCTCGAAGGCGTGCGTCATGCTCGACACAGCCAGCGACATCGCGCTGCCGGCGATGGCGCTCAACAGCCGGTTGCGGAATTCGAAATGCACTGAGAAGTCGATGCGGCAGCGCTCGCCTTCCGGCGTGAAGCGCCAGCGGTTCTCCAGCTCGCGGAACACGCCCTGCACCTGGCGCACATCGATGGTTCGGGCAGACGGATCCATCACGATGCGGCTGGTGTAGCGCTCGCGCAGATAATGAAATCCCACCTGCATTTCGGCGATGACGATAGTCTTTCCCGCGTCCACCGCGCGCGACAGCGCGCGCAGCGAAATAACCCAGGGCAGGAATTCCGGATAGTGTTCGACATCAGCGACAATGGCGAACATGCGATCGGGATCGTACGGCACCACGCGCGATTCGGAATGCTGCGGCATGCGCCCACTATACACATCCGCCGCGCGATCCAAGGTAAACGCGCCTGCCACATCATCCAAGGTAAACGCGCTTATCGCCATCAAAAACGCCCATTCTGGTAATCCGAAATCGCAGCGCGGATTTCGTCGGCGGTGTTCATCACGAACGGTCCATATTTGGCGACAGGTTCCCCTAACGGCTTGCCGGCCACCACGAGGAAGCGCGCGCCATTCGCGCCGGCGTTCGATTGTAATGAGCCATCCGAAGTCAACACGCCGATCTTGCCTTTTGCGATGCTTTCGTTGCCCACGCGCAAGTCGCCTTCGAACGCATAGATAAATCCGGCATGACCGTCCGGCAGCGGCACGTCGACCGCTGTATTCGCGGGTAGCGACACGTCGGCAATGAACGGTTGCGTAACGCGCTCCGGCCCGGGGCCTTTGTGGCCATCGCATTCGCCTGAGATCAGTTTCACCGTCGCGCCGCCCACGTCGAACGATGGAATGGCGCCGGCCGGAATGTCCGCATACCACGGCGCGCGCATCTTCTCTTTCGCTGGCAGGTTGATCCACAGCTGGAAGCCAAACATGCGGCCGTTGGTCTGCGCGGGCATTTCGGAATGCGCCACGCCGCGCCCCGCCGTCATCCATTGCACGCCACCATCGGTCACCACGCCCTCGCCGCCATGATTGTCGCGATGCGTGATGCTACCCTCGATCATATAGGTGACGGTTTCGAAGCCGCGATGCGGATGCTCCGGGAATCCGGCAATGTAGTCGTTGGGGTTGTCGGAGCCGAAGGCATCCAGCATCAGGAACGGATCGACATCCGAAAGCTGTGGCGTGCCGATCAGGCGCGTGAGCTTTACACCGGCGCCGTCCTGCGTCGGCATGCCAGAGACGACGCGCGCAACGCCGCGCGGCTTGGTGGTGAGGATTTCAGCAGCAGAAGACATCAGATGCTCCGTTATTCTCTGCTGCTGATATGGGCCGGAGATGCGCTGCTTGAAGAAGGCACAATGGTGTCACTGTCCCCAGAAACCCTTCACACTCTATTTCACAATTTCGAAAACGGCGCCGGAATTGTTTCTGCCGCCGAGTGTCGTTGTTCCGAAGAGATTGCCATCTGAGTCAATAGTCACTCCGCCGGAAGGCCGGCTTCCATCCTTCGTCCCGCCCTTGAAGCTATATACGGTCTTCGCGGCACCATCCTTCGAAATGCGAAACACCGTGCCATTGTTGTTGATTCCTCCGACATTGGCGGTTCCATAGAGATCTCCGTGACCATCCCGTGCCAGCGTGGACTGCGGATCGAAGCCGTCACCGAAATTCATGCCAAACGAATAGAGCACCTGCTCGGTACCAGAAGGAAATATTTCGAAAACCGTTCCACCGTTGGGATGGCCACCGAATGAAGTCGTGCCATACAGAATGCCCTTTCCATCCTGGATGAGTCCTCCAATCGGCCATGCGCCGTCACCCGCATTCCCGCCAAGAAAATAGTGAATCCCGGTGAAAGTGCCATCGCTAGTAATCTTGTAAACAATGCCACAGCCAGCATCGCAATTGGGTACGCCGCCGCCTCGCTGCGTGGTTCCGTAGAGGCTTCCGCTCTTGTCCCTGAACACGCCAGCCGAGGGGTAGGCTCCATCCGAACCTGTGAAAGAGTGCAGGATCGTCTCTTCACCCGTATTGGATATCTTGAAAACAGTCCCTAGGTCGTTTGCTCCGCCGCTGAACGTCGTACCATACGAATTTCCCTCCTTGTCGATGATGACGCCAGAAGAAGCGCTCGCGCCATCGGGTGTGCCGGTAAATACATGCACGACTGATGGCGTGTATCCGTCAGAACCATCCGGCGATAGCTTGAACACCGTCGTCGCCGTAGTGCCGTAGATATTTCCATCTCGGTCGAGAGCAACCGGGCCGGCAGCATAGAGTCCGCCCGCGCCGCCAGGAAATGAATACAGCACTTTCAAAGTGCTATCCGCCGCTATCCTAAAGACCGTGCCCGCACCGTTCGCGCCGCCGTCACGAGCCGTTCCGTAGAGGTTGCCCGCGGCGTCAAACGTAAGCTGTTCAAATATCGGGTTGTATCCGCTTTTCGCATTCAGCGAATGCACAAGTCGCGCGTGCTTTGCCGCCATATCGGCCGAACACGGCGCAATACAAAGAAGTCCCACACTCACAGTGGTTGAAAGTATTCGTCCAATTCGCATGCTCACCCGCCGTATTAGATTATCCCGCTGCCCGGGCAGCCTTCAGCTGCGCGAAGTCGGAATCGGCGTGGTAGGAGGAGCGGGTCAGCGGCGAGGCGGAGACCATCAGGAAGCCCTTGGCGCGGGCGATCGCTTCCAGCGCTTTGAATTCCTCCGGTGACCAGAAGCGGTCGATAGCTGCATGCTTCTTCGTTGGCTGGAGATATTGTCCGACGGTGAGGAAATCGACGCGCGCAGCGCGCAGATCGTCCATCACCTGCATGATCTCTTCGCGGCTTTCGCCCAGCCCCACCATCAATCCCGATTTGGTGAAGCTGGTAGGCACCAGCTCCTTGGCGCGTTCCAACAAGCGCAGCGACGCAAAATAGCGCGCGCCCGGCCGCGCCATGAGATACAACCGCGGGACGGTTTCCAGATTGTGGTTGAACACATCCGGCCGCGCGTCCATCACCATATCCAGCGCGCCATCCTTGCGCAGGAAGTCCGGCGTCAGCACTTCCACCGTGGTGCCCGGCGAGTACTTCCGAATGGCGCGAATGGTTTGCGCGAAATGTTCGGCGCCACCGTCCGGCAGATCGTCGCGATCCACGGATGTGATCACCACATGCTTCAGCCCCAGCTTCGCCACCGCGCGGCCGACATTCGCCGGCTCGTCTGTATCCAACGCGCCCGGCAATCCCGTTTTCACGTTGCAGAAGGCGCAGGCGCGCGTGCAGGTGTCGCCCATGATCATCATGGTGGCGTGGCGGTTGGTCCAGCACTCGCCGATGTTGGGGCAGCCCGCCTCTTCGCACACCGTGTGCAGGCCGTGCTCGTGCACGATGGCTTTGGTTTCGGCGTATCCGCGGCTGACCGGCGCCTTCACCCGAATCCATTCCGGCTTGCGCAGCACAGGGGAATCCGGGCGGTGGGCCTTCTCGGGGTGGCGGAGCGCGGGCCGGTCTTCCGTAAGGTCGAACACAACGGTCATATGCCGGAGATATAGACGGTGAGCCCGCGGAAAGCACCCGGCAACGCTCAACTCTTACAATGGGCCTGCACGCCGCCGGAAAGCGATGCAATCCGTCTGCCTGTTCGCAGGCATGCCAGGCTTTCGCCTGCAGGATCAGGAACTCCATGCGCCGGATCAGGCCGCGGACGCCTTCGCGGCGGGCGCGGGCGGTACGCGAAAAGCCGCCATGCTTCAGGCGATTGCTGTTCCCCAGCTGAGCGCCACGCCGCCGGGACGGCGGAAAATGCTGAACCCTGCTGAAGATTGAAGCCGCTTCTGCCTGCCCGGTCATGTCAGGCCGCTCCAATGCAGGATCGCAATGCCCAAAGTTCCCATTCGAACCTCGGAAAATGGGAGGGGGTCCCCCTCCCCATCGAGGGGGCCGCGGGAATTGTTTGTTTCGTTTGCAAAAAACAGGGGGTGGGGTCCCCCCTGCTGGTGCGCAGAAGGTGCCGTTAGCATCGCGGATGGGTGTTCCTGCAGTCATACTTCAGAATATAGCAGGAACACACTAGGATTTCAAGCCCGCAAACTGGGCCTTTGCTGCTGAATAAGCCTTGCGGAAGAAGAATTCCTCGCGGATCAGCCCACCTCGATGGGGATCATGCAGGGGGGGCCCAGCACCTTCGCCGAAACGGTGATGGCCTTCAGCGCCCGGGCAACAGCCGTCTCCGAGCATTCATGCGTCACCATCACGATGGCCACGGCCTCGCCCGGCCGGCGGCCGCGCTGGATCATGCTCTCGATGGAAACATCCTGTTCCGCCAGGTGGCCGGCGATTTCCGCCAGCACGCCCGGAAGGTCACGCACATCGAAGCGCAGATAATAAGGACAGACGTGCGATTCCGGCGGCGCCGGCGGCAGCGGCCGCAGGTCTTTCGCCGGCCGCCCGAACGCGGGCCCGGCTTCACCGCGGGCGATATCCACGATGTCGGACACAACCGCCGATGTCGTCGGCTCCTCGCCGGCGCCCTTGCCCTCGAAGGTGAACGGCCCAGCGGCACCGGCATACGCCACCACCGCATTGAATACGGAATCGACGTCGCCCAAGGGCGTACCGAGTTTCACCATTGCCGGCTGCACGCATTGATCGAGGCCACGCGCCGTCTGCCGCGCGATGCCCAGCAGCTTGATGCGGCAGCCGAACTCGCGCGCGAAGTGGATATCGGCCTGGGTGATGTGCGCGATGCCTTCGATGCGCATGACCGTGGTGTCGGGCGGCACGCCGAACGCGAGCGCCGATAAGAGCGACAGCTTGTGCGCGCTGTCGCCGCCGCCGACATCGAGCTCGGGATCGGCTTCCGCATAGCCGCGCGCCTGCGCTTCGGCGAGCACATCTTTGAAGGAGCGGCCCGTCGCTTCCATCTGCGTCAGGATGTAATTGCAGGTGCCGTTGAGCACGCCGTGGATGGCATCGATGCCGTAGGTGATGAGGCTCTGGCGCAGGCCTTTGACGATGGGAATGCCGCCGGCCGCTGCCGCCTCGAAGCGCAGCGGCACGCCGCGTTCCTCGGCCAGCACCGCCAGCCGGGCGCCGTGGATCGACAACAAGGCCTTGTTTGCCGTGACAACGGGCTTCTTCGCATCGAGCGCCGCCTCGATCAGCGACAGCGCAGGCTCCCCTTCCCCGCCAATCACCTCCACCACCAGATTGGCATTCACCAGCGCGAGCCCCACGGGATCGTCGATCCATGGAATACTGGAGATATCGACCCGGCGCTTCTTGCTGCGATCGCGTGCGCACACCGCCACGAGTTCCAGCTGGCGTCCGGCGCGCTGCGACAGCTCTTCGCCTCGCGTCAGCAGAATCTGCGCGACGCCGCCGCCGACATGTCCCAGTCCGGCGAGCGCGATGCGAAATGGCTTCATCATGGCGCGCTCTTATGGGCTGCTCTGGCGGCTATCAACCCGGCAGAAAGATTTCGACGCGGCGCGGCTCGCCGGCCGCCAGCGTGCTGGTGGCGTCGATCAGCACTTTGTTGGCAGGCACACCCTGCTTGATCAGCTCGCGCGCCACCGCATCGGCGCAGGCGTGCGATTGCGCGAAGCTCTGCGCCAGCTGCTTGTCGGCCGGAAGATTGGGCGCGCCGCTGGAGGCATGACCGATCAGGCGCACATAGCCCTGCCCGCCTTTTGCACGATACGCAGATATTGCCGCCTGCACCTGCGCGACGCTGTTGGCGTCAAGCGCCACGCTGTCCGCTGCGAACGCGATCGTCGCAACCACGGGACCGTTCGGCACCGCGGCATTCAGCGAGGCGAGGCGCTGGTTTGGCGAAGTGGGCGCGCCGCTCACGATGCGCGCGACGTTGGGATCAAGCGCCGGTGCGCGCGACGGCTGGAAGCCCAGCACGGCATCGCTCGCCGCGGCGGGCGGCGGTGATGGCACCGGGGCTGCTGACGCCGTGCTCGCGGGCGGCGGATTCGCAGGGGCCGAAGAGGACGCAGGCGGTGGTGCGGAAGGAGTAGAGGCAGCCGCAGCTGTTTGCCCCGCGTCCGCGGAACTGGGCGGCGGCACGGGAATGTTTGCTTCCGCCGAAGCGGGCGGGGGCGGCGCGGCGGCGGGTTCTTTGCCCGCCTGCAAAGCCTCGGCGCTGTACTGCGCTTGCGTCCGGTCGGCGACGAGTCCGTTTGCCACCTGCTTCTGCTCGTCGGTGGACGAGGTGGGTGGCGTCTTGCTGGGTGTGTCCGCCAGCACAGGAAATTTATCGTTCGCTTCGGCGACGGTTTTTCCCTCTGCACCGGCCGGAGCGGCACCCGTTCCGGAGCCGATGATCGTGGAGGTCTCATCGGGCGGAGCCGTTTCTCCCCACGTCGACGGGTCCGCCCAGCTCATGCTGGAACAGCCGCTGGCCAGCGCGGCGACAAGCGCCAGCGCCGAAACGCGGGCCAATAGACCGGAAACGCGCGCAGACTCGAACATGCGAAGCAACTCCCTTCGGGCCGCGGACGCGGCACCCGCCCAGGACCGCTCCTATACCGTCCCGGCGGGAGGCGGCGCAAACCTTGCGCGGCGCTTGCGGTTTCCTGAACGCGCGGGCTATCAACGCCTCCGAATCCTCACCCTGACAGCGATGGCAACTCCAAACCCGAAAAACGCGGCCGCGCCCGCGCCCGCGCCTTCCGGCAAATACCAGATCGGCGATCCCGGCGCTTTCGCGCGCAACATGGTCGAGGTCGGTATTCAGTCGCAGCGCCTCTTAAGCGACTTCGTCAGCCGCCAAGCGGGGAAGTTCGGCACCAACCAGCCGCTCGATCCGTTGAACGTGACCGGTGCGTTCACCGACCTGCTGCGTGGCATCATCGCCGATCCGGCGGTAGTCGTGGAGGCGCAGTTCCAGCTGTGGCGCGACTACATGGGTCTGTGGGAGCGCACCGCGCGCCGGATGTTCGGTGGTGACGCGGAGCCAATGGTTGCCCCCGCGCCTGGCGACAAACGCTTCCGCGACAGGGACTGGCAAGAGAACCAGGTCTTCGACTTCATAAAGCAAAGTTACCTGCTTACCGCCAACTGGATGCAGAGCACGGTAGCGCAGATGAATGGGGTCGATGACAAGCAGCGCAAGCGCATCGCCTTTTACACCAAGCAGTTCGCCGATGCGATCGCGCCCACCAACTTCGTGCTGACCAATCCCGAAGTGCTGCGCAGCACGCTGCAGAGCAATGGCGAGAATCTGGTCAACGGCCTGCACAACCTGCTGGAAGACATCGAGCGCGGTGGCGGCGACGTCGCGATCCGCCAGAGCACGGATGCGTTCAAGGTCGGCGAAAACATCGCACAGACGCCGGGCAAGGTGGTGTTCCGCAACGAGCTGCTCGAGCTGTTGCAATACGAACCGACGACAAAAGAGGTTTACGAGATCCCGCTGGTGATCTTCCCGCCGTGGATCAACAAGTTTTACATCCTCGATCTGCGGCCGGAGAATTCCTTCATCCGCTGGGCGGTAGCGCAGGGCTACACGGTGTTCGTGGCCTCGTGGGTCAATCCCGACCGGCGCCTCGCGCGCAAGACCTTCGAAGACTACATGCGCGACGGGATTTTCGCGGCATTTGATGCGGTGCAGGCCGCAACCGGCGCGAAAAAGATCAACGCCATCGGCTACTGCATCGGCGGCACGCTGCTCTCCGCCACCCTCGCCTACATGGCGGCCAAGGGGGACAACCGCGTGAACTCCGCGACCTTTTTCGCCGCGCAAGCCGATTTCAGCGAGGCAGGCGACCTGCAGATCTTCATTGACGAAGAGCAGCTCGCGGCCATGCAACAGCAGATGCAGAATGCCGGCGGTCTCCTCGAAGGTGGCAAGATGGCGACCACCTTCAACATGCTGCGCGCCAACGACCTCATCTGGGGTTTCGTGGTGAACAATTATCTTCTTGGCAAAGAGCCGGCGCCATTCGATCTGCTCTACTGGAATTCCGACACCACGCGTATGCCGGAAGCCTGCCACCTGTTTTATCTGCGGGAGTTCTACAAGAACAATGCGCTCTCGAAGGGCAATATGCACTTCGGCGACGTGCGGCTCGACCTCTCGAAGGTAACGGTTCCGATCTACCTTCAGAGCGCGCGCGAAGACCACATCGCGCCATTCCGGTCGGTGTACAAATCGACGCGGCTGTTTGGCGGGCCGGTGCGCTTCATCATTGCAGGATCGGGCCACATCGCCGGAGTGGTCAATCACCCCGACGCCAAGAAGTATCAGTACTGGACCAACGACGCGTACGGCGCCGTGCTCGCGAAGCCGAGCGGCAAGAACGGTGCAAACGGAAAGAGCAGAAGCTCAAAGGCCACAAATGGCGCGGTGTACGCGAAAGGCGCGCCATATCCCGCCTCCGCCGACGAATGGTGGGAAGACGCCATTGAGCACCCCGGCTCGTGGTGGCCCGACTGGAAGGTGTGGCTCTCAAAGCTTTCGGGCAAGAAGATCGCTGCGCGCAGACCGGGCGACGGCAAGATGAAGGTGCTCGGCCCCGCTCCCGGCAGCTACGTCCTCATCAAGGCGCAATAGTTAGGCCGCCTACGCAAATGGGCATAGCGCCGATCAACCGCCGCCCCTTCACCTCCCGCAGCGCGGGGAAAGGAGCTTCGCGTGACGGACTCCCACTGCTTTTTCTCGCATCGCGCGGAAGAACAATGCTGCCGATAGTTTGGACTCACGCCGCCAAGTGACCTAACTGGCGTGTGACGGCCCACCCGTCCCTTTGCCGTTTCCCTGTGGATTCAGAATGAGGTGCTCGCCAATGGCCTGCATCGTCTGTCCGCGCGCAGTTAGTTGTTTGCCGCACCGCATGTCGGCCGCACTAATATCTTTGCGACTCATGCTTGCAGCAACCCGCCGAATTGCCTTCTCCAAGTCCAAGGTTGGAGCACGTCCGTCAATCCTGCCCAGAAAGTACATTGCTGCAACCTGCGATGATCCGGGCGCGACTTTGTCTATCTGTGGCCCCGTTTCCATGATTGCCACAAGGCATTGAAGATCGGCAGATGTGTCGGCGTCCTGCGAAAACGAGGCCTTTGTCAGAAATACAAGAAGGATCGCCGCAAGAACACAGACATTCCCGAGAAAGCCAACAAACCTCACCTTTTCAACCCCTATTGGGAATCGCACTTTCCAACAGTCGCACGAATTCTGCTTTCTGCGGATCGTCAAGCCAGCCGACGACAGCAACGAGGTCGTGCTCGTAATCGATGAACACGATGTTGTCGCCACTGCCGAGGAACATCACCGCATCGTTGGACCCCGCAGGCAACAGCTTTCGATCATGGCCTGCGGATGCAGCTGGCTATTTGGGGAAGCAGGACTGAGCTGTGAGGGTAACGCTGGGGGTACCGAAGACGAACCGCACAACACTGTAGACGTAACTGGCGTTGACCTGGTTGCCACAGGCGGGCGTGGTGACGGTGAAGGTCGAGGGCGGAATGCCGAGCCCGAA
>JBJMVL010000095.1:0-9959 GCA_045810735.1 Alphaproteobacteria bacterium
GTCCTCATCGAATCGACTTACGGAAATCGCAAGCATGACGCGCAGCCGCCAGAAGACGTGCTAGGCGATGTTGTGCAGCGGACTTTGGCGCGCGGCGGCACCATCGTCATTCCATCCTTCGCCGTGGGGCGCGAACAGCTCGTGATCTATTACCTTGCGAAGCTGAAAGATGCCGGGCGGCTTGCTCCGGAGGTGCGCATCTACGTGGACAGCCCGATGGCGATTGACGCGGGCGAAATCTTCCTCGCACATCCCGGCGATCACAAACTGTCATCGGAGGAGGCGCGGCGGATTTTCGCGCTGCCGACCTATGTGCGCGACGGGGAAGCGTCCAAGGCTGTCACCGCCGATCCCACGCCGAAGATCATTGTGTCAGCCAGCGGCATGGCGACGGGCGGCCGCGTGCTGCATCACCTTGCGCATTACGCGCCGGATGCGCGCAACACCGTCCTGTTCGTCGGTTATCAGGCGGCGGGTACCCGCGGCGCGGCCATGACCGGCGGCGCGGAGAGCATCCGGATTCACGGACAGGATATTCCCGTCAAGGCTGACGTCCACAACCTCGGCATGCTGTCGGCCCACGCCGACCAGGACGAACTCCTGCGCTGGCTTTCCGGGTTCAAGCAGAAACCGCGGACCGTCTTCATCACGCACGGAGAGCCGGCCGCCGCCGATGCCGTGCGGCAACGGATTGAGCACGACATGGGCTGGCAGTGCGTCGTACCGGAGCAGCACGACAAGGCGCATCTCGCCTGAGCCTAGGGCGCGGCGTATTCACCTGCTCCGTTTGCGCCCATGCGTTGCGGCAGCGCGCGCGACAGCGCAACCGCCACGATGAATACGACGAGGAGCGCCACGACGATCACGGCGCCGGTCGGCCAGTCGTACAGCGCTGAGGCAATCAACCCGAGCAGGTATCCTGCTATCCCTGTCGCGTAACCCACCATCAGACGCATGCGTTCGGGAAAGCGTCGCGCCGCAAGCGCCGGGATGATCAGGCTCGCGAACACCAGATAGATGCCCACCAACTGCACCGACTGCGTCACAACCAACGCGAACACCACATAGAATCCGATCAGGCCCAGCCGTGCACGCATAGTGAACCACAGCACCAGCAACACGGCATAGAGAATGGCGACGGGGATCAGACTCTTCAGTGACACCCACAAAATCTGCCCCACCAGCAAATCCTTCAGGTGTTCGCCGCCGTGCGGGTTGTTGGCGAGGATGAGAAGCTCGACGCACGCCGCCACCACGAACAAGACGCCGATCAGCGCTTCCTGCACTTCCGGCCACTTCTTCTCCGTCCAGGTGAGGATCAGCGCGCCGAGCAAGGCCGCGATCACTGCGGCCGCCTGCACCCGCCAGCCTTGCGGCTCGAAGCCCATCGCGTCCGCAACCGTCACGCCCAGGCCGGCAACCTGGGCTATGGCGAGATCGATGAACACAATGCCGCGGTTCAGCACCTGCTGGCCGAGCGGCACGTGGGTGGCGAGCACCAGCAGCCCGGCGAGGAATGCCGGAATGAGAATGCCGATTTCGATGTTGCCGAGGCTCATTTCTTCAGGCCTCCAAGCATGCGGTGGATGGTGTCCTCGTAGAGGCTGAAGATATCTTTCGCGCCGTGGGTGCCGCCCACCGTGAACGGCAGCACGATGGCGGGGATGCCGGCCTTTTCGCTGATGAAGGTCGAGGGTCTGTCGTCTTCATAGGCCGCGCGGATCACAAATTTTGCGGGCTGTTGCTGCAGCTTCTGCAGCACCTCCGCAAGATAGCCGCTGGAGGGCGGCACGCCGGGCTTCGGCTCCAGCGGCACCACTTCATGCAGACCCAACCAGTTCTCCATGTAAATCCACGCATGGTGCTGCACGGCGATGGGTTGGCCCTTCAGGGGTGCGGCTTCCGCCGTCCACTTCGTGATGGCCGCACTGAAGCGCTTCGTGAAATCGGCTTCGCGTGCGGAATAGGTTGCGGCATTCGCCGGATCGAGCTGCGCGAAACGTTGCGCCAGCGCTTTGGAAACGGTCAGCATCATGCGCGGATCGGTCTGGATGTGCGGATTGCCGGCAGCGTGGATGTCGCCCTGCGCGCGATCGAGCGCTGTTGGCTGCTCCAGCAGGCGCACATAGCGCGTGCCTTCGAAAGAACCGGGCTGCCCCGGGGCGATCTTCGAATTGTTGGATTGCTGGATAATCATCGGCAGCCAGCCGATCTCCAGCTCCGCGCCCTCGCACACCGTGATGTCCGCGGTGCGCGCTTTGGCGATCAGGCTCGGCCGCGCCTGAATCTGGTGCGGGTCCTGCGCGCCGGTGGTGGCGGTGTACACCGAGACCTTGTCGCCACCGACTTCGGTCGACAGTGCGCCCCATTCCGGCTCGCAGGCGAACACGTTCAGGTTTGCGTAGGCCGGCGTTGCGGCGAAAGCGCAAAGCAGCGCGGCACCGATCAAGAATTTTCGCATGGTGTTTCTCCTTCAGTAGCGATGGGCGCCGTGCGGCCCGAAGATGACGGTGTATTGCATCAGAAGTTCGTCGTTGGATTTCACGTCGGAATCGTCGTGAGTATATTGCAGGCGGATACGGCCGAATTCGCTCGTGTCGTATTCAAGCAGTGCGGTTTCGGTGCGCGGCGTGTGGCCCAGATCGTCGAGTACCGTGCCAGCTAGCAGAGGACTGACACCGGAGGCATTTACCTGCGCGTAGCGCAGTCCTGCGCTCCATTGCGGCATGAACTGGTAGACGCCTTGCACATAGAAGCCATTGCGATCCTGCGAAATGGGGACATCGTCGAACACTCCCTTTTCGCGGCCGAGGAAACCTTCGCCCGAGATTGTGAGGTTCTGCACGGTGGGATTGCCGCCCGGTGCCCACTTGTACACCAGGCTCAGAATTCCGAGATCGTCGTTGCCGGTGAAACGATCGATGCCGGAAAACAGCGGATCGTCCGTGATGCGAGCGTCGGCGGTGCTGTGCAGGTAGGACAATGCGGCAAGCCAGGAGCTGCTGTCGTCGATGTCGCCGCCGATGTGAACGAAGCCTGTCGCGGTACCCACGCCGTTGTGCGCCGCGCCGGCAGCTGGATATGCATCGCCGCGAAACAGTTCACCGCCGAATTCCAGGAACATATCGGTGGGCGCCAGCCAGCGAACTTGTATTCCGTCATCGCCATATTGGTTGCTGAGAAACGCGCGATAGGGCAGCGGCGCATCGGAGAACGACCAGTCATGCGAATGCCGCTCATTGATGTAGCCGATGCCCGAAAGAAACCGCCCGGCCCTGAGGGTGAAGCCGCCGGGCAAATCCTTGGTGGTGATATAGGCCTCTTCGACATTCGGGTTGTTTTCGTTGTCGAACGAGATGTCGAGAAAGCCTGCGAGCTGCGGATCGATATTCGCGGCAAAAGAGATTTCCGATTCGCCGATGGAGAAGCCGCGCGGCGGCAGGCCCGCTTCATCGCCAAGTGCGAAGCCCGGCATCAGCGGGTTCTTGGTATCGTGTGACGCCGCCATGAAGAAGCCGTTCAGCACCGCGGCAATGCCGGGGTTGAAGGCATTCTGCGATGTGGGCGGGGTCGGCGGCGGAGCCGGTGATTGCTCCGGAATGGGCGCGGATTCCGCGGAAGTGTCGGTCGGCGGCGATGGCGCTGTGGGCGCCGCTTGTGCCACCTGTTCTGGCGGCGCGGCGGTTGCCGCCGCAACGGACGAGTGCCTGCTCGCAGCTTGCGCAACGCTGCGCGCGGTTTTGGCGTCGCGTTCTGCTTTGGCGAGCCGCGCTTCCAGACTTCTGATCTTCGCTTCGTAGTCGTGCTGCATGGCATTGAGCTGTTTGCGGATTGCTGCAAGATCGGCTGCTTCATCGGCGCACACTGGATTGGCCTGAATTGCGGATGAAGCCGCGAGCAACGCGGCCAGAATCGTTTGTCGTTTCATCAAGAAGCTCCCCTGACGGATGGACGACCGCCCGCGCGGTGCAATTCACGCGCGCGAGCGACGGCAAACTATGCGTTCGTCAGGAACGTGGCGGCGCGCGGCCTTGCCAGATGTGCGAGGGAGTTTCGCGTGATGAAAGAATCGTCGCGGCAAGCGGCAGAATGGAAACCGCCGTGGTGGAAAGGATCAGCGCCGCTGCCGATGGCGTGAGGAAATGCCCAGCGTAGCCCATTGCCTGGCACAGCGAGCATTTGAGGGGGTCGTCGTTCGCGGGCGCCTTGTCCTTTGGTGCCGGCGTCTGCTTGAGCGCAACCGCTGTCAGTCCATTCGCATCGGTCGTCTGCAATATGCCGGAGGTAACCGGAATTGCCTGGACGTGAATATGTGTTTGCGTGACGAAGCTCTGGAAAGAGAACGCGACCAGCGCCACGATGGCGACGAGCAAGCGCCAGCCCGAAGCGTTCGCGGGTTTGGATCGTGAAAGAGCGGATCGCCGGATCAGTGGCATTTCTCGTCTCTAAGCGGGACACAGACTAGCCCACGGCGGCCGGACAGGTCACGTCCCAATCCCGTGAGAGAGTGTGTATGGTCACCAAAATGGAAACGGCGCCTGTCCGAACCGAAGCTGCAGCGCAGACTGCGCTGGGCAAGAAATTGCTGGCGGGCGACGGCGTGCCGGCCGATCCGCAGCGCGGCGCGGCTCTCATTGCCGGCGCGGCGCAGCAAGGAGATGGCGAGGCCGCCGCGCTGGCCGCAGTGCTGATCGGAATCGGCGCGCGCTCGTTGGCCGACTGGAGCAAGGCGCTCGAATACCTGCAGCAGGGCGCCGAAAGCGGCTGGGGCTCCGCGCAGCAACAATTGATGATCCTTGGCAGCCCCACGTTGCTGGGGGAAGCACAGCGCCAAAATGCGTTGCCCGACATTTGGGGACGCCTGCGCCGAAGCATCGATCTTCAGGCTTGGTGGCGCCTTCCACAATTAAAACAGGTGCTGGCGGCGCCCCGCATCGAGTTGCGCGACGCGTTCCTCCCGCCACGGGTGTGCAGCTGGTTGGCCGAGCGTGCCCGGTCGCGCCTGGAGCGCTCGCGCGTGTTCGCGCCGAGCGGCATGGGCGAGATCGACAAGGCACGGACCAACAGCGCGTTCGAATTCGATCTGCTGTCGCTCGATATTGTTCTGCTGCTGACGCGCGCGCGCATCGCGGCCGCCGCCGGGTTTGCGCCGCATGCGCTGGAGCAAACCAACGTCCTGCATTACACAACCGGGCAGCAGTTCAACCGCCATTACGACTTTCTCGACCCGGCATTGCCCGCACATGCGCAGGAAATCGCAGCGAAGGGCCAGCGCGTTGGCACCTTTCTCATTTATCTCAACGAGGATTATGCCGGCGCGGAAACCGAATTCGCGCTGCTCAATCAGCGCTTCCGCTGCCCAACCGGCGGCGCGCTGTTCTTTCTCAACGTGGATTCTTCGGCGCTGCCGGACGTCCGCACATTGCACGCCGGGCTGGCGCCAACCTCCGGCGAGAAATGGCTTCTGTCGCAGTGGATACGCGGCCAGCCTTTAGCCGGCAGCTGACATTTCGCCGCTTGCAAGCCAATGCGCGCATTCCGGCCCAAGTTCGCTTAGCGCACGCCTCTCATATGCCTCGATGTCTTCCCTCGTCAGCTGATCGCGCCAGCGGCCGTTGGTGCCCTTGAAGATGAAACTGTCGGCGCCGCCTTCCCAGATCGCCCCGCCAAGTGGTGCGGCATTCGCGGCGTGTTTCTTCATGTAGTCGAAGGTGCAGTGCTCGATGAGCGCCGGCCACTCCGCTTCATGAATGGCGATGTCCAGAAACCGCGCCACGCGCTGCATTTCGCCGGAGAGGTCGCGCTTCAGGTTGGCATAGTGGACCAGCAGCACATTGGGCAGATCGCGAACAGCCCACCAGCTGCGAACATTCTCCCATAGCGACCAGAACGGGTAGCCATCGCGCTCAAGCCAACGGCGGAAGTCTGGCACCACGGCCATGTCGACGCGTGGCACCGGTTCGCCGACGAGACCGGGACCGTTCAGCGCCTCGTACCACTTCTCGTTCCCCTTGGCGTGATGATTATAGAGGCTCCAGAGAATGTCGCGGCCGTCGCGGGCGATGTAGATGTATTTCACGTTCGGATTGAACACGAGCGCGTCCACCGGCAGATGCGTCTTGATGAACCGCCGGTTCTTCTGTGCCTTCAATCCTTCGAACTTCACATGCTTCGGCGGAAACCGCAGGTCGAGCCACGGCGACAGTTCGCTGACCGGCACGTCTTCCGCGCCCCTGAAGACCAGCTGGCCGACGATCTGCTGCATCCAGGTGGTGCCCGCCTTGCCGAAGGTGGCAATGACGATGTCGTCATCGCGGAATTCGAAATCGTTCCACACGGTGGAATCGAAATGATGGCTGTGCATTTCCCGCGTCTTGCGCGGCCAGGCGATCTGCTGGTCCATGATATCCTTCGACGTTTACGCGCACCCCGGCGCTCCTCTAGCGGATCAGCGGTCGGGCGGAAAGCGGGTTCGTCCGGCCGATTGTCGCGGGAAACATCCTCTTCCATAGTGGAGCAGCGAGGCGGGGCTGACGGGATGCGCTGGCTGATCGGGCTTGGAGTGGCGGCCGCCGTTGTTCTGCTCGCGTTACGGTACGCGCAGCCTGTCTATGTATGGCTGCAGTCAGAGGCGATTCTCGACCGCCGCTACACACTGCCACGCAGCCTGGTGGTGGCCGACCAAACACGGGACGGAATTTCCCGCGGTGGGCGGTTGGTGCGGCTCGCCGGCTGCACCGGCTGCCACGGTTCTGATCTTCTCGGCAGAGAGTTGCACGATCCCATTGCTATTCGCGCGAGCAATCTGCGGGCGCTCACCCTGATCTACGCTGACGAAGATTTCGATCGTGCCATCCGGCGCGGCCTTCGGCCGGATGCCAGCAGCCTGTGGGTGATGCCGTCGCAGGCCTACCTATATGTCCGAGACCACGATATTGGCGCGATTCTTGGTTACCTGCGGGCACTGAAGCCACAGGGCGCCGTGACATCCCCGTTGGACTTTAGCGAAACTGAACGTGAAAAAATTGTGAGCGGGGAAATTCAACCCACCGCCGATCTCGCGCAGACGCAGATGCCGGCGCGCTCCCTCGGCCCACACTACACCGGCGGCCGCTACATCGCGATGTTCGCCTGCGGCTCCTGTCACGGAACGGAGCTTGCGGGTTCCCCTGACGGTCACGTGCCTGATCTGAATATCGTGACGCGTTACAGCCGCTCGCAGTTCTTCAACCTCCTGCGCAAGGGATGGAGCGTGAGCGGCCGCAAGCTTAAAATCATGTCGCCGCTGGCACTGCAGCGCTTTCACATTCTGATGGATTGGGAGATCGATCCGCTCTACGCCTACCTGACCGCCCGGTCGAAAGCGCCCAGCATGGACCAGATTTCCGCGGCCATCCGTTAGAGAACACGATGCCTTCACATCCTGTCCTTCGTATCAAGCAGCGCGAAGGCCGCCGTGCGCTCGCCGGCGCGCCGTGGATTTTCTCCAACGAGCTTTCGATGGACGCGGCGGTCAAAGCGCTGGCGCCGGGAACACTGGTGAATGTTCTCGCCCCCGACAATCGCCCGCTGGGCACCGGCTATTTTAATCCGCACAGCCTGATCGCCGTACGCCTGCTGGACCCGGTTCCGGACGCGGAAATCGGCGACGCGTTCTTTGCGTCGCACTTTGCCCGCGCGCTGTCCCGCCGCGCCGCGCTTTACCCTGAGCATTTCTACCGGCTGGTCCATGCGGAAGGCGATGGCCTGCCCGGCCTCACCATCGACCGCTTCGATGACACATGCGTGGTGCAGGTGACCACTGCCGGAATGGAAGCGCTGACAGGGGCGATGCTGGAGGCGCTCGACGAGGTGATTTCTCCAAAGCAGGTGGTTCTCCGCAACGATACGCCAACACGCTTGCTCGAAGGGCTAGAGCAGTATGTCCGAAGCGCGCGCGGCGAGATGCCATCGCGCATTTCGCTGCTGGAGAACCGTGCGCGTTATTTTGCTGATCCCACGGGCGGCCAGAAGACCGGTTGGTATTACGATCAGCGTGACAACCGCGCCTTTATCGCAAAATTCGCCAACGGCCGCTCGGTTCTCGATTGCCATTGCTACACAGGGGCCTTCGCCGTCCTGGCGGCCAAAACCGGCGCGCGCGAGATCGCCGGGATCGATTCTTCTGCGGCGGCTTTGGCGCTGGCGCAGAATGCGGCCGAAGCGAACAGCGTGATGGCTGCCTGCAAGTTCGTCAAAGCGGACGTATTCGAAGAGCTGGAGCGGCTCACAAACGCGAAGGAGACGTTCGACCTCGTCATTGCGGATCCGCCGCCTTTCGTGAAATCCCGCAAGGATCTGGAAGCCGGCGCGCGCGCATATCGCAAGCTCGCGCGGCTCGCCGCGTCCGTGACCGCCGAGAACGGATATCTGCTGCTCGCCTCCTGCTCGCACAACATACCTCGCGAGCGCTTCCAGCAGGAATGCGCCATCGGCATTGCGCGAGCCGGACGCCGCGCCGCGCTCATTCGTGAGGCGGGCGCGGGGCCGGATCATCCCATCCACCCGATGCTGCCGGAAACCGCCTACCTGAAGACGCTGGTCTACGCGCTTGACTAAGAGACGGATCAGATCGCGATCTGCGTTCCCAATTCAACGACTCGGTTGGGCGGCAATTTGAAGAACTTCGCCGGCGACAGCGCGTTCGACGCAAGCCACATGTAGAGCACGATGCGCCAGCGCGGCAGCGTCGGTTTGGACGAGGGCACGAGCGTTTCGCGCCCAAGAAAGAATGTTGAGGTATCCACATCGAGCGCGAGGCCACGCCTGCGCGCCTGTTCCAGGGCGCGTGGCACATCGGGCGTTTCAAAGAAGCCAAATTTGACCTTCACCTCGTAGAAACCTTTGCCGAGCTTCTGCACGTTGACCCGTTTGCTCTCGCGTACGAACGGCTTGTCCTCAAATGCGACGTTCATCAGCACCACGCGCTCGTGCAACACATGATAATGCTTGATGCTGTGCAGCAGCGCGCCGGGCGCCATATCGGTGCGGATGGTCATGAAAATCGCCGTCCCGGAAATGCGCTGGGACATTTTCTCGGCGCGGGCCAGTAGCAGCTCCACGGGCAACGCACCCTCGCGGATTTTGTCGAGGTGAGCGCGACGTCCCAGCCGCCAGGTATCCATCACGACGAAGACGGCAACGGCGATGCCGATCGGCAGCCAGCCTCCTTCGATAATCTTGAGGGAATTGGAACCGAGGAAGGCGATGTCGATCAGCGCAAGCGCGCCGAATACCGGGAGTACCGTCCAGCGGCTCCAATGCCATTGCCGCACGGCGACGGTGGCAACAAGGATCGTGCTCAACACCATAATGCCGGTGACGGCAATGCCGTAGGCGGTGGCCAGCGCACCGGACGAGCGGAAGATCAGCACGATCAGCACCACCCCAACGCAGAGCAGGGTGTTCATGCTCGGCACATAGATCTGACCCGCCTCTGTTTCGGAGGTGTGGCGGATTTCCATCCGCGGCAGTTGCCCAAGCTGCACAGCCTGTTTCGCCAGCGAAAACACACCCGAGATCACCGCTTGAGAGGCGATGATCGAGGCGATGGTGGCAAGCACGACGAGCGGATAATGCGCCCAGTGGGGCGCCACGGCATAAAACGCGATCGGCGTCTTATGGGGATCGAGGAGGAGCGCCGCCCCCTGACCGAGATAATTCAGGATCAACGCCGGCAGCACGATGACGAGCCAGGCAAAGCGGATGGGAAATTTTCCGAAATGGCCCATGTCGGCGTACAGCGTTTCGCAACCGGTGACGGCCAGCACGACAGAGCCCAACGAGACGAAGGCGGTCCATGGCTCGCGCGCGAACAGTGCGATCCCATAATGCGGACTGAGTGCTGCGAGGATCGCCGGTGCCCGGATAATTGAGAGGAGGCCCAACGATGCGATTGTCGCAAACCAGATCACCATCAC
>JBJMVL010000096.1:0-53620 GCA_045810735.1 Alphaproteobacteria bacterium
ATTGATCGGCAAATTCCGGGCCGGATGCGAGCAGCAGAGCGCCGCCGTTCTCCACGTAACGGGCGATGTTCTCGAAGTAGGCGAGCGGAATGAGCGAGAGGCCGCCACCGGTGTTACAGCGATCGAAAATGACAAGGTCAAATCCGGATAGCTTCTCAACGAACAGCTCTCGCGTGGGAAACGCAATCAGTGCGAGTTCGCTGATCGGCGTCGCATCCTGTTTGTCTGGCGGCCGCAGGATCGTGAAATGCACCAGGTCAACAGACGGATCTGCCTTGAGGAGGGAGCGCCAGACGCGCTCACCGGCATGTGGCTCGCCCGAGACAAGCAGCACGCGCAAACGGTCGCGCACGCCCGTTATCGGAACGACAGCCCGGTTGTTCAGCAAACTCAATTCGTCCGCGCGCGGCCGGGCATCGATCTCCACGACGTTCTCTCCCGCATGGGAGACGAGCACGTGAATCGATGTATTGTGGCCGGTTGGCACTGTCCGCATGCCCGCATCTACACCATCGACGCGAATTGCGACTTCGGCCAAGCCGCCGGGCTGAGCGCCGAAATCATCCACGCGCAGCGTGATGTCCGCGGCCTGTCCGACGATCGCGAAGCGAGAGGCGTTGATGACCGAAAGCTTGCGGTCCTGCTCGTCGTGCTGACCGGCAATCAGCACGTGTAGGGGCGCGTTAAGGGCCCGTTTCCCGCTGGGCGGGGCGTCATGGACCTCGCCATCCGTAACCGCAATCGCACCGGCGATGCGGTCCGGCGGCGCCGACGCCAGCGCATTCTGCAAAGCGGCAAACAGCTGCGTTCCGGTGTCTTCTCCGGCACGTGTGGTGACATCGACGCGCCGCACCTCAAGTGATTTGTCCGCAGACAACTGCTTGGCGAGTTTCTCAGCGGCGGCGTCCGCTTGGCTGCGCCGCCCGCGCATGTCCATGCTCGCCGAGTGATCCACAACAAGCGCAACAACGTCAGGCAGACCTTGGCGCGCTTCGCGCACGATCAGCGGATTTGCCAGTGCAAGCAGGACAGTGGCCAAGGCCAGACCGCGCGCCCAGGCACCTGGCGCGCGCAGAAAGAAGGAAAGAATGGTCGCCCCGGCTGCGAGCGCGAAAAATGTCCAGAAGGCCCACAGGGGCACGTGCGGCGCGAAATCGATGCCGTAATGCACCTACCGCCTCATGCGTTCGAGCAGCGCCGGCGCGTGGACTTGGTCCGTCTTGTAGTTTCCGGTGAGCGCGTACATCACCACGTTGATGCCGAACCGCACCGCCATTTCGCGCTGCTGGTCGCCGCCTTCAACATCTGCAATCGGCTGTCCCGATGAATCCACCGCCCACGCCGATGCCCAATCATTGCCGCCAATGATCACCGGAGATACGCTGTCGCCGCCGCGGGCCGGCGCGGCGCCAACATCCGGATCCGGCGGTGGCAACGCCTCGACCCAGACCTTTCCGCCCACCCGACGCCCGGGAAAATCCTGCAGAAGGTAAAACGATTTGCGGAGCACGTGGTCCGACGGCACGGGCTGCAGCGGCGGCAGATCGAGCTTGCCGATCAGGCGCTGCAGCGTCTGCTCGCCCGGCGACCGTGCTCCCGTCGCCGCGCTTTGATCGCGCGTGTCAAAAAGAATGGTGCCCCCATTGCGCATGTAGTCGGCGACTTTCGCGAGCGCCTTGGCGGAAAGATCATGCTCGCGGGCATCCATCGGCCAATACAGAAGTGGGAAAAAGGCCAGATCGTTGGCGTCCAGGTTGACGCCCGCCGGCTCTTTCGGATCGTAAGATGTACGCGCCTTGAGGTAGAGGCCGAGCCCTGTCAGTCCGGCCCTGCTCATCTCGTCGACTTCAGGAATTCCGGTAATGACGTACGCCAGCCGGGTGTCGAGCGCCGCGCGCATGTCGAAATCGTCTGCGCGCGCGGACTGCTGATTAACGGTCGCAAACAGGACGACCAACGTAGCCGGCCCCAAGGCAAACCAACGGCGGGCATTCATGAGATAACCGCGGAGCCACAAGGAAATTAGGACATCGATGAAGAGCAGCAGCAACGCAAGCAATAGCAGCGGTGTCTGAAGGTTGAGTGCCGCGCTACCTGCGTAAGGTCGCGTGCGTACACCAAGATCGCCGAACGCTTTAAGGCTCGTATCTGCGTCCGCAGCATTAAGGGCAACTTCGCTGCCGGCGGCGCCGTACAGGCCCGGAGGATGCGCTGGCGACGCTTTCAAATGCGAAAGTTGGCGACCTCGAATGGGCAACGTATCTGGCGGCGGCTTCTGCAACCGGCCGAATCCATCCAGCGTGGCGATCGGTGGAAATGCTACGGAACCGTCGGTCACCAGATCGCTTGGGTGCGTGCCTCCCGCGAGAGCGAGAAGACGGCGCAGCATGTCCACGTAAAGCCCCGACAGCGGCAGCGACGACCAAGATGGGCTGGCCGTAATATGAAACAGCACGATCCATCCGCGTCCGCGCTGTTGTGCGGTGACCAGCGGTGTTCCATCCGTCAGGCGCGCCCAGGTGCGTTCTCCCAATTCGAGCGACGGCTCTGCCAGAACTTGACGCGACACTGTCACGTCGCGGGGAGAAGCAAGCCCGCGGAAAGGGCTCGATTCGGGAAATGGGGCAAGATGCTGGGGCGTTGCCCATGCCAGCGCGCCACCGAGATAGCGGCCGCCGGTTCGCAGCCGGACGGGAATCAGATCGTCGACGCCTTCGGTCATTCTGCCGCCAGCAAAGCGAATCAGGACGCCGCCCCCGGCAACAAATTTGATCACGCGATCTCGATCCACTCCAGCAATCTTGCCGATGTCCGACAGCACCAGTACGGAGACATTGCGGTTGGCGACATCCTCCACAGTCCCTTTGTGCAGCTCAGCGAAAGGCGAGAGGGCGCGTTGGAGATAATAGACATCGGATAGCAGCGGCTGCTCGTTCTCCATATTGCTCGCGGACACGAGGCCGACGGAGCGGCGCCGCGCGCTCCTGTCCAGCAGGCGAACGGCCCCTGCCGAATCTTCGTTCGCGATCGTGAGACGCTGCACCTCATTGCGCACTTCCAATGGAAGGCGCAATCGCGCGCCTGCTGTTTCGCTGCCGCGCGAAAATTGAAAGGGTGCCATGGCCAGAACTTCGCTGCGGGCGCCCAGCGCGAGCACCTCGCCGCGGCGCGGACCGACGTCATTATCGGGACGAATTACTGTCACCCGGAATCCGTCCGCTTCGCTCGTTTCTGGACGAAGTGCGAGCGGTAGGTTTGCTGACGAATCCGCAATAACGGTCACATGTCCAACGCGAGAAAGAGTCCTCGCAGTCTTCTCGGAGTCGCCATCGTCCAAGCCGTCGCTGAACCAGAGAATTTCGGGTGACATGGTGAAATGCGCCTTGGCCAATGCTGCTGCGGCGCGCATCCGGTTCGGTAACCACGGTTCAGGATTCAGATTTTCTGCGGTACGCAAAGCCTTGCCGCCGTCCAACATGGTGATCGTAGGTGGTTGCGCTGCGGCGGTTGGCACAATGGCGACCGGACGGGCGGCCCTCGCGGCAGTCGTGATCGCATCTGCCATGGCAGCCTGCCGTTCGCTCCAGGCGTGCGCGGCCGTCCAGCCGTTGTCGACAAACAGCACGAGCGGGCCCGTTGCGCGCGATGCCGGAGCAGCACCCAAAATGGGTTCGGCGAGCGCAACCACGATCAGTGCTGCCACGATCATCCGCATTGCCAGCAGCCACCAAGGCGTGCGCGCCGGGGTCTCTTCGGCGGATTTCAAACCGCGCAGGAAACGCAAAGGTGGAAAGAATACATGCGCGGGCGCCGGCGGCGTAACACGCAACAACCACCAAATCGCCGGCAGGATGACCAATCCCACAAGAATCCATGGCGCTACAAAACTCAGTCCGCCAAGCATCTAGGCTGTCCGCCGCACAGCATCCCCGCCAACTGCGGAATAAAGGGTTGCCAAAGCAGAGGCCGCGCTGCTGTCGGTTCGATGTGCGACGTAGCTCCAGCCGAACTGCCGCGCCAAGCTGGAAACTTGTTCCGCATGAGCGCGGAACCGTTGCGTGTAGAGTGCCTTCACAGATTCCGCACGGCCAAAGATCTCACTCTCAGCTCTGCCGAGTGCCTCAAACCGGACCCGTCCTTCGAATGGAAAGTCCTCTTCAGCCGGGTCGATGATGTGAACGAGATGACCGGTGAAGCCTGCAGCCGCGAGCCGCAGCACGACGTTCCTGACGTCTTGCGGGGGCGACAGAAAATCGCTCAGCCAGACAAGCTGTGCTCCGCGGCCGCTTTGCCCGTCCGGCGGCAACGGATCGTCCGGCCGCCGTGCTTCGGCCAGTTCGTGAGCAAGGCGCTGCAATCCCACCCGTCCATATGCCGGCGCGTACTTGCCTCCCAGCAGCCCGATCCGTTCACCGCCTCGCGAGAGCAATGAGGCCAGCGCCAGCAGCAGGACCGTTGCGCGATCGATCTTGCTGACGTTGGCGGTTTGCGACGCGAAACGCATTGTCGCTGACCCGTCACGCCAAAACCACACCGCCTGCGCGACTTCCCATTCGCGCTCGCGCACGAACAGATGCTGCGATTTGGCCGACTGACGCCAATCGATGGCCGCAGCAGGATCCTCCGCCGCATAGCGGCGGAACTGCCAGAAGCTCTCGCCGCTCCCCGCCTTGCGCCGGCCGTGAATGCCGAGGCTTATAGAGGAAGCGAGACGCCCGGCATCGGCCAGCAGGGGCGGGAGTGCGGCGGCAAGCTGCTCCGCCTCTTCCCGAAGGCGAGTCATTTCGTGCAGATCGGGTCTATCGAGTTCGGGCAAGCGTTCTACAGACAATTCCGGCAGAGCTGCGCGATTACATCGGCAACGGTCCTGGCTTCCGCACGGGCTGCAAAACTCAACGCCATGCGATGGCGCAGTATCGGTTGGGCCAGCGCTTCCACGTCATCCATGGAAGGTGCAAAGCGACCTTCGATGAGCGCCTTTGCGCGGATCGCAAGCATGAACGCCTGACTGGCGCGCGGCCCCGGTCCCCAAGTGATCAAATTCTGCAGATCACTCGCGTCACTTTGGCCGGGACGGGCAGCACGCACCAGACGCAATACGGCTTCGACCACCTTTTCGCCAACCGGAAGACGGCGCACGAGCTGCTGTGCTTCCATGAGTTCAGCCGACCCGCAGACCGGCTCGGGCGGCGTCTCCTCGCCAAACGTCGTAGCGATGAGCATTTGCCGCTCCGCATCCTGATCGGGGTAGCTGACGTCAATCTGCAGTAAAAAGCGGTCGAGTTGCGCTTCCGGCAGCGGATAGGTGCCTTCGTGCTCCAGCGGGTTTTGCGTCGCGAGTACATGAAACGGCATTGGAAGATCGTGCCGCTGCCCGGCGATCGTGACATAACGCTCTTGCATGGCCTGAAGCAGCGCGGACTGCGTTCTTGGGCTCGCGCGATTGATTTCGTCGGCCATCAGCAGTTGCGTGAACACCGGCCCGCGTATGAAGCGGAAGGCGCGGCGCCCGCTGTCTGCCTCTTCCAGCACTTCGGAACCGACAATGTCCGCCGGCATCAAATCCGGCGTGAACTGAATGCGTTTCCAATCCAGTCCAAGAACGATTCCAAGTGTTTCAACAAGACGGGTCTTCGCAAGACCTGGCACGCCGACAAGTAAGCCGTGCCCGCCGGCAAGCAGCGTGATCAACGCCTGCTCGATAACTTCTCGCTGGCCAAGGACAACCCGCTCAACTGCCTCGCGCACACGAGCGAAACGGTCTGCTACCCTGCGGGCCTGCGTGACCGCACTATCGGTGGTGGGACTCGCAATGGCTTCGATGTTGGTCATCCAATCATCTCTTCACGCTACGATCAGGTGCTTCCATTGTTCGTCGCCGTGGCGACACCTATCTTTTAGGTCGCGGGCTGCCGTCAGCGCCTTCATTGCACCCAAGCGACTGCGGTGCAACCGCAAACAAACGAGAGATTCCGCGGGATTCCGCACAACGCCGTGAGCTTGGAATTACGTGACGTTCATACCCGACCATACTCGCTCCGGCCTTGCTGCACATCTTAGCGCAGACGTTTCCCGCCAACTCGCGCAAATTGCGGTTCCAGCAGAAAATGGCCAGGCGGGGTTTGGAGCGCAGGTGTATTCTTACCGATAGGCGCAGCGGCATGAACATCTGGACAGAAGTGCTGGAGCAAATCGCGCGCGGCGAGGTTGCACTGCTGCGCCAGCACCTCCGTGCGGAACCTCCACACATCTCACTGACCCCGACGCGCAGCGACTACGATCTCAATCCCGATGCGCGTCCGAGCACAACGCGCCAACTCGCACCGGCGGCGGTTCTCGTACCGATTGTGTCGCGGGCGGAGCCGACGGTGCTCTTCACGCGCCGTACGCCACATCTGTCACGCCATGCCGGGCAGGTGAGCTTCCCCGGGGGCCGTCTGCACACGGAGGATTCTTCCCTCGTCAGAACCGCGTTGCGCGAAACCGAGGAGGAAACGGGGATCGGCGCCGACCTGGTGCGGGTGGCTGGCTTCCTCGATTGCTATGAAACCGGCACCGGGTTCGCCATTCTCCCTGTGGTCGGACTTCTGCCAGAAGACTTCACCCTCTCGCCAGATTCCAACGAAGTGGAAGCCGTCTTTGAGGTGCCGCTTCATCACCTCCTTAATCCCGCCAATCGCGAGCGCCGAAGCATGGAGTGGCAGGGCCGCGCGCGGCAAGTCTATGCCTTCAACTACGGCTCCCATTACATCTGGGGCGCGACGGCGGGGATTCTGGTGAATTTTGCCGATAGACTGCTGGCGGAATGATTCGCGTTCTGCTGCTTCGGGCACTCCTGTTCGCCGTTCCATTCGCGATCTACGGCGCTTACCTGCTGCTATCGCGCGCCCGCTCGATTGTGCCGCAGCACGATACGCCATGGACCGTGCTGTTTATCAGCGGCCTGGGTCTCGTTGCCGCCAGCTTCATCTATGTCGGCCTGACGGAAGGCGAAAGCACGCAAGGCCGCTATGTGCCGCCGCATGTGGTGAACGGAAAGATCGTTCCCGGCCACGTGGAGAAGGATCGCTCGCCGTGAGGCTCGACCCGTTGCGCGACTCCTGGATGACCGCGCCGGAAGCACGCGCCGTGTTGGATGCGCTCACCAAAGGATCGGTCGAAGCGCGGTTCGTCGGTGGCGCAGTTCGCGACGCCCTGCTGCAACGGCCCGTCGCCGATGTCGACATTGCGACGCCGTTGCCGCCGGACGAGGTCACACGTCGGCTGGAAGCAGCGGGTCTGGCCGCAATCCCCACTGGGATAGAGCATGGAACGGTGACGGCAATCTCTAATGGGAAGCCGTTTGAGATCACCACGCTGCGGCGTGATGTGGCGACGGACGGCCGGCGCGCTACTGTCGCCTTTACGACGGACTGGAAAGAGGACGCTGCACGCCGCGACTTCACCATCAACGCACTCTATGCGACGCGCGATTGCGAAGTGTTCGATTATTTCGACGGCATTCGCGATCTGGAAGCCGGCCGCATCCGCTTTGTTGGCGATCCGGTCACGCGCATCCGCGAAGATTATCTTCGCATCCTGCGCCTCTTCCGGTTTCACGCGTGGTACGGAAGAGGCGATATCGATGCCGCAGCATTGCAGGCTGCGGTTGCTGAAAAGAGTGGCGTCGCGAAGCTATCCGGCGAACGGCTTCGAACAGAACTGCTGAAGCTGCTTCAGGCGGAAAACCCTGCGCCAGCCATTCGCGTGATGGCCGCAGCCGGCATCCTTGGCGCGTTTCTTCCCGATCCTTTCGATGTGCAGCGGCTTGAGAGGTTGGTTGATATCGATCGCGCGAACATTTTCCCGCCCGACGCGCTGCTTCGCCTGGCCGCGCTGCTGCCCGACGAACCAGATACGGCGGAGTTAGTGGCGGAGCGGTTGAAGATGTCGACCGCCGACCGTGAGAGAATGCGCGGGCTTCTCACACCGAACGAGAGGATCGTGCCCCACTTGTCTGATCGCGACGCGCGAAAGCTTCTCTACCGGCTGGGGCAGCAGCAGTTTCGCGATCGCTTGCGACTGCGCTGGGCGGAGGATGCAGAGATATCCAACGCTGTTCGGTGGCTCGCCTTGTTAGCAATCGCCGACGCATGGCAGCGGCCGGTGTTTCCGCTATCCGGACGCGATGTCATTGATGCCGGGGTTGTGAAGGGACCGTTGGTCGGGCGTATTCTTTCAGAATTGGAAGAATGGTGGATCGATTCTGACTTTACGGAAGATGCGCTGTTGTTGGCTGAACGCCTGAAAGCGATGGTGCAAGCAACGTCGTATTGATGCTGCCTTATCGGGCGCTCATGGCCAGCGAGAACCCGGCAACGGGATGTGCGCGGTCCGCGCGCTGAGAATGAAAGATCTCGACACCGCCCAGCCATATCATGCGGATGGCAACATAAAAGACGATGATAAGACCCGCGTAACTGATCCATGGGTAGCGCTGGAGCAGGTTTGCGATCATGGCTGCTGCGACGCCCATCAGTGCGATCGACAACAGCAGGCCAATCGTCAGCACCCACACATGATCCATGGCGGCCCCGGCAACCGCCAGTACGTTGTCCAGCGACATCGACAAGTCCGCAAGCGCCACCTGTATCACCGCGCGGCGCATTGTAACGCCGGGCATTCCATCCTCTCCGTTCTCGTCGGTGGCTTCCCGGATTCGGCGAAGGTCGACCTTCTTCTCTTCGGCGTGACGGATCTCGCGATAAAGCCGCCAGGTCACCCAGAGGAGCAGCAAACCACCCGCGAACGTCAGACCGATGATGTCGAGAAGTGTGGCGGTGATGGTGGCAAGGATGATGCGCAGAACCACCGCGACCACCAGCGCCCAGAAGATCACCCGCTTGCGGCTGACCTTGGGAACCCGCGATGCAACAATGCCGATAACAAGCGCGTTGTCGCCGGCCAGCACAATGTCGATGAGGATGACCTGCAGGAGGGCGGCAAGCGCGGGCGACATGAAATCGAACAATGGCGGCCCCGGCGATCAGTTCATGGCCAGCGAACAGCCGGTGGCAGGCTCATCAGGATGGCTTCCACGTTTCCCCCCGTCTTTAGCCCAAACTGGGTACCCCGGTCGTACAGCAAATTGAACTCCGCATAACGCCCGCGTCGCACGAGCTGATGCTCCCGCTCGGCTTCGGTCCACGGCTGCCCCATCCGTCTCCGGACGATTTGGGGATAGACGTCGAGGAATGCCAGCCCCACGTCACGGGTAAACGCGAAATCTGCGTCCCAATCGCCCCTATCGAGGTAGTCGAAAAAGATGCCGCCGGCACCCCGCGGCTCATCGCGGTGCGGCAGAAAGAAGTATTCGTCGCACCACGCTTTGTACCGAGGGTAATAAGCCGGATCGTGCATGTCGCAGGCCCGCCTCAGTGCGGCATGAAAATCACGCGTATCGTCTTCGTTAGGAATTATGGGAGTCAGATCGGCGCCGCCGCCGAACCAGACTTTCGTTGTCACAATATGCCGAGTGTTCATGTGCACCGCCGGCACGTGCGGACTCTGTGGGTGCGCCACCAGTGAAATACCGCTGGCCCAAAACCTTGGGTCCTCTGTGGCGCCGGGCACCTGTTTCGCGAATTCCGGACTGAAGGTCCCGTAAACCGTCGAGACATTCACGCCCATTTTTTCGAATACGCGTCCCCGGAGAATGCTCATCTCGCCGCCGCCGGCATCCTCACCGTTTTCGCCGGGGCGACACCAAGCTTTCCGCTCAAACGTTCCTGCAGGCCGGTCGGCGAAAGGACGGGCCTGTTCCCGCTCAATCTCCTCAAACTGGATACAAATGCGGTCGCGCAGCTCCTGAAACCATGCGGCAACCCGATGCCTGTCTGCTCCCGTTGAAGCGCTCACTCCCAATCGGCTCCTGCCCGGCAGCAGCATCATGGAACGCACTGGGACGCAAAGCACAAGCAGGGAGCCTCCGCGCAGATGCTCGGAAAGCGCGGATTTCTGCGGCATCGTGCCGCGACGACCCCCTACCTCCAAGCCACTATTTTGCCCGCGCAAATCAGCCACGCGCAGGCTTTCCGGGGGTGCGCGCGGAACCCCAACTCTCCACCCCGGAGCGCCTGATCCAAGGGTGATATCCGTGGCAACCACGACAGCGGCCGAGCCGACCCGCCGCGACTTCATACATATTGCGACAGCGGCTGCGGGCGGCGTGGGATTGGCCGCTCTCGCGTGGCCCCTCATCGACCAGATGAATCCGTCCGCCTCCGTTCTGGCGCTGTCATCTGTCGAATTCGATTTGTCGCCGGTGCAGGAAGGCCAGCAGGTCACCGTGATGTGGCGCGGCAAGCCGGTGTTCGTCCGCCGCCGCACGCAGAAGGAGATCGTGGAGTCCCGGGCGGTGCCAGTGTCCAGCCTGCCGGATCAGCTCGCCCGCAATGCCAACCTGCCCGACAGCGCGCGGGCCACGGATCAGGACCGGGTGATCAAGCCGGAATGGCTGATTCTCATCGGCATTTGTACGCATCTCGGCTGCATTCCGCTCGATCATCAGGGGGATTTCGGCGGCTATCTCTGCCCCTGCCATGGTTCCCAGTACGATACCGCAGGCCGCATCCGCCGCGGACCCGCACCGGAGAATCTGTATGTGCCTCCCTACGCGTTCCTGAATCCCACGCGCATCAAGATCGGTTGAGGGAGCGAGGCATGGCCGGACATTCGACCTACGTTCCGAAGACGCGCTTCACCCATTGGCTCGATTCGCGCCTGCCGATCCTGCGGTTCGCCAACGACACGATGTCGACATTCCCGACGCCGCGGAACCTCAATTTCTGGTACTCGTTCGGCGGCATCCTCACCTTCATGCTGGGCATCCAGATCGTCACCGGCATCGTGCTGGCGATGCACTACGTGCCGGCCGCCAACTTGGCCTTCGACTCCGTCGAAAACATCATGCGCGACGTGAACTATGGCTGGCTGCTGCGCTACATGCATTCCAACGGTGCATCGTTCTTCTTCCTCGCCGTGTACATCCACATTTTCCGCGGCCTCTATTACGGTTCGTACAAGGCGCCGCGCGAGGTGCTGTGGATTCTGGGCGTGATCATTTACGTGCTGATGATCGCCACGGCTTTTCTGGGTTACGTGCTGCCTTGGGGCCAGATGTCGTTCTGGGCGGCCACCGTTATTACCAACCTGTTCAGCTCGATTGACCAAATTCTGCCGCACTTCGGAACGGCGGTCACGCAATGGCTGTGGGGCGGCTTTGCTGTAGGAGATCCGACCCTCAATCGCTTCTTCTCGCTGCATTACCTGCTGCCCTTCGTCATCGCAGGCGTGGTCGTGCTGCACATCTGGGCGCTGCACGTGCCGGGCAACAACAACCCGCTCGGCATCGATGTGAGAGGCCCGCAGGACACGGTCCCGTTTCATCCGTACTACACGGTGAAGGACGCGTTTTATCTCTGCCTGTTCGTCATCCTGTTTGCGATCGTTGTGTTCTACCTGCCGAACTCGCTGGTGGAACCCGACAATTATGTCCCCGCCAATCCGCTGGTAACACCGCCTGAGATCGTGCCGGAATGGTACCTGCTGCCCTTCTACGCCATGTTGCGCTCAATCCCGCAGAAGCTCATCGGCGTTATCGTGTTGTTCGGCGCGCTGATCACCCTTCTCTTCGTGCCGTGGCTCGATACCTCTCGCGTGCGCTCCATGCGCTTCCGGCCCCTGGCCAAACAGTTCTTCTGGGCGCTCGTCATCGATTGCATCGTGCTCGGCTATCTTGGCGCTCATCGCCCCGACGCGGTGTTCCCCGGCACCGCTATTCCGATGCTGCCTTTTGCACGGCTCGGCACTGCCTACTACTTTGCCTATTTCTGGATCATCCTGCCGCTGCTGGGTCTGATCGAAACTCCGCGGCCGCTGCCCGCTACCATCGCGACCTCCGTCACCGGAACCGGTGTCGAACAGGTCAACGCTGCACCCGCCGAGTGAGGTCTGAAATGCGCTTTGCTCGGTTCGCTCTCACGCTTGGCCTGCTCGCCGCCGCGACGGCTGCGAACGCCGCCATCGACACCAGCCCGCTGCCGCCGAAGCAGCCCGGCTGGTCGTTCTCCGGACCATTCGGAATGTATGACCGAGCGGCGCTGCAGCGCGGCTTTCAGGTTTACAAGGAAGTCTGCTCCGCCTGTCACAGCCTGAACCGCGTGTCGTTTCATGCGCTGTCGTCCGACAACGGCGGCGACGGCTTCTTCACCGATCCGCAGGTGAAAGCGATCGCGGCAGGATACAAGGTTCCTGCTGGCCCGAACGACAAGGGCGAAACTGTCGACTCAAGCGGCACTCCGCTGATGCGTCCCGGAATTCCGGCCGACCACTTCCCGCCGCCCTTTGCGAACGAGCAGGCCGCGCGTACCGCCAACAACGGCGCATTGCCGCCCGATCTGTCGATCATAACGAAAGCGCGGGCTGGCGGACCGGATTACGTGTATTCGATCATCACCGGTTTCCATCAGAAGCCGCCGGCGGGCTTCAAGGTCTTGCCGAACAAATACTACGACCCCTACTTCAACGGCTGGAACATCTCCATGCCGCCGCCGCTATCGGCCAACCAGGTGACGTATGCGGACGGCACGAAGGCCACGGTGGACCAGATGGCGCACGACGTGGTGACGTTCCTCACCTGGGCCGCCGAGCCCACCATGGAGCACCGCAAGCGCATCGGCTTCGGGGTGATGCTGTTCCTAATCGCCTTCGCTGGCTTGCTTTATCTCTCCTACCGCCGCGTCTGGGCCGACATTCATTGAGCGCCGAGTTCCTCTAATTCACCCGAAGACGGCTCTGCACAATTTTTTTTGCAACCCGTCGACTAGGGCGAGTTCGCCAGGGCACGCAATTCGGCAATCCGGCGCTCCTCGGTCAGGCTGGCGACCCAATCCATGATGGCGAACATTACACCCGACAACAGAAATGTGATGTGGAGGGCAATGAGCCAGCCGAGTTTGCGCGTATCCAACGCTGGCCCCTGCTGCGTTAAAGTTACGAACGCGCGCAACAGTGAAATTGCAGAAATTGCGACGATTGACCCGATAAGCTTCATTTTTAATCCGGAAAAGTCGAGAGTGCCCATCCATGATGGCCGGTCTCGACTGCCAACAGCGGCGCTGATCTTCGAGACGAAGTTTTCGTAACCGGAAAAGACCACAATCAGCACGAGATTTCCGGCGAGCGACAGATCGATCAGCGTCAATACGGACAAGATCATCTGTTCGGCGTCCAATCGAATGACACCAGGTATTGCGGACGCAAGCTCCCGCAAAAAGACGATCAACAGCATCGCCAGCGCGATCACGAGCCCGGCGTAGAAAGGTGCAAGCAGCCAGCGCGAGCCAAAAAGCCCAATTTCGAGGTATTTCTCCATCCAGTTTCGCGGTGGCACAGGCGTCTCCCACTCTGCTGACGGGGGAGCTTACAATGATTCGTCCACGCACGGTCGCCGCGCAAATCTCTGCAGTATTTGGCTCGTTTAAAGGTGTTGCTCCGAGGACCGCCCCGAGATCGGCGCAATTCGTCTATGAATTGCACGAGGTGCGGGGCGTGTTAGAACGCACGCCATGGCCAAAACGGTTCTCGGAATCATCGGTGGCAGCGGTGTCTATGACATCGACGGGCTGGAGAACGCGCGCTGGCAGCGCATCGAAAGCCCGTGGGGCGCCCCGTCGGATGAATTGCTGTTCGGACGTTTGTCTGGCGTCGACATGGTCTTCCTGCCGCGCCACGGCCGCGGCCATGTGCATTCGCCTACTTCGATCAACTATCGCGCCAACATCGATGCCCTGAAGCGCGCCGGGGTCACCGATGTGATTTCGGTGTCCGCCTGCGGTTCGTTCAAGGAAGAGCTTTCCCCCGGCACTTTCGTGATGGTGGATCAGTTCATCGACCGCACGCATGCGCGCGAGAAGAGCTTCTTCGGGCCAGGATTTGTCGCCCATGTTTCGATGGCGCATCCCGTGTGTCCGAAGCTGGCGAATGCGCTGTACAAGGCGGCGCAGGAAGAAGATATCCGTTGTGCAAAGGGCGGCACCTATCTCGCGATGGAGGGTCCGCAGTTCTCGACCTTGGCGGAATCCAATCTGTATCGCTCCTGGGGCTGCAGCGTCATCGGCATGACGGCGATGCCGGAAGCCAAGCTCGCCCGCGAAGCCGAGCTGCCCTACGCCCTCGTTGCGATGGTGACGGACTACGATTGCTGGCACGCGGACCATGAGCACGTGACAGTCGATCAGGTGATCCGCGTGCTCACCGCCAACGCGGAGAACGCGCGGCGGGTGGTGAAGCGCGTGGCGCCGAAGCTGGGCCCTGAGCGCACGGCGTCGCCGCTCGGCATCGAACACGTGCTCGACACGGCCCTCATAACCTCGCCGGACAAGCGCGATCCCGAGTTGTTCAAGAAACTCGATGCCGTCGCCGGTCGCGTACTCAAAAAGGTCTGACAATGGATTTCACCAAAGTTATTCGCACGATTCCCGATTACCCAAAGCCGGGGATCATGTTTCGCGACATCACCACCTTGCTCGGCAACGCGCGCGCGTTCCGGCGCGCGGTGGACGAGATGGTGCAGCCCTATGCGGGGGTGAAGATTGACAGGATCGCGGGCATCGAGGCGCGCGGATTCATTCTGGGCGGCGCGGTGGCGCACCAGCTTTGCCGCGGGTTCATCCCGGTGCGCAAAAAAGGCAAGCTGCCGCACACCGTGCTTGGCGAGGATTATGATCTCGAATACGGCACGGACCGTGTGGAGATTCATAGCGACGCCGTTGTCAAAGGTGATCATGTGATTGTCGTGGACGATCTCATTGCCACCGGCGGTACTGCCTTTGCCGCTATCAAGCTGCTGGAGCGGGCAGGCGCCACGGTGGTGGGCTGCTCCTTCGTCATCGATCTTCCCGAGCTCGGCGGTGCCGGCAAGCTCCGCGCCCTGGGCAAGGACGTACGAACTCTGGTGAGCTTCGAGGGGCATTGAACAAACGACCAGCAGTCGAATTCAGACTGGTTGTGCAAGGAAGCGATCCTTTGGCACTGCCTGCTGTGCGATTGCAGGCCTCGGGAGAAATGTTGTTCCTTTCATCCGAACTGATTGCAGATAGCTCGAACATCCAGTCTGCGTGTGTTGAGAATACGCCCCTCGGACGTGCTCTAACGATCATTCTCGATTCGTCGGGGGCAACAACGATGAAGGGAACCACTAGCTTGCCGTCTGCGCGACGGCTTGGAATGATCATCGACGGCACCCTTGCCTTTGCACCTATGATTCGCGAGCCGATCTCAGATGTATTTCACGTGATGGTCGGAAATCTGTCAGCTCAAGAATTGGACCGAGTCGCCGACCTTGCGACTTCATTTAGAAGCCTTTCATGAACATCAACGGCAGGCAGTACCGGACGATCTGGCCGGTCGGCGACGATGCCGTCGAGGTGATCGATCAAACCAGGCTGCCGCACCGCCTCGAGACGATTGTCTTGCGAAACGCTGCGGATTGTGCGCGCGCGATAAGGGAGATGATTGTGCGCGGCGCGCCGTTGATCGGGGCAACGGCGGCCTACGGCATCGCGCTTGCCATGCGCGATGATGCGTCGGACGAAGCACTGGATCGCGCCCACGATCTGCTGCTCGCCACACGTCCCACGGCGGTGAACCTGCGCTGGGCGTTAAAGCGGATGTGCAATGCCTTGCGCAACCATCCGCGGGAGCAGCGGGCTGCCATTGCCTGGCGCGAGGCGGCAGCCATCTGCGACGAAGATGTGGAAGCCTGCAAAAGCATTGGCGAGCACGGGGTAAAAATCCTGCGCGAGGCGGCAGCGAAGAAGAACGGGGCACCGCTCAACATCCTGACGCATTGCAATGCCGGCTGGCTCGCGACGGTCGATTGGGGCACGGCGCTCGCGCCCATCTACATGGCGCATGATGAAGGCACCGCCACGCATGTGTGGGTGGACGAGACCCGGCCGCGCAACCAGGGCGCCTCGCTCACCGCCTTCGAGCTCGGCGCGCACGGTGTGCCGCACACCATCATCGGCGACAATGCCGGGGGCCACTACATGCAGGCCGGCGAGGTGGACCTCTGCATCGTCGGCACCGACCGCGTCACCGCCAACGGCGATGTCGCCAACAAGATCGGCACCTACCTGAAGGCGCTGGCCGCGAAAGACACTAACGTGCCGTTCTACGTGGCGCTTCCATCGTCGACCATCGACTGGACGCTCCAATCCGGCCGCGACATTCCCATCGAAGAGCGTTCGTCCGACGAACTCCTGAAAATGACCGGCCGCCTGCCGGACGGCGGACTCGCAACAGTCGAAATTGCGGCGCCCGGATCGCCCGGCGCCAATCCGGCGTTCGATGTCACGCCCGCGCGCCTTGTCACCGCCTTCATAACCGAACGGGGCGTCTGCGAGGCAAGTCAAAGTGGACTGGCATCGCTATTTCCGAAATAGATGTAAGGCGCAGGTAATGTCCCGCCGCGTTTTCGCTCAAACGGGGCCGGAACAGGCGCTATAAAGCTTTGGGCAGACTGGCTTCAGGGAAAGCGCGAATGGTTCACCGCCGGGACGTCATCAAGGCCGGTATTGCGGCCTCCACCCTCCTTCCGTTGCAGGGAAGAGCGCGCACCCGCAGCGTGCGGCGCAGCGACAAACCGAACCTGATCCACATCTGCGCCGACGATATGCGGTTCGACGACTACCGGGTGATGCCAAACCTAAGGCGCATGCTACGCGATACGAGCATTCAGTTCGACAATCATTTCCTGCCATTTCCGCTGTGCGCACCGTCTCGCGCGAGCATCCTCACCGGCCTGCAGCCTCACAATCACGGCGTTCTCGGCAACAAGATCGGCGGATATGACGTCTACCGCACGCTCGAGGACAACGCTCTGCCGGTGTGGCTGACCAATGCCGGATATTACGTCGGCCACGTCGGCAAGTTCATAAACAATTACGGCAAGATCGCGCCGAAACATGTGCCGCCCGGCTATGCGGACTGGCGCGCCATGGCGAGCGAGGAGCTCAATTACCGGCACTTTCGGCTCAACGAGAATGGCACCTTGGTCCACTATGGCGACGGCGCATACACGACCGATGTGTTCGCTGAAAAGGTGCTCTCCTTCCTGAGCACGGCGCCGCAACCTTATGCCTTGTTCTTCTGGCCGAACGCGCCCCATGAACCGGCCACCCCGGATGAGCAGGACAAGGGCTCCTTCGATCACGTGGAAATGCCCGCCTACCCGAACTTCAACGAAACCGATGTCTCCGACAAGCCGCATTATATTCGCAAGCTGCCGCTCCTCACCAAAGATCAGATTGCAGCGATCCGCCATATGTGGCGCAAGCGGGCGGAATGCCTGCAGGCGGTCGATCGTGCGCTTGCGGCGCTTGTGAATGCACTTGAGACCAGCGGCCAAATTGGAAACACCCACATCGTGTTCACGAGCGACAATGGCTTTCTTCTGGGCGAGCATCGTGTCGACGAACAAAAGGATCTTCTGTACGAAGAGTGTCTCCGGGTGCCGCTCTACTGGCGATTGCCGGCGGGAAATTCCGGCTCGCGGGAAAATCCCGTTTCGAACATCGATGTGACCGCCGCGTTCGTGGAACTTGCAGGGGCTGCCGCAGGGCGTGTGCTTGACGGAACATCGCTCGTTCCGCTTCTCGGCGACAGATCGGTGCCCTGGAATACTGCGACACTCACGCAATGTACGAAGACCAGCGGTGTGGCGACGCGCTATTATCGGTACATGGAGTGGCCAAACACCGGCGAGGTAGAACTCTACGATATGAAGGCCGATCCGTATCAGCTGCAAAATGTGGCGGGACAATCGGCTTATGCGAAAATCCAATCGGATCTCGCGAAGGCACTGTCGGCGCTGCAGGGGTGCGCCGGAGACAGCTGCGCCTGGACTGGCCATTTTCCGAAACCGCCAAAGTGAACCTTACAAAGCCCCGCGCGTCTCATCACCGGGTTAACGACCGGATTGCCGACCGGGACCGGCGCATTATAGTTCGGCGGTAATCCATCTGGGGGATCCAATGTTCGTGAAATCGTCTCTTGCGGCGCTCGCACTGTGTCTCATCGCGACGTGCGCACAGGCGGCGCCGGCTGGCAGGACGTCTGCCAGCACCATGCCTGCGCAGGCGAGCGGAACGGTGTGTAGCTGGGGAACCGGAGCCTACAGCAATGGCACCCGCATGTGTGTGTCCGCCACGCGGGTTCTGGTCTGTATCAACGGCGAATGGCGAGTCGACGAAACCCGCACCTCCTTCACGGAAGATGTCTGTCGGCAGAACAATCCTAGAGCACCGACCTTCGGAAAATAGCCGCGCGAGCCTTAACGGGCCGGGCTATCAGGCGGCGGCGACCACTTCCTTGCCTTCTGGATCGCGCAGCACATAACCGCGGCCCCACACCGTCTCGATGTAGTTGTCGCCGTCGGTCGCCGCGGCGAGCTTCTTGCGCAATTTGCAGATGAACACGTCGATGATCTTCAGCTCGGGCTCGTCCATGCCGCCATAGAGGTGATTGAGGAACATCTCCTTGGTCAGGGTGGTGCCCTTGCGCAGGGAAAGCAGCTCCAGCATCTGGTATTCCTTGCCGGTCAGGTGCACGCGCTGGCTGTCCACCTCTACCGTCTTGGCATCCAGATTCACGGTCAGCTTGCCGGTGGTGATGACGCTCTGCGAATGCCCCTTGGAGCGCCGCACGACCGCTTGGATGCGCGCCACCAGCTCGTCCTTGTGGAACGGCTTGGTCATGTAGTCGTCGGCGCCGAAACCCAACGCCTTGACCTTGGATTCCACAATGGCGTTGCCGGAGAGGATCATGACCGGCGTCTGAATTTTGGCCAGCCGCAGCGTCTTCAGGACCTCGAAACCGCTCATGTCCGGAAGCTGCAGGTCCAGCACCACGATGTCGTAATCGTAGAGCTTGCCGAGATCGATGCCTTCTTCCCCGAGATCGGTGGTGTAGACATTGAACCCCTCGGAACGAAGCATCAGCTCGATCGAGCGCGCCATGGCGCTGTCGTCTTCGATCAAAAGCACACGCATCTGGTAAGCCCCCTATTCGCCCGCAAGCGCTGCTGGCGCAGTTAACGGATGGCTGCACCGTAAAGGGAATTGGTTAACATCCACTTTAACCATCCCGCCCGCCGCACCGGCCTCGCCGCTGCCGCCAAGCCTTCCGCGGAAATTCCGGTCCGTCGCCAGCCACCCATGATTCGGCTCATTAAGTTTACTGCCATTTAAATCCTTCAAGGCAAGATGATGGCAGAAGAAGAGTGGGGTGGCTTTGATATCGCGCACAACCTCAGTTCCCACGGCGATCGGCCTGGCGACGGTCCGCGCCTGTGCTTTGTGGGCCAAGCCATGAAACGGCGAGATACCCTCCTGCACCTGAAGCGCTTCAAGGTCGACGATCTGAAGCGCCGCCTGGCCACCTTGGAGGGCATGGGCGCCGATCTGGAGCGCAAGCTGGCCGACCTCGAGGAGAGCGTGGCGCGCGAACGCCAGAGGGCGAACGATACCGACATCGGCCGCCTCGCTTTCCCGTCATTCGTCCGCTCGATCGACGGCCGGCGCGAAAACATTCGCAACAGCCTGACCGATATCGAGCGCGAGCGCAGCCAGTGCCACGAGGAGATGGCCGCTGCCTATCAGGACCTGAAGAGCATGGAGCTTGCCATCGAGCAGGAAGCAAGGCGGGCCTCGGAGGCCGAAGCACGCCGCGAGCAGTCCCGCGTCGAGGAGATGGCGATCGTGCGGCACCTGCGCAAGCACGCAATGCGGCCGACCTGACGGTCACAAACCCTCAGGCCGATTGAATTTCGCCGCTACCCTTGCGCGCTGCCGTTCACGCCACGCTTTAGCCTCCGCCGTTAGCAACGGCTCTTGGGGAATTCGTATCCTGAATTACTCTCGTCTATAGGTCCGCTTATCTCGATAGCTTGTACACCGTGCCATGGCCGTTCGTGCCGCCCCAGAGACTTGCACCATATAGGGTGCCACGCGCATCCAGCACCAAAGTGAGATATCTTGAAGACGGTTCCATTGGCCCGAGTACCTCCACGACGGGTGGTCCCGTATAAATTACCCCCTTTGTCCAAGACAGGTTGGCTGACCGGATCGCACCCATCGTCAACATCAAGAAATGTATGGAGAGTGCTCTTTGTACCGTCCGCTGCTATCTTGAACACGGTCCCGCAGCTGTTGTTTTTTCCGCCCCACATTGTTGTGCCATAGAGATTTCCGGCTCGATCGATCGCGAGTCCTTCACCCGGCCGCCAGTGAAAGCGTAGAGGACGATGAAAGTGCCATCCTTAGCCAGCTTATAAACGGTCCCACAGCCGTATCCGCCGCAGTTGTTCGAGCCTCCGTTGACTGTAGTTCCATAGAGACTCCCAGCGACATCCATGATTGGCGCTGCCTGAGGATTCGCGCCCTCTGGTCCCGCAAAGGAATGGAGGATGTGCTCTTTCCCGTTCGGACCTATTTTGAACAGTGTGCCGAAACCGTAGGTGCCGCCTGCGAACGTCGTACCGTACAGATTGCCTTTTTTGTCCCGAAGGAGTCCCGCAAATAACTGGGAGCCGTCCCCATTCTCGCCGGTGAATTGGTGAACTAGCGTCACTGTCCCATCAGGGGCGAGCTTGAAGATGTGGCTCTGGGCTGTGCCGTACAGATAGTTGGCATCGTCGATTACAACGCCGCCGATCGGAGCGCCGCCGCCAAAAGGATCGGGAAAGGACAGGAGGACCGTGAGATTGCCATCGGGCGCAAGTTTGAAAACATCGCCCGCGCCATTAGCTCCCCCGGAAGAGGCAGTTCCATAGATATTCCCAGCAGAGTCAAAAACTAACTTGTTTCGCTGGGGTTCGAGGCCATCCGTGCAGTAGCCTCCCCCTTGGCTGCAAAAGGAATAGAGAGTGGTCTCAGTCCACGCCCGCGCGGGGCGCCGCGGCGAAAGAGAAACTAGCCACGGAACACAATGCGACGGCACCGCAGAAGGTCCTTCGCTGCACCAAGCACTGAATGTTCATAAGGAAATCCCGCGAGCCCACGAAAACAGTTGTATAATATTTCGCCCGTCGATCCTGTGTCTAGCAAGGAAGGCCCGGCGCGACTCTGAATCTGCTCCCAGACGGAGGCGGTGTTCGCCATGTCGCAGGCAAAAAGCCGTGCGGAATCAACGGCGAAAATAATTCCGTTCGCCAGCGGGAAAACGGCCTCATCCTTGCGCGCATGAGCGTATCTCATCGCGTGTTCAATCCGTCATGGCCGGGCGTGTCCCGGCCATCCATCGCGCGAGCGTCGGCGAGCGATGGAGTCTTCTTGGCGCGCTGTTCTACGAACACGCTTTCGCGTGCTTCGCCGCGCGCGCCGGATGGATGGCCGCTGCGGAGGGCGGCCATGACGACAGAGGGAGATGTAACCGTGCGCCCATGCGGAGTGGTGAATTCGACTGTTTGTGCCATTCGTCAACCGCAACATCTGGTGCCGTGGCGAACGGAGGGAATCATGGGGGGACCCCACCCCCCATTTTTTTGCAAAACAATTCCGTTGCGCTTCGCACAAGAGGAGGGGGTACCCCCCTCCCACTTTTTCGACGAACAAAACGAACAATTCCGTTTTGCGACCTACCGGCGGTCAGGGGGGCCCCCCTCCCGTTTTCCGAGGTTCGAATGGGAACTCCGGGAACTTGGCCGGCCGGCTGCGGGAAAGGTGTTGCGACTTTGCTTCAACGATCATGATCTGGGGTGTGGCCGGGGTATCACGGCCATATGCAGAGGCGGGCCAGCATTCCACACGCCGGCTGCCGCCGCGCCTACCAGCCGCCGCCGCCTCCGCCGCCACCACCCCCGCCCGACGAGCCGCCACCGCCGCTGCCGGAGCTCGAACCCGGCGCCGTGGAGGCCGATGCGGCGGCGCTCGCCATGGATGCCCCCAAGGACGACGCAAAACTGGCGGCACCGAGATGATTGAAGGAGCTTCCCGAATACCAGCTCGGGCTGTAGCCGGATTGCTGCGGCGCCACCCCGGCGGCTGCGGCTTCCTGCTCGAACTTCCGGCTCCACGCGTTCTCGCAATCGAGCGCAATGGCGTAAGGCAGGAATTTCTCGAACACCTGAGGGGTGACGGCCGGCGGATGCAGCTTCTCCAGCCGGTCCTTCTCGGCCGTGCTCAAGAAAGTTCGGAAGCCTTCGATCTGATCGCAGATTCTGGCGCCCGCGAGCGTCGGTGCCTTCAGCAGATGGTAGAACACGTAAACAGCAACGCCACCGATCATCAGCGCGGCGCTCGCCTGCCACGAGATCAGGTGCCCGAACTGGTAGAGCGCAAAGACCAGCGCGCCGGCGAACGGCACGGCAAAGGCGGTGCTGAACAGTGCGCCAATGGTGTTGAGGATTTTCGATCCGGGACCGGCCACAACGTCCCGCCACGCATCCACCACCCGGTGCAGAAGAAAGGCCGTCCCCAGCGACCAGCCGGACAGCCACACCAGCAGAAAGCCGGACGGCCCGGGATCGTCCGACAGCAGCGCGCTCGCGATGCCTGTTACGACAAGAATGAGAAGACCGCCAATGAACCAGTGCTTGTTGGTGACGAAGTACACGCGTTCGTATTCGTTTTTCAGCGATCGCTGAAGCGCGGAAATGGCGGCCGCAACGGCGGTGTGATTGGCCTGCTTCAGCTCGATGGAATCGTGGCTGGAGGTAAACAGGCTGCTTGCCATTGCGGACTCGCCGGTATCCAGGGCTACGTCCCGGGCGCTCGGGCCAGTCCGTGTGAGCGTGTAGGTTCCGTCGTCTTCCGTGATCTTCAGGAAACCCTTGACGGCCATGTCCACCAAGGCGGCGGAGAACGCCTTGCGGTCGTAACCCATGCGGTGGACGAAGCGGATGGCGGCGGGGGAAAAATCCTTCGGCGGCGCGAACAGCGGTATGATGGTTCCGTGCGGCGGATCGTGCCCGAACTCGAACCAGGTCGCGCCGAAATACACGAGCAGCATCAACACGCCGGCGATGGCTGTGACGACGCTGGCATTGTCCCGGATGAACTGCGCGCGGCGCTCGGCCGGCGTCGGCGGCAGCACGGCGCCCTTGGCGAATCCCACTGCCACTGTCAGCCCTTCGTTGCTGGCGAGGACCATCGTCGTCCAGCAATGAAGCGTTCGACCACTCCATTGCCGGCAGATGGCGTTGTTGTCACGCGAGCCGGCAGAGCCGGTGTAGGAGGCAAACCGCGTAATGCGCGCGCCCAGCGGCAGATTGACGGTGGCTTCGGCGTGGTCGATCGGGAACGCCCAAAAATTTCCCGTCACGTTCCAGTAGAGCTCGTCATAGTCGCTGAAGAATCCGATCTGCCGGTCGGTGGCATACGTGATCGTGTAGGTGTGCGGGCCGGAGCTGACATAGCTGTCGGCGCTGCCGATCTTGATGCGCTGGCCCGCTTCGATCGAGGAAAGATCGTACGGTTCGTCATGCCCGTCGCGCGTGACATGAAGCAGGTCGAAGCCCACATGCACGCGGCGGCCCATCTTGTCGGTGTAGGTCGTGGGGAAGTCGCGGTAGATGCCATGGCGAATCCTCTCGCCTTCGGCCACCACCGAAATCGTTTCTGTGACAGTCAGCGCGCCGTTTTGCGCGACGTCAATCTTGCTTGCATAGGAGGTGATGCGCTCTTCGGCTGACGCGGGAACCGAAACAATTGCGAGGAACGCCGCAACCAATACGGCGCGTGTCGTCATGGCGGGAAGGACACCTTCGGCACGGCGCGGTCGGCGGCATCCTCGATCTGGAAAAACGGCGCCGGCTTGAACCCGCCCCAATTGGCGACGAGGTGGGACGGGAACTGCTCGATCATCACGTTCAGGTCGCGCACCGCGCCATTGTAGTATCGCCGCGCGAGCTGGATCTGATCCTCAACCTCCGCCAGATCCTTCTGCAACGACTGGAAGTTCTCGCTCGCGCGCAGCTGCGGGTAGGCTTCGGCGACGGCCAGCACCCGGCCGATAGCCGCGGTGATCGCCTGCTCGGTTTGGGCCCGTGCCGCCACGTCGGTCTGGGTCTGGCCTTGCGAGCGCAGCTTCGCCAGGTCCTCCAGCGTTTCGCGCTCATGTCCGGCATAGCCTTTGACGGTCTCGACCAAATTGGGGATCAGGTCGGCGCGGCGCTTCAGTTGCGCCTCGATACCGCTCCAGGCTTCGGCGACCACATTCTTGCGCCGGACCAGCCCGTTATAGGTGGCGACCGCCCAAAGAGCCGCCAGCACCACAACGCCAAGAAGAATCAGCAGCCCCATAAGGGCGAAACTAGCGGCAAGAGATTGCCGCGTCTATTGCACGCATCAATTGCGATATTGTTGGATGCGCGTGGCGCGCAGGCCGGCAAGCCCGAAACGGTCGATCGCCCGCTGCCAAGCCAGGAATTCCTCGACGGTCAGTGTGTAGCGGCGGCAGGCTTCATCAAGGCTAAGCAAGCCGCCGCGCACTGCGGCGACCACCTCCGCCTTGCGACGGATCACCCAGCGCCTGGTGCCGGGCGGCGGCAGATCGGCCATGGTCAGCGGGCTGCCATCCGGCCCGATGACGTAGCTGACCCGCCCCCTCCGTTCCTCACCTATCATTCCAAGGCCTCCCAACCCCGATTGACGCATAACCTAACCGCGCCTCATTTAAGAAAGGCCAAAGGCGCAGGGTAAAAGAAGCCGTAAGCCGCGCGGGTTCCTGTGCGAAAACGGGAACGCGATGCCACTGTGGCCGCGAACATCTCACCGAGGCGTTAAAATTCTCGCGAGCGCCAGTTCCGCATACGCGGGCAATTGGCTTGCTTGGCCAATGGCGGGGACTTATACGCCGCAAATGCTCTTTGCGCGCGATCCAAACCGCAACACTCGCATCGTTGTCGCGATGTCGGGCGGTGTAGATTCGTCCGTGAGCGCGGCACTTATGGCGCGACAGGGTTACGACGTCGTTGGAATCACATTGCAGCTTTACGACCACGGCGCCGCGACACGGAAGAAGGGTGCCTGCTGCGCCGGACAGGACATTCACGATGCGAAGCGTGTGGCCTCGCAACTCGGCATTCCACATTACGTGCTCGATTACGAGGAGCGATTCCGCAAAGCCGTGATCGCCGATTTCGCGGCGTCCTATGCGCGCGGCGAGACGCCGATCCCCTGCGTCCGATGCAACGAAAGAGTGAAGTTCGCCGATTTGCTGGCCGTTGCGCAGGACCTCGGCGCTTCCGCGCTTGCAACCGGGCATTATGTACGCCGTGTCGAGAGCTCGGCAGGACCGCAGTTGCATATGGCCGCTGACGCCAGCCGGGACCAAAGCTACTTCCTGTTCCGCACGACGCGAGAACAACTGTCGTTCCTGCGGTTTCCGCTCGGCGAGTTGCACAAGTCCGAAGTGCGTACGTTAGCCACGGAACTCGGACTGATTGTGGCTGAAAAGCCTGACAGTCAGGATATTTGCTTCGTCCCCAACGGCGACTACGCCTCGGTCATCCGGCGGATTGACGACCGGTCCTCGGCGCCGGGCGAGATCGTCGATTTGAATGGCAATGTTCTGGGGATGCACCGCGGCATCGTTCATTTCACGGTGGGACAACGCAAAGGCTTGGGCTTATCGGGCAACAGCGAACCACTCTTCGTGCTGCACATCGATGCGCCTCGCCGGCGTGTGATCGTCGGGCCGCGAGAAGCACTCCGAGTACGGATCATCGGGCTGAAAGCGGTGAACTGGCTCGCCTCTGTGTCGGAGCCGCTCGATTGCACCGTCAAGGTACGTTCTACCCGTCCCCCCATCGAGGCGCGCGTGACACCCGGCCCAGACGGCGACGCGGTGGTCGAAATACCCGTCGGTGAGGAGGCGGTCGCACCTGGGCAAGCCTGCGTGTTCTACGAAACCGGCGGAAGTCGCATCCTCGGCGGCGGCTGGATCGCGACCACGGAAATCTCCCGCGCCGCGGCTTGATGCCCAGCGCGCCTTAAGCCTTGCCTTGGCTCCGCGCAGCCCTTACATCCCCGCCTCTTGGCCGGGCAGCGTAGCTCAGTGGTAGAGCAGGGGAATCATAATCCCTTGGTCGGGGGTTCAAATCCCTCCGCTGCTACCAGCCCCAACCGAAGGATCGGACTAGCGTTGTCGAAAGGCGCGACCAAAGCCGTTCCCGAAGGCTCGCAAATTCCCAGCATCGACGATGTCCGCGCCGCTGGCGAGGTAATCCGGGGCGCGGTGGAACGCACGCCGACCCACCATTCCCGCACACTGTCGAAGATCGCCGGCTGTGAAATCTACCTGAAGTTCGAAAACCTGCAGTTCACCGCCTCGTTCAAGGAACGTGGCGCGGTAAACAAGTTGATGTCGCTGACGCCGGACCAGCGCCGGCGCGGCGTCGTGGCCATGAGTGCCGGCAATCATGCGCAGGCGGTCGCCTACCACGGTAGCCGCCTAGGGATTCCGGTCACGATCGTGATGCCCGAAGGCGCGCCATTCGTGAAGGTCAAGCGAACGCGGGAGTTCGGCGCCGATGTGGTGCAGTTCGGCGAGACTCTGACGGAAGGCTATTCGCGCGCTTGCGAACTGGCAGACGCCAATGGCCTGACGCTCGTCCATCCCTATGACGACCCGAAAATCATCGCCGGCACCGGAACGGTCGGCCTCGAGCTACTCCAAGATGCGCCGGACATCGACACCATCGTCGTTCCGATAGGTGGCGGGGGGTTGATTTCGGGAATTTCCATTGCCGCGAATGCACTTCGGCCGGGCATCAAGGTCTATGGCGTACAGACCGCCTTGTATCCTTCCATGTACGACGCGGTGAAGGGCACGAGCGTGCCGTGCGCCGGACAGACGATCGCCGAAGGCATTGCCGTCAAATCGCCCGGCGCGCTGACAAAAGAAATCATCGGCGCACTGGTTGAAGATGTATTTCTCGTTCGCGAAGACGAGATCGAAAGCGCGGTGGCGCATCTCCTCGAAATCGAGAAGACCGTCGTCGAAGGCGCCGGCGCGACGGGCTATGCGGCGGTGCTCGCCAATCCTGAGGTGTTCCGCGGACGGAAGGTTGCGATCATTCTGTCGGGCGGCAACATCGATATGCGGCTCCTTTCCAATGTGATCCTGCGTGAGCTGTCGCGCGAAGGACGTCTGCTTTCCGTTATTGTGGAAATCGAAGATCAGCCCGGCTGGCTGGCGCGGATCGCGACGGTGGTCAGCGAAGCGGGCGGCAATATCCTTGAGGTCTCCCACAATCGCATGATGACCGACATCAGCGCCAAGGGCGCCGATCTTGGCCTGGTGATTGAAGCGCGCGATGCCGACCACGCCGAGGAGATCAAGGGGCGGCTGCAGAATGCAGGCTTTGTGTTGCGCGAGCCGCAAGTTTCTCGCGCCATGAGCCCGATGCGCCGCTTCTATGCCGCTGGCGCCGACCCGAAGGGCGTCTCGAAGTGAGCGCACCGGCCGTCGGCATCATTATGGGGAGCCAGTCTGACTGGCCGACGCTGAAAGGCGCGGCAGAGCTGCTTGACCAGCTCGGCATTGCTTACGAATCCCGTATCGTCTCAGCGCACCGCACCCCGGACCGCCTCTACAAATACGCCACTGATGCGGCATCTCGTGGCCTGAAGCTCATCATCGCCGGTGCCGGCGGGGCCGCGCACCTGCCCGGCATGACAGCCTCTATGACAACGCTGCCGGTGCTGGGCGTGCCCATCGAAACCAAGGCGCTGAAGGGCATGGACAGCCTGCTTTCCATTGTGCAGATGCCGGGCGGCGTTCCCGTCGCCACTTTCGCCATTGGCGAAGCCGGGGCAAAGAACGCGGCACTCCATGCCGCCGCGATCCTGGCACTATCCGATGCAGCCTTGGCGAAACGGCTGGCCAAGTGGCGCAAGACGCAGACCGACTCCGTCGCCGAAAATCCCGCGCAATGAGCGAAGCAAAACCGCTTTCCGCTCCCGTTCCGCCGGGAAGCACGATCGGGATTTTGGGCGGCGGCCAGCTCGGGCGAATGCTCGCGCTCGCCGCGGCACGGCTTGGTCTCAAGACCCACATCTTCTCGGACGAGAGAGACGCACCCGCCTTTCAGGTAAGCGCCGCGCAGACCTACGCTTCCTACCGCAATACCGACGCATTGAAGAATTTTGCACGCGCCTGCGACGCCATCACCTGCGAGTTCGAGAATGTGCCGGCAGAAACCGCGGCGCTGCTGTCGCAGCTCACGCCCGTCAATCCCAACCCGAAATCGCTGGCCACCGCCCAGGAGCGTTTCGAGGAAAAGACGTTCGTGTCGCAACTCGGATTGCACACCGCGAAATTTCTTTCCGTCGACTCTGCGGAACAGGCGCGCGCGCCATTCGCTGAGCTCGGTTCCGCACAAGCCGTGCTGAAAACACGGCGCCTCGGCTACGACGGCAAGGGGCAGCGCATCGTAGCGAGCGCGGACGAGGCCGCCGCGGCGTTCGATCTCTTCAAGGGCGCACCGCTGCTGCTAGAGTCCTTTATCGAATTCGACTTCGAAGCATCGGTGATCGCGGCACGCGGTGCGGATGGCGCATTCGCCGCCTACGATCCGCCGGAAAACGATCACCGCGATCATATCTTGCGCCGCTCCACCGTTCCTTCGCGCCTAAACGGTGAGCAGATCGACCAAGCCAAAGCAATCGCGCACAAAATCGCCGAAGCGCTCGACTATGTCGGCGTGCTGTGCGTCGAGCTGTTCGTCTGCCCCGACGGCCGCCTGCTGGTGAACGAAATTGCGCCGCGCGTACACAATTCCGGCCACTGGACCATCGACGCCTGCCTCACCAGCCAGTTCGAGCAGCACATTCGCGCGGTGGCCGGCTGGCCACTCGGCCCAACGGAGCGCCATTCCGACGCCGCGATGGAAAACATCATCGGCGACGAAGCGCGTGACTGGCAGGCGCTGGTGGCGCGCGGCGGCGCGCTCCATCTCTACGGCAAGTCGGACATCCGCCCCGGCCGCAAGATGGGCCACATCACCTGGCTCACTCCGAAGGATGCCGGCCGCTGAGCCGCGACAGAATTTCGGTCAGCGACGGAAACTTCGACAGCTGGTCGTTCACCTCCGCCTTGAATTTCTCGAACTGCATCACGTTCTCGATTCGCGCGTCGAGAAACTCGAACGTCGCCTTCTCGTCTTCGCTGTCGTCGGTAAACCACCGCAGCAGCGTGGAGGAATAGACGCCCGCGAGAATGATCCGCTTGGTGTAAAAATTGAAATCGGTGGAGGTGTCGCCGGCCGCGCGCCACATGCGATCCACCGTGCGGTACAGCACCTTGAGCGCCACCGTGGCATTCTGCGGCAGGGTGAGAAACGCCCCTGCGCGCCGCGCGGCATCCTTGTGGGGGCGCAACGCCGCAATGCGCGCATTCACCGCCGCCTTGATGCGCTCGCGGATTTTCATTTCCGACAGCGGCGTGTTCTTCAATGTCGCGTCCATCTGATCGTCGGCCCATTCCGAGAAGGCGTCCGCCAGATCCTGCCCGCCATTCGGAAACAGCCGCTGCAAAGTCGGCGCATCGACATTCGCCGTGGCGCCCCCATAGTTCAGCGTTTTGTCGGTGAAGCCATCGACCGCGAGCCGCGGCAATGCCGCTTCCAGCACCGCGCGTCGCATCTCCGTGTCATCGCGCGGCGCCGTACTTGCTCTGGAACCTGCCGCGCTCACACCTCCACCTCTTCCACTTCCGCTTCCTGTTCGTCCTCCGCCGGTGCCCAGTGCCGCGCTTCGGATTCGAAGATCAGCTTCGTCAGGTCGCGCATGCGCTGCGGATAGAGAATGCCATCGAGATGATCGAGTTCATGCTGCACCACGCGGGCGTGAAAGCCGCGCGCCGTGCGCTCGATGGTTTCGCCCTTCAGGTTCACGCCGCGATAGCGGATGTGGGCCGGGCGCTCAACAAAACCGCGCATGCCCGGAATCGACAGGCAGCCTTCCCAGCCGCCGTCCTCCTCCGCCCCCAATACCTCGAGCTCCGGATTGATGAGCACGGTGAGCGGCGCGGTGTGATCGTAGCGCTCGGCTTGCGACAGGCCGGGATCGAGCCGCTCCTCCGGCGCCTGGAACACGGCCAGCCGCAGCGGCACATGCACCTGCGGCGCGGCCAAGCCGGCGCCGTTGGCGTCGATCATCGTCTCGATCATGTCGCGCACCAGCTGGCGGATGCCCGGCGCCTTGGGGTCAGGCACCGGATCGGCTTTCCGCCCCAGCACCGGGTGCCCCATGCGCGCGATCTTCAGGATGGCCATGGGCTTATATGGCGAGCCTCCCCGGCATGGTCAAAGGCAGTCGCCCCCTTCTGCAACCGCGGCCCGCCTCTGCATCTGGTCGTGATACCCCGGCCATACACCAGATCAAGAGAGTTGAAGCAACGTCGCAAGAACTTCCCCCCGTGTGGCGGGGCACGAAGTTCCTGGAGTTCCCATTCGAACCTCGGAAAACCGGGTGGGGGGTGCCCCCTTCCCGCCTTGTGTTCTGGCGCAGCGACGCCACGACATCTGGCGTGGTTGTTTTGCGAAAATCGTGCACCCCTATACCCCCCACGGCTGCTCCTTGGCGAAAGCGGAAGGGCGCGCGAGGGGAATTGTTCGCTTTGTTTGTCGAAAAAACGGGAGGGGGAGTCCCCCTTCCATTCCCCGCGACACCAGATGTTGCAGTTCGCCAGTCAGACGAGCAGTCGAATTCGGGACGCGGCCGACCGCGCGCTGTGCGCTCTTCCACCGTGGAGGACCGACGGTCCATGCGGAACTGCAATCTGGAATCGGACAATGCGCTCATACGCGCGATTGTAAGGCCGTTTTGCCGGTGGGGAACGGAATTATTTTCGCCGTTGATTTCGTTCGCCTTTTTGCCCGCGCGGTGGCGAATGGCGGTAGATGCGGTGGCTGAGCAGTATCCAAAATACAGCTATCGCACTTAGGCAGCGCACTCATTTACGGGTTCCGTTGAAGAGCGACATTTAAGCTGCCCGTGGCGTTTGTGATCACGATGCGCTCGCATGCTTGGCGAGGCCCTCGCGGTACGCCACCACCGTCGCCCGTTCCGCGACTTCGTCGATATCGTGCGCCGTATCAGGTTGTATCGGCAATCCGACCTAAGGAACTCGCAGGAAGCCATGATATTTGAAGTGAACGTAGTAGAAGCCAGTCGTTACGCCGTTCTTATTGATGCAACAGACGTCCATCTCTGAGTGTTTTGGGCCCGAAAACAATTTCATCTTGCCGCTTTTCGAGCGGACGAATCCGCGGATAACGGTATCAACTGGGTCCTCGTAGCTTCCGGCAATTGTGCCGGCGTTGTTAATGCTACTGGGGTAGGTATGTTGGGATCCCGGAACGTCAAAGCTTGTGAATGTCCCGTCGGCTGCCCGGATAAAGCCATGGTCGCCGGAATCATCTGACATCCTGAATTGCCCGACAATGACGCCCTTATCATTGATACTTGCCGGGGCCGTTATGTTCGCCCCTGCGACATCGAACGTCGTAATCAACCCGTCGGAAGAGCGAACGAACCCGTGATAACTGGTGCCGCCATCAGCGTATAATCCAGTGACTGCGCCTTCTGAATTGATGCTAACCGGCGAGACGAAGGTCGATCCGGGCGGATCGTACACCGCAATTGTTCCGTCTGGAGCGCGAACAAACCCGTGCGATTGGGCGTCGATATAGTACCCGGCAACGACACCCGCGCCATTGATGGCAATTCCCGCTGTGGCAGTTGCTCCTGCAACATCGAATTGTTTCACCTTGCCGTTGGCGGCCCTGATGAACCCGTGAGACGCATTGTTGTTATCGTAATAGTGACCAGTGATCACGCCGTTATCGCTGATCGCAAGTGCCTCGGTGTAGACTGATCCGGCGGCGTCGAATGCAATTATGTATCCCGAACTGTCGCGCAAGAAACCGTGAGAACTCTTGCTGTCCAGGTACGAACCGGCAATTGCACCAAACGAATTGATGCTCTCTTCGTATGGATAAATAGAGTTCGGCGGATCAAAGCGAATGAAGAGCGCCTTCGCGACGGCAGCCTCGGCGAACGGTAGGATTGCCAGGCTTGCGCAAATTCCGAGCATAAGAATTAGGACCAGTCTCACCACGCTTCGGGTTTGGAGTCGCTCGCACATTGTCATTTCTCAGGTGTTAGACTCTCGCGGAATCGGGATCGAAGAACTACTGCCTATTCCCGCGAATGATTTACTACTTCCCGCCCACAAACGCCACGCGCAGCAGATTGGCAGGGCCTGAGGTGCCGAGCGGCACGCCGGCGGTGATGACGATGCGCTCGCTATGCTTGTCAAAGCCCTCGCGGGTGCCGTCACTGTCGAGATCGTGCGTGTCTTCGGTCCGCACGCGGCGCAGGCCGCGGGCGATGGAGCGCCGGCGCGCGGTTCCGACAGTATCACGTGCTGGAGCTTGCGAACATGCGCGTGAACCAGGCGCTGTAAGTGCTATGAGTGCGGGACGCTGACCGTTCGGCGCGATAGGCCGAAGGATCCAGGCCGAATGCTGCCTTGAAGGCGCGTGAGAAATGGCTGCGGCTGGCGAACCCTGTGCTTGCTGCAACCGTCTTTACGGGAAGATCGCTGATGCGCAGCAGCTCGGCGGCGTGATGCAGCCGGGTACGCAAGACGAAGTCCATCGGCGTCTCGCCGAAGGTTTCCGCGAATGACTTTGCGAACGCCGAGCGGCTCATTCCTGCCACATGCGCCAGATCGGACAGGCTGTGCGAGGCCGCCGGCCGGGTGAGGATGTCATGCACAACATTCGCCAAGCGTGTATCGTGCGAAAGCGCGAAGAGCTGGGCGAGCGGACCGCTCTGCTTGAGTTGCCGCCGGATCAGCAGGATCAGACACTGCTTCATCAGCGCTTCGGTGAGCGCGCGCGTGCCATAGTCGGGATGTGCACGCTCAGCGACCAGGAGTTCGTAAGCCGAGCGTATGGCCGGCGCGTCGATCAGACTGTCGACGATCGGCGTGTGGATCAGATCGAAAACGCCGAATGAGGCGCCGAAGGAAGCGGTAATCGTTCCACAAATGATGCGCAGATCGCCGGGCTTTCCGCCACCCGCATCGACGAGCAGCAGACCGTCTTCGAGCAGCGTGCAGTTCTCAGCCGCATTGACGTCACGTGTTGCAGCGGCCCCGGCGGTAAGGCTTTGCGCAACGTTCGGTGGCACAATAAGGATCGCGCCTGCCTTGAAAGGAACCGGTGACGAGTCCTTGGCCGTGAGAACGCCCTCGCCCGAAAGAACGTAGTGCACGACCACAACGTCCATGGCGTCGAATTTCAGCCGCGCGCCCGCCTCGATTTCGCAAACTGCAAAAGCGTGCAGCCGCACATCCAGCGTAGTGACGAGGCGGTCCAAAACGCGGTCGGGCATGGCGACATCGGTAGCAATGCAGAGGGGATCATTCCAGAATCCTGCCGAATATGGAACGGAAACAGCCACGACAATCGCGGGTACAGGCGGGCTGCCGGTGCCTTAGCGTCCGAAAATGGTCGCAGATCCGGACTTACAGACTCGCGTGACGCCGTCCCGGGGCGTGAATTCGCCAATGAAAGCTCGATTTTCTGAGTGCTCACACCCGCCATAAGGCGTCGGCGCTGCATTCATTCATCAGCACAGCGCATGCAACGGACTCGATGTCATCTCCGTTGGGTTCAAACTGGTGATGCGGAGTGTCGTGATCCTGCGGAGAAGAATCATGTCCAAGAAACGCCATTCCATCTTTTGTCTATCATTGCTGTCGGCGAGTTTGCTTTCTGTCGCCGCCAATGCGGCGCAATCGATCGTCCGTACCAACGGCAATGTCTACGTGCTCAGCAATCAGGCGAGCGGGAACGAAGTTCTTGTCTTTCATCGGAACTACGTCGGCCACCTGACATTCGTCGACAGTGTTGCCACCGGCGGCAATGGCGGCGGTACTGGCCCGGACCCACTGGAATCGCAGAACCCGGTGGTGTTGAGCAAGGATGGCAGCCTGCTTTTTGCGGTGAACGCCGGCAGCAATTCGATCTCCGCCTTTCGCATTTCCGGCAATCAGCTGATCGCGGCGAACACGGTTTCCTCAGGCGGGACCATGCCGGTGAGTCTGACGGTGCGGGGAAATCTGCTTTACGCGCTCAATGCGAAGGGCACGCCCAATATCTCGGGTTTCACGATCGACAAGAACACCGGCAACCTCAGTCCGCTGGCTGGTTCGACGCAGGCACTGCCGGGCGGAGCCGCAGCCGCGCCTGCTCAGGTCGCGTTTGTCCCCGGCGAGGATGTTCTGGTGGTGACGGAAAAAGATACCAGCCAGATCGATACGTTCGGTCTTGATCCCAACGGAGTCGCCATGACGGGCATGGCGTTCCCGTCGCGCAAACCCACGCCCTTTGGCTTTGCGTTCGCCGGTCCTGATCACGTCGCGCTGGTATCCGACGCCGCCGGCGGCAAACCGATGAAAGCGGCTCTTTCCGCGTACAAGATCGGGAGCAGTGGAACTCTGAAAGCCGTCGATCCGGGCGAGGCCAACATGCAGACGGCCTCCTGCTGGGTCGCCGTGACGAATGACGGCGCCTATGCCTATACCGTGAACACCGGCAGCGGCACGATTTCGAGCTACAGCGTTTCCGTGGGCGGCGATCCTTCGCTGCTGAATCCAACGGCAGGAGGCGGCAATGTTCCAGTGGATGCGGCGTTCTCGCAGAAGAGCCAGTATCTGTACGTGCGCAATGGCGGGGACGGGACCATTTCCCAATTCCATGTCTTTTCCGACGGCAGCCTGAGACTCATCGATCTGACCAAGGGACTGCCGATGGGCGCTGCCGGCCTCGCCGCCAACTAGCGGCGCAGCCGCGGCCGCAATCGAAATGGGAGGATGGTGTCCGTCGCGCCGTCCCCAGCGCGTCCCGCTCGCCCTATTTTCCGCCGACGAACGCCACGCGCAGCAGGTTGGTCGAGCCAGATGTGCCGAGCGGCACGCCGGCGGTGATCACGATGCGCTCGCCATGCTTGGCGAAGCCCTCGCGGTAGGCCATCACCGTGGCGCGCTCCACCATGTCATCCAGATCGTGCGCGTCTTCCGTCAGCACGCAGTGCAGGCCCCAGGCGATGGAGAGTCGCCGCGCGGTTTCGAGCAGCGGCGTCAGCGCCACGATCGGCGCCTCGGGCCGCTCGCGCGCCGCGCGCAAGCCCGTCGAGCCGGTTTTCGTCCATGTCACGATGGCGCGCGCCTGAATGGTATGCGTCACCTGATGCACGGCATCCATGATGGCATCGGCAGTGGTGGCTTCCGGCGGCGGCCGCGTCGCGTCGATCAGCGACTGGTAGAGCGGATCGCTTTCCGCGGCGGCGGCGATCTTGTCCATCATCGCCACCGCGGCGACGGGGTGCTTGCCGGTGGCGGTTTCCGCCGACAGCATCACGGCATCGGCGCCGTCGAACACCGCGCTGGCGACATCGGACACTTCGGCGCGGGTCGGCGACGGCGCCTCGATCATCGATTCCAGCATCTGCGTCGCCACGACAACGGGCTTGCCCATCTGGCGCGCGGCGCGGGTGATCTCCTTCTGGCGTCCGGGCACGGTTTCGATCGGCAGCTCCACGCCGAGATCGCCGCGGGCCACCATCAGCGCATCGGAGAGATCGAGAATCTCGGACAGCGACTCCAGCGCTCTGGGCTTTTCGATCTTGGCGAGAATGGCGGCGCGGCCTGCCACCAGCTTGCGCAGTTCGGCGACATCGTCGGGCCGCTGCACGAAAGACAGCGCCACCCAGTCGACGCCGAGATCGAGCGCGGCATGCAGATCGCGGCGGTCCTTGTCGGTCATCGCCGAAACCGGCAGCAAGGTATCCGGCAGGTTGACGCCCTTGCGGTCGCTGATTGCGCCGCCGAGCTCCACGATCGCTTCCGCGGAATCCGGTTTTGAGGCCCAGGTGCGCAGCCGCACCTTGCCATCATCGATCAGCAGACAATGCCGCTGCTTCAGCGCCGCAAACACTTCGGCGTGCGGCACCGGCAGCACGGTGGGATCGTCGGACTTCGATTCGCGCACCAGGCGGATCCGGTCGCCTTCCTTCAGTTCGATGCGGCCGCCGGGAAGCTGGCCCAGCCGGATCTTCGGTCCCTGAAGATCGACGAGAATGCCGATGGGCCGGCCGACATCTTCTTCCAGCCGGCGCACGCGCGCCTGCACATCCTTCAGCGACTCCGGCGTGTTGTGGCTCATGTTGATGCGGAACACATCGGCGCCGGCTTCGAACAGCGCCTTCATCCGCTCTGGCGACGACGAGGCTGGCCCCAGCGTCGCCACGATTTTGGTTTTGCGTCCGCGGCGCATGGCCTTGCTAACCGATCAGCATCTGCACGGTTCCGCGCGACCATGCGTGGCGCGCCTTACGGCCGGTTGCCATCCGAATCACATCGCAACACTATCATCCGGCAGCAAGCGAGGTCAGCCCGAAGGCCGCCATGGATGAAAACACGCGGGAACAGCTGGAAGCCGCGGTGTTCCGCCGGCTCGTTTCACACCTGCGCGAGCGCACCGACGTGCAGAACATCGACATGATGATCACCGCGGGATTTTGCCGCAACTGCCTCGGCGACTGGTATCGCGAAGCGGCAGCGGAAAAAGGCATCGGCATTTCGAGGGATGATGCGCGGGCGCTGGTCTACGGCATGCCGCAAGCAGAGTGGAAGCAACGCTATCAAAAGGACGCGACGCCGGAGCAACAGGCGGCGTTTGCCGCTTCGCAGAAAAAGACTCACAGCTAACAGCACGCCCGCGCGTTGCGCGCACAGTACCGCGGCTTTTATGGTGCGACTCCTTCTGGGTTGGTGATGGAGATTTCGCATGTCGGCTGCTGGCGTGGTGGAGAGAACGGCGAACGCAACCGGTTCTGCAAAGGCCGGCTTCGCGGTGGATCATCTGCGGACGTTCATCGAGCGAGTGGAACGGCTGGAAGAAGAAAAGGCGGCGCTCGCGGAGGATTTGCGTGAAGTCTATTCCGAGGCCAAGGGTTCGGGCTTCGACACCAAGATCATGCGCCAGGTGGTGCGCCTGCGGAAACTCGACCGCGCCGACTTCCAGGAACGCGAAGCGGTGCTCGATCTCTACATGACCGCGCTCGGCATGCGCTGAGGCGCGTCAGCCGGCCGCCTGCATCGGCGGATCGTCTTCGTGCTCTTCTGCCTGCTCGCCTGCCTGCTCTTCCGACATGGCCTGCTCGAGGCCGAGTTCCTTGAGCTTGCGGTAGAGCGTGGAGCGGCCGATGCCAAGGCGCCGCGCCACTTCCGACATGTGGCCTTCGTAGCGTGAGATCGCCATGCGGATCATCTCCGTCTCGATCTCTTCCAGCTTGCGCATGTGGCCCGCGATATCGGTGGCCGACATCGCGTAAGGCGAGGAAAATGCCGGCGCCGGGCGAGCAGGCGCGGAAGCCTGTGGCGTCAACGGCCGTCCCTGTGGTGGAGAAAGTGTACGGCGCACGCGCGCATCGACGCCAAGCGCGGCGGCGATCTGCGGAAAGTCGCAGACGTCCAGCATGTCGGTATCGCACAGCACCACAGCGCGGAAGATCGTGTTCTCCAGCTGGCGCACGTTGCCTGGCCAGGTGAAATCCGAAAGCAGATCGGAAGCTTCGGGCGTCAGGCCTGATACAACTTTGTTTTCTTCCGCAGCAAACCGCGCAACGAAATGCCGCGCGAGCGCCGGGATGTCTTCGCGGCGCTGACGCAGCGGCGGCACGAAAACCGGAAACACGTTCAGCCGGTAATACAGGTCTTCGCGAAACTGGCCTTCGCGGGCGCGCTCGGCGAGATCGCGGTTGGTGGCGGAGATGATGCGCACATCCACCTTCACCGGCCGCTTGCCACCGACGGGATCGACCTCGCCTTCCTGCAGCGCGCGCAACAGCTTCACCTGCATATCGAGGCGCAGCTCGCCGATCTCGTCGAGGAACAAGGTGCCGCCATCGGCCTCCTGGAACTTGCCCAAATGCTTGTCGGTGGCGCCGGTGAACGAGCCCTTCTCGTGGCCGAACAGAATCGACTCGATGAGATTTTCGGGAATCGCGCCGCAATTCACGGTGACGAATGGTTTGCCCGCGCGCTCGGACGAGCCCTGGATTGCGCGCGCGATCAGTTCCTTGCCGACGCCGGATTCGCCTTCGATGAGAATGGGAATGTTGGATTGCGCGGCGCGCTGGCCGAGGCGGATGACTTGCCGCATCTCCGAACTTTTGGCGATGAGATCCTCGAAGACGAGGCGGTTTTCCTTCTTCTTTTTCAGACGCGTGACTTCGCCGGACAGGGTGCCGATCTTCATGGCATTGCGGATGGAAACGGTGATCCGCTCAGGGCTCGCCGGCTTGACGAGAAAATCGTTGGCGCCGGCCCGCATCGCTTCCACCGCGGACTCGATGCCGCCCCTCGCGGTGAGCACGATGACCGGCAATTCGGGATGTGTGCAGCGAAGCTTGCTGAGCACCGCGATGCCATCCATGTCCGGCATCACCAGATCAAGCAGCATGATGGCGATCTGGTCGCCGCGTGGTCCATTCACCAGATCGAGCGCCGGCTGCCCGCCTGGCGCCGTAACAACCGGCATGCCAGCGCGGGTGATCGCCGTCTCCAACAGGCGGCGTTGGACGGGATCGTCGTCCACAATCAAGATATGTTGTGCCATCGCCAGCCTTTTGCTCTGCGACGATGGTGCCCCACGAAAGGTAAAAGTCACGTTTAAGGTCCCGCTTTGCGACACTTGGTGCGCTTGCGAATAACAAAAAGGCAGAGAAATGCGTGCCTTCATCGCTGCAATGGTGAAGGAGCGGTAAATGCAAACGGCAGTGCGTTCAGACAATCACTTCCGCGACCGAGGTTTTGTCGCGTGAACGAATTCCAGCCAAGTCGAGGGCGAGGTATCCCGCCAAAGCGACAGGTACAAGCGCGGGTCCGGGAATATGCAATGCCGCGAAGGCGAACTGTATGAACAGCAGCCAATAGGCGAGTTGCGCCAACCGTCGCCCCATGCCGTCCAAATCTGTTCGCGCGATCAGCGCGACAGCGGCGAATGTGAGCGGCAGCGTATCGTATCCCATGAGGTACGGAGTTGCCGCCGTCGCGCAGGCGAAAAACAGTGCCTGCAATTTTACGGGGTCGGAATTTCTGCAGTAGCGAAAGGCCCAGAACACCGTCGCTGCCGCAAGCGTCGAAACAACAGCCTGCAGCAACATGGACAGGCCGTAACTCACACCGGCGAGATGCGCATTCATGAAGACCGTGGGCATCAGGTGGGTCGCGAAGATGCTGGTATCGCGCAACACCTGGTTTTGCGCAGGAACACCCACGTGCCAATACACGGACCAGATATCCGGACCGTAGAGAGCAGTAGTCATCGCAGCGATCAGAAGAGCCGTTGCGCATGCGGCACCGAGGGTGCGCCATCGTGCCGAAGCAAGCAGCATCACGGGCAAAAGAAAGCCGACCTGCGGCTTGAGCGTGAGAAGTCCGACGAGAATGCCCGCGAAAATCGGCCGCCGGTCCAGCCAGCCGAAGATCGCCAGAAGGGCGGCGGTCGTTAGCAGCGTGCTCTGCCCGGACATCAGGCAGAACATGGCCGCTGGCGAAACGACCACAGCAACCAGCGCCCACGTGTCCCGAAGTTGTTGCCGGGCGGCAAAATAGAATGCGGCAAGTCCCATGACGGTCCAACACAACAGGGCGGGCATGTAGCCGAGTAACCCAAAAGGCGCGGCGAGCAGCAGAAGCGACGGGGGGTAGGACCAGTTCTGATCGGGATAGCCACGGCCCATCAATGCCGCGAGCGCATGATTGTAGATCCCAGGGTCGTAGAAGCGCGCCGGATTGCTCTCAAGTGCGGCGCGTCCGTACATCCAAAAGTTCAGGAAGTCGCGTCCAACGACGAGTGTGGTGCCATCGCGTGGAAACGGCGCGGCCCAGTGCGTCTTCCAGTAAAACCCTAGTGCCATCGCGATAAGGGCGACTCCTCCGAATATAAGGAGGTCGCGGAGGTCGTCCGGTCTTCGGGAATTGGTGCGAGAAGCAAACATGGCCTTCAGCATCGCACCGATGCTCTTGCAATTTTGTTACTGCCCTGCAGTAGCGCGACGGTGCTACATGCTGGCATGGCGGAGCAGAAATCGTTCGACTATCGGCTGGCACGCGCGAAGGGCAGCCGCAGGCGAACATCCTGTTCGGCGCGGTTCATTACCTGCTGTTGCGCGGAGCTGAGCACTCGCTGCGGCGCTACTATCCCAACCTGAATGGCGGCACGCGCGCGGAAGGCGAAGACCCGTTCCCACACTTCCAGGATTTTGTGGCGCGACATCGCGAGGAACTAGCACCCCTGATTGCTATGCGCGTCACCAACACCAACGAGGTTGGCCGTTCGGCGCTACTGCATACAGGGTTCCGCGAGATCGCCAAGCAATCCGGCGAGCCATTGAACCTGATCGAGATCGGCCCCAGTGCCGGACTGAATCTCATCTGGGACAGATATGCCGTCCGCTACGGGCGTGACGGCGAATCCTTCTTCACCGAGCCATGCGACCTTCCATTAACAATCGACTGCGAGCTGCGCGGCGAGAATATTCCTCCGGTTGGATCGGCACCGCTGATCGCCAGCCGCGTCGGGCTTGAGCGCAATCCCGTCGATCTGTCAAACGATGAGGACCGCGATTGGCTGAGAGCGCTGGTGTGGCCCGATCACCTCGCGCGTTTCGCACGGCTGGAAAAGGCACTCGAGATTTACGCGCATGAACAGCCGAAGATCATTGCCGGCGATGCGCTCGCGCTGCTGCCGGAGGCGATTGCGGCAATTCCGGAGGATCAGCCGGTGTGCGTGTATCACACGATGGTCATCTACCAGTTCTCGGAAGAGATGCGGGAAGGCTTCAACAATCTTTTGATCGCCGCGAGTTTGCGCCGGCCGATTTGGCGGCTCGGCCTCGAAGACAATCTGAAAGGCGATTCACCGCTGACTCTCGGGTTGTACCGCGACGGAACGCGCGAGGTGCGCACCTTGGCGCTCTGCCATCCGCACGGCGGCTGGATTGACTGGCGCGGCTGAATCCTTGCCATTTGCGCGGTTGCCCCCAAAGGCGGCTTTGCTATAGTCCGCGCCGCTTCAAATCGCTTTTTGGGGGCATCGATGGCCGATCACACCGGACATGGGTCCGGCGCCGATTTCGACTACAAGGAGCATGTGAAAACCTGGCTCGGTTTTCTCAAGCTCATCAAATGGATGCTCATCAGCTCGATCATCCTGCTGGCAATCCTCCTGATCTGGCGGACGCACAACTAGCACATCCATGAAACTCGCTGTCCTCAAGGAGCGCCGTGCGGGTGAGGCGCGCGTGGCCGCCACGCCGGAAACGGTGAAGAAGCTCAAGGGCCTTGGGCTGGATGTCGCCGTTGAAACCGGCGCCGGTGCGGGCGGGCGATTCTCCGATTCTGAATACACGGCCGCGGGCGCTTCCATCGCGCCGGATGCGGCCGCGGCGATCGACGGCGCCGACATCGTGTTCAAGGTGCGGGGGCCGGAGGCGAATGAGATTGCCGCGATGAAATCCGGCGTGGTGTACGTGTCGCTGCTTGCGCCCTATTCCGAACGGCCGGTTATCGAGCAGCTGGCGGCGCGCGGCGTGAGTGCGTTCGCCATGGAATTCGTGCCGCGCATTTCCCGCGCGCAGTCGATGGACGTGCTGTCCAGCCAGGCCAATCTCGCGGGATACAAGGCGGTGATCGATGCCGCGGCCACGTTCGGCCGCGCCTTCCCGATGATGATGACCGCCGCCGGCACGGTTGCGCCGGCGCGCGCTTTCATCATGGGCGTCGGTGTCGCCGGCTTGCAGGCGATCGCCACGGCGCGACGGCTTGGCGCCATCGTGTCCGCCACCGACGTGCGGCCCGCCACCAAGGAACAAGTGGAGTCGCTGGGGGCCACGTTCGTGGCCGTGATCGACGATGAATTCAAACAGGCGGAAACCGCGGCCGGTTATGCCAAACCGATGTCGGCCGAATATCAGGCCAAGCAGGCGGCGCTCATCGCCGAGCACATCAAGAAGCAGGACATCGTCATCACCACGGCCCTGATTCCGGGGCGCAAGGCGCCGGTGCTGGTGACCGAAGAGATGGTCGCAACGATGAAGCCGGGCTCGGTGATCGTCGATCTCGCGGCCGAGCAGGGCGGCAACTGCCCCCTCACCCGCCCCGACGAAGTGATCGAGGCCCATGGCGTGACCATCATCGGATACACCAACCTGCCATCGCGGCTGGCAGTGGACTCGTCCAACCTTTATGCGCGCAATCTGTTCAACTTCGTGTCGCTGATCGTCGACAAGAAGACCGGCGCGCTGGCGCTCAACTGGGAGGACGACATCATCAAGGGCGCCGGCGTCACCCGCGACGGCCAGATCGTGCATCCGAGTCTGAAGGGATAACAATGGAAACCCTGATCGATCCGTTCATCTTCCGGCTGTCGATTTTCGTGCTGGCGATCTTCGTCGGCTATTATGTGGTGTGGAGCGTCACGCCGGCGCTGCACACGCCGCTGATGAGCGTCACCAATGCCATCTCGTCCGTCATCGTCGTCGGCGCGCTGATCGCCGTGTCGGTTGCAACCATCGGTAGCTCAGCATGGACATCCAAGCTGCTGGGTTTCTTCGCGCTGATCCTGGCCAGCGTGAACATCTTCGGCGGCTTCCTCGTCACCCAGCGCATGCTCGCCATGTATCGCAAGAAAGAAAAGAAGTAGCGGCGATGCGAAGGCGGCAATACAAACCGATGCTGGTGTTCCCACTAGCGCTTCTGGGCGCGTGCTCGAGCATGGCGCCAGCCGATCCCGCACCGGTCGCCGTCAAGCACATCGTGCAGAGGAATTTCGCGGTCGGCGAGCTGAAATCCGCGGCCGTGGGCGAATCCATGGTTTCGCTCAAGGACTATTACGAAAAGGACCGGCAGAACACATGGTCCATTGCCGAGCCTGCCACATTGCGCGTTGGGCTCGGCAGCATGGTGCTGATCCCCGGCACTTATGCCGCGTCGAGGCGGGTGACGATGGACGGCACGGCCTACGATGCCGTCGAGATCAAAGTGCATCCCTTCGAGCTGACGACCTTGAGCCCGTCGCATGCCGTGGTGCCGATGACATTCTTCATCAATGACTCCGGCCGCATCGCCAAAGCCGGAGGCGGCCTCGGCATCACCACAGACGTTTCCGGGCTCGAGCCGGCAGATTTTCGCGCGGGCCGCGGCGAGAAGACCGGCATCGATGCGAGCCGCGGTTATACCAATTTCGAGCTGCTGTATTCCGGCGTCGCTGGTGGCGCCGTCAGACTCACTTACCGCGAATATGCGTCCGGCGATACCGCGCGCCCGGTCTCGTTTCAGGACCTGAGCTACAATCTTGCCGACAAATCCATCCGCTTCAAAAACATGTCGCTGGAAATCGATAGCGCCGACAACCAGGCCATCCATTTCCGCGTCAAGAGCGTGCCCGACGAATGGATGCAGGCTGACAAACTGGAAGACAAGAAGTGACAGCTGATCTCGCCGCCCTCGCCTATCTGGTTTCCGGCGTGCTGTTCATTCTCGCGCTGCGCGGGCTGTCGTCGCCGGTGACGTCGCGTGCCGGCAACCGCAACGGCATGATCGGCATGGCGCTCGCCATCGCCACGACCCTATGGGTCACGCATGTCACCGACGCGCTGACCTGGGGCATGATTGTCGCCGCCATCGCCATCGGCGGCGGCATCGGCGCGGTAATCGCCCGCCGCATCGCGATGACGGCGATGCCGCAACTCGTGGCGGCCTTCCATTCGCTGGTGGGTCTAGCGGCCGTGCTGGTTGCGGCCGCAGCGCTCTATTCACCCGCCGCCTACGGGATCGGCACCGAAGGCGCAATCCGCACCCAGTCGCTGATCGAAATGAGCCTCGGCGTCGCCATTGGCGCCATCACCTTTGCGGGCTCGATTATCGCGTTTGCCAAGCTCAACGGCAACATGAGCGGCGCGCCGATCCTGCTGCCGGCGCGGCATGTCCTCAACCTTCTCATCGCGCTCGCCATCGTCGTGCTCATCGTCTGGTTCACCCTGCATCAGCCGGTGTGGGCGTTCTGGGCCGTCACAATCCTCGCCTTCATCTTCGGCATCACCCTCATCATTCCCATCGGCGGCGCCGATATGCCGGTGGTGATCTCGATGCTCAATTCCTATTCGGGATGGGCCGCGGCAGGCATCGGCTTCACCCTGGAGAATACCGCGCTCATCATTACCGGCGCACTGGTCGGCTCGTCCGGCGCCATCCTCTCCTACATCATGTGTGCCGGAATGAATCGCAGCTTCATCTCGGTGATTGCCGGCGGATTTGGGGGCGAGGTGGCAGCGGGCGGAGCCGCGGCGGAGACGCGCCCCGTGAAGCAGGGTAGCGCGGAGGACGCCGCCTTCATCATGAAGAATGCGGGCTCCGTGATCATCGTGCCGGGCTACGGCATGGCGGTGGCGCAGGCGCAGCATGCGGTGCGCGAAATGGCCGACAAGCTGAAGGCGGAAGGCGTAAAGGTGTCTTACGCCATTCATCCGGTAGCCGGCCGCATGCCGGGCCACATGAATGTGCTGCTCGCCGAAGCCAATGTACCATACGACGAAGTGTTCGAGCTTGAGGACATCAACTCGGCTTTCGCCACCACCGATGTCGCCTATGTGATCGGCGCCAATGACGTCACCAACCCCGCCGCCAAGAATAACCCGCAATCGCCCATATTCGGTATGCCGATCCTCGATGTCGAGAAGGCCAAGACCGTGCTGTTCGTGAAGCGCGGCATGGGCTCGGGCTATGCCGGGATCGAGAACGAGCTGTTCTTCCGCGACAACACCATGATGCTGTTCGGCGACGCCAAGAAAATGACGGAAGAGATCGTCAAGGCGCTGGGGTAAGCGGGCGTGCGCGACTTGCTGTGGCGTTTGTTCGGCGTGCCGTTCTCGGCGCGCGAGCGCGATGCGGTGTTCAAGCGCATGCTCGATGGACGCACCGGCGCTGCCGCGGTGGATTTCGTGCGCGCCGACGTCACGCACAACACCGAGAAATCCGGCGCCCTGCTCGCGGCAGAGGCGATCTTCCTGGTGGTGGACCTGTTCGCGCTGGATCAGGGATGGTCCAAGCCGCTCCTCATCGGCTCGCTGCTGATCCTGATGCTCTGTTGCGTGCTGGCGATGTCGAACCTGAAACCGACACTCGGCATGTACCGCAAGGATCTTGGCACGGTGCCCGCGCGTGGCGTGTTCAATGTCCTGCTGCGCCGGACATTCCGGATCAATCTTGCCCTCTATCTCACATTTTTTTCCATCGTTCTGCTGGGCGCGGCCGCAGTGATCTCCGTCGCCTGAAGCTTGTTTGGTGTTGTGCCCGGCACGGCCTATCTTTGCAGCAATGGCGCGCAACAACACACACGATCACGGTCTCTGGACTCACGATCATCATTTCCTGGGGCACGGCCATGAGCATGCCGAGCGCCGGGCGCGCGCGGCCACCCTGCTCACCGCCATTTTTATGATTGTGGAGATCACCGCCGGCCTGTGGTTCGGCTCCATGGCGTTGCTTGCCGACGGCGTGCACATGGCGACGCATGTCGGCGCGCTGGGCCTTGCGGCGGCGGCTTATTGGCTGGCGCGCCGCCATGCGGGAAACGAGCGGTTCAGCTTCGGCTCCGGCAAGTTCGGCGATCTTGCCGCCTTCGCCAGTGCCATCGTTCTTGGTCTTATCGCTCTGAGCGTCGCGGCCGAGTCCATGGTCCGCCTGTTTTCGCCGATCGCCATCAATTATCGCAGTGCGCTGCCGATTGCGGCGATCGGACTGCTGGTCAATCTCGCCAGCGCCTTCATCCTGAAGGACGACCATCACGGACATCAGCATGCGCCGGACCACAATCTGCGCGCCGCTTACGTCCATGTTCTCGCCGATGCGGCGACATCGCTGCTGGCCATCGGCGCGCTCGCTGCCGGCCTGCTGCTCGGGTTGCGTTGGCTTGATCCCACCGTCGGACTTATTGGCGCGGGCGTGATCGCGTCATGGTCTTTCGGACTGATCCGTGACAGCGGCATGGTGCTGCTGGACGCGGAAACCGATCCGCAGTTGGCCCAGCACATACGCACGCTCGTCGAAAGTGATTTCGGCGCGCGCGTCGCCGATCTGCATTTGTGGCGCGTCGGGCCGGGCCATCACAGCCTGATCGTTTCGCTCATCTGCCCGGGCGCAGTCACCGCCGAAGAGGTGAAAGCCCGCCTGCGGGAGCGGCATCCCGATCTCTCGCATGTCACGGTGGAAGTGGCTGTTTGCGCCGATTGCCCGCCATGACTCAGCCGCGCTTGCGGTTCCCCTGACCCCGCGCTACCAACCGCGCCTTCTGATACAGAAAAGGATTGCTTATGCCGCGCAGGAAAATCGCGCTGATCGGCGGTGGCCAGATCGGCGGCACACTCGCTCATCTCGTCGGATTGAAGGAAGTCGGTGACGCCGTTCTCTTCGACATCGTCGAAGGATTGCCGCAGGGAAAGAGTCTCGATATCGCGCAGGCCGGCCCGATCGAAGGGTATGACGCACGCCTGAAGGGCACGAACTCCTACGCAGACATTGCCGGCGCCGATGTGGTGATCGTAACCGCCGGCGTGCCGCGCAAACCCGGCATGAGCCGCGACGATCTAATCGGTATCAACCTGAAGGTGATGGCCGCGGTCGGCGATGGCATCAAGAGCCACGCACCGAATGCATTCATCATCTGCATCACCAATCCGCTGGACGCGATGGTTTGGGCCTTGCGGCAATTCTCCGGCGTGCCGCACGAGAAGATCATCGGTATGGCGGGTGTACTGGACAGCGCCCGCTTTCGGCACTTCCTCGCCGAGGAATTGAATGTGAGCGTGGAAGACGTGAGCGCCTTCGTGCTCGGCGGTCACGGCGATACGATGGTGCCGATGCCGCGATTCTCCACCGTCGCCGGCATTCCGCTGCCGGAGCTGGTGAAGATGGGCTGGATCTCGCAGGATCGTCTCGAGAAGCTTATACAGCGCACGCGCGACGGCGGGGCCGAAATCGTCGGGCTGCTAAAGACCGGTTCTGCCTTCTACGCGCCGGCGACCGCTGCGATCGAGATGGCGCAATCCTATCTTCGCGACAAACGGCGCGTACTACCCTGCGCGGCCTATGTGAACGGTCCGTACGGCATCAAGGATCTTTATGTCGGCGTGCCGGTGGTGATCGGCGAAAAGGGCGTCGAAAAGATCCTCGAGCTGGAGCTCACCGCCGACGAGCGTGCGGCGCTGATAAAATCTGCCGATGCCGTGCGCGGCCTCATTGACGCCTGCAAGAAGCTGGAGCCGAGACTCGCATAGCCTTTTAGAACCGTGATTGCACTGATGCGTTAGAGGACGACATGCGCATAGGCATTCTTACTGGCGGCGGCGATGTTCCGGGGCTCAATCCCTGCATCAAGGCAGTGACGCGCGCGGCCCTCTCGCGCGGTTGGGAAGTTATTGGATTCCGCCGCGGTTGGGCAGGGCCGCTCAACTACAATCCGGGCGATCCGCACGGCAGTGAGACCAACATCGTTCGCCTGGATGCCGAGCGCGTGCGCACCATCGACCGTTCCGGCGGAACGATCCTGCACACCTCGCGCACCAATCCCGGCCGCGTGAAGCCAAAGGATCTGCCGGACTTCCTCAAAGGCAAGTTCCAGCCCGGCGAAAAAGGGTTGATCGACTGCACACCGCACGTATTGCACGTGATGGAGTCGCTGAAGATCGACGCCATGTTTCCCATCGGCGGCGACGACACGCTTTCCTATGCCGCGCACCTGCACGGGCAGGGCCTCAAGGTGATGTCGCTGCCGAAGACAATGGACAACGACGTCTTTGGCACCGATTATTGCATGGGATTCTCGACGGCGGTGTCGCGTTCCGCCGCCATGCTCGAGGCGCTCCGAACGCCGGCCGGCAGTCACGAGCGCATTGCCGTCGTGGAGCTGTTCGGACGCAATTCCGGCGAGACGGCCCTGATTTCCGGCTACATTGCCGACGCCGATCGGACGTTGATCGCTGAGGTGCCGATCAACATCGAACGCCTGGCGGAATTGGTGGTGAACGATCGTGCCGCCAACCCCTCGAATTATGCCATCATTGCCGTTTCGGAAGGTGCGCAGTTGGAACAGGGCGCCACCGTGGAGTCAGGTCCCGAGGATGCCTACGGTCACCGCAAGCTCGGCGGTGTCGGCGAGTTGATTGGGGAGCAGCTGGAGAAGCTCACCGGCATCGGCATTCTCAACCAGAAGCTCAGCTACCTCATGCGTGCTGGGCCGCCGGACGCTGTCGATCGCATGGTGGCATTGAACTACGGCACCATGGCCGTGCAGCTTCTTGACGAAGGCCAGTCGGGCCTGATGATGGCGATCCAGGACGGCAACTACACCACCGTTCCGGGCGATACCTGTATCAAGGGCAAGCGCCGTGTCGACGTCGGCGCCCTCTACGACACAAAAGCCTATCGCGCTCGCATCAACACGATCCGCGGCAAGCCCTTCTTTCTTTACTGAACGCAGCGCTGACAACCTACCTCGCGCCGCGCTATAGGTGGTGACCGTGCCCGGCCGCCCATGCCGCGGCGCAAGAGGGACGGTATGTCAAATGTGGCCGTGATCGGCGCCCAGTGGGGCGACGAAGGCAAAGGCAAGATCGTCGACTGGCTGTCCGCGCGCGCCGATGTGGTTGTGCGCTTCCAAGGCGGCCACAATGCCGGGCACACCCTCGTCATCGACGGCACGACCTACAAACTTTCGCTGCTTCCGTCCGGCGTCGTGCGGCCGGGCAAGCTGTCGGTGATCGGCAACGGCGTGGTGGTCGATCCGTGGGCCTTCGCCGATGAAGTGGAGCGCGTGACGTCGCTCGGCGTCGCCATCTCGCCCAAAAGTCTGCTGGTTGCGGAAAATGCTGTCCTTATCCTGCCGCTCCACCGCGACCTGGATGCCATGCGAGAGTCTTCGAACAGCTTGCAGCGCATCGGCACCACGAAGCGCGGCATCGGCCCTGCCTATGAAGACAAGGTTGGGCGGCGAGCCTTGCGCGTCATCGACTTGCAGGACTTCAACTCACTGCCGGCGAAGATCGACCGGCTGCTCGCGCATCACAATGCGCTGCGGCGCGGGATGAGTGCGGAAGAACTGGATGGCGGTGCCATACTAGACGCGCTGCGTGAAGTCGCCCCGAAGATTCTCCCCTATGTCGGCTGCGCGTGGCGGCGGCTCGATGAGGTGCGCCGCCACGGCAACCGCATTCTGTTTGAAGGCGCACAGGCCGTGCTGCTCGATGTCGACCACGGCACGTACCCGTATGTCACCTCGTCCAATACGGTTGCGGGACAAGCCGCAGCCGGCGCCGGCATTTCTCCGCGCGACATCGGTTATGTGCTGGGAATCGCGAAGGCGTACACCACACGCGTCGGCGAAGGGCCGTTCCCCACGGAACTGACCGACGCCGTCGGTGACGAGATCGGAACCCGCGGCGCCGAATTCGGCACCGTGACAGGCCGCAAGCGCCGCTGCGGCTGGTTCGACGCGGTGCTGGTGCGGCAAACGGTAACGACCGGCGGAATCGACGGAATCGCACTCACCAAGCTCGACGTGCTGGACGGGTTCGAGGAGATCAAGCTCTGCGTCGCCTATCGGCTCGACGGACGCGAGATCGATCATCTTTCGGCAGACGCCAATGCGCAGGCGCGTTGCGAACCGGTCTACGAGACGATCGGGGGCTGGAGCGAATCCACGCGCGGCGCGCGCTCGTGGGCCGATCTGCCGGCACAGGCGGTGAAGTATGTGCGGCGGGTCGAGGAGCTGATCGGCGCCCCGGTGGCCCTTCTCTCCACCAGCCCGGAGCGTGAAGACACCATCCTGGTCCGCGACCCCTTTGTAGACCGCTGAACCTCACCCCGAACAGTCGCCGTCGTCTGACAGCGTAATTACCTTTTTCCAAGCAAGTTCAGAGGACTGTGGCCGCGGCCAAGACCGGGCGCAGTCTCGATGGCGGCTTGCACGAACTCGCGCGCGCGACCCACAGCAAGCGGCAAAGACAATCCTTGCGCGAGCCCGCAAGCAATCGCAGTAGACAGCACGCACCCCGTGCCATGCGTAAGGCGGGTGCGAATACGCGGGAAGGCATAGATTTCGACGCCACCCTGCCAGACGAGAACATCATCCACGGTTTCTTTCGTGGCGTGCCCGCCTTTAATCAGCGCCCCGCGGGACCCCATCTGAATCAATTTGCGTCCTGCAGCTTCAACCGGCTTTCGCTCGGTTCCGCGCATCCCGGTGAGCGCGCGTGCTTCCGGCAGATTGGGAGTGGCGAGCGTCGCAAGCGGCAGCAGGTTTGCCTTGAATGTCTCAATCGCATCGCGCGCGAGCAGGCGCTTGCCCCCCGTGGAAACCATCACCGGGTCGAGGACAATCGGGATGCCGCGCGCGTATCGCTTCAGCGCAGCGGCAACAGCGTCAACGATTTCCGCCGAACCCAACATGCCGATCTTGATGGCATCCGCGCCGATGTCGGAAAGGCAGACGCGAATCTGGTCGCGCACGATCTTGGGCGAAATCAACTGCACCGAATGAACGCGCTGCGTGTCTTGCACGGTGACAGCAGTGATCGCCGTCATCGCATAAACGCCGAAGGCGCTCGCGGTTTTGATGTCAGCTTGTAAGCCGGCGCCGCCGCCCGAATCCGATCCCGCAATGATGAGAAGGCGCGTTGATGCTGCGCTCAAGCAGCGGCTTCCCGGACCACCGACGCGATCTCGCGCACAATCTGGCGCAACTCATGTGCATCCTCGCCTTCCGCCATGATGCGGATCACGGGCTCGGTGCCGGATTTTCGTACGATCAGCCGCCCCTTGCCGTTCAGCCGCGCTTCGCCGGCATCGATCTGCGACTTCACCCGCTCATTTTCCAGCGGCGAGCCGTTGCGGAAGCGGATGTTTTCAAGAATTTGCGGCAGCGGCTCGTAGAGCTTGGTGGCTTCGCTGGCAGGTTTTCTTTCGCCGGCCAGCACCGCCAATACCTGCAACGCCGCGATCAAACCGTCTCCCGTTGTCGAGAAATCGCTGAGGATGATGTGGCCGGATTGCTCTCCGCCGACATTGAATCCGCCCTCCCGCATTTTCTCGATGACGTAACGGTCGCCAACCGCTGAGCGCGCCAGGCTCAGGCCCATGCCCGACATGAAGCGTTCCAGCCCCATGTTGGACATAACCGTGCCCACCACGCCCTTCCCCTTCAGACCGCCGGTGCGTGACCAGGAGCGCGCAATCAGCGCCAAAATCTGATCGCCGTCGATAATGCGGCCACGCTCGTCTGCCATCACCACGCGGTCTGCATCGCCGTCGAGCGCGATCCCGAAATCGGCACGCATTTCGCGCACCTTGGCGCTCATCGCCTGCGGCGCCGTCGAGCCGCATTCCTGGTTGATGTTGTAGCCGTCCGGCAAGTCGCCGAGCGAGAATACTTCCGCGCCGAGTTCCCACAGCACCGCTGGCGCCACTTTGTAGGCGGCGCCGTTGGCGCAATCGATCACCACGCGCATGCCATCCAGACGTAAGTGTTTCGGGAAAGTACCTTTCACGAATTCGATGTAGCGGGCCTGCGAGTCGTCGATGCGTTTGGCGCGGCCGAGTTCTTTCGCCGGCGCCAATCCTGTTTCCAGACCATTCGCCATCAGCGCCTCGATCTGCGCTTCTGTTTGGTCGGACAATTTGTTGCCGTCCGGACCGAACAGCTTGATGCCGTTGTCATGGAAGGGATTGTGCGAGGCGGAAATCATGACGCCCAAATCCGCGCGCAGCGAGCGCGTGAGCATGGCGACGGCCGGCGTGGGAAGCGGGCCGAACTGGAACACGTCCATGCCCACGGAGGTGAAGCCGGACACCAGCGCCGATTCAATCATGTAGCCGGAAAGGCGCGTGTCCTTGCCGATCACCACGCGATGGCGGTGCTCGCCACGCGTGAACAGGCGGCCGGCCGCCATGCCAACTTTCAGGGCGATCTCCGGAGTCATGGGATGCGAGTTGGCGAGGCCGCGAATCCCGTCCGTGCCGAAAAGCTTGCGTGTCATGGCCTTAACCTCGCTGAACCGCCTTAACGGAGGCTCAATGACCCTACCAGAACGCAGAACACCGCCGCGAGGCGCTCTGGTTCACCGCGGGTTACCGACTGTTTCACGGGTCAACTCGCGCCAGATCGTCAGCCCATCCTTCAGCGGCCCGGCTTCGTGGGTCCGGATGTAGTCCGCGCCCTGAAACACTGCAAAGAGCTCTGCGGCCAGGCTCGCCGGCCCCGACTGATCGGGCGAGCAGCCTGTCAGGCGGCGCAGGAAGGACTTGCGGGAGACGGAGATGAAAACCGGCAGGCCAAATGCACGCTTCAGGTCAGGAATACCCCGCAGGACCGTGAACGAGGCATCCCTGTCAGTCCCGAGGAACAGGCCCATGCCAGGGTCGAGAATAAGCCGGCTGCGGTCCACACCCGCCTGGGTCAGCCCGGCGATGCGGTTGTCGAAGAATTTGAGAATGCGGTCCATCAAGGTTTCCGGCGGCACCCGAATGCGGGTGGCGGGCCCGCGGCCCTGCACCGAATGCATCACGATCAACTTCGCAGGCGATTCAGAGAGTGCTGGATAGATTTCTGCATCGGGGAATCCCTGAATGTCGTTCAGGTAGTCAGCGCCTTGTGCCAGCGCCCAAGCCTGCACTTCGGGCGCGAAAGTATCGATCGAAATGGCGATGCCGTCGCGCTTCAGTGCCTCAGTCACCGGCGCAAGCCGCGCGATTTCCTCCTTCGGCTCTACTGGCCTGGAATCCGGATTCGACGAGGCCGCACCGAGATCGATCACGTCCGCGCCGTCACCGGAGAGCTTGCGGGCATGCGCAATGGCTGCTTCGGGCGAGAGATAGCGTCCGCCGTCGGAGAACGAATCCTCCGTAATATTGACGATGCCGAAAATCTTCACGGGCGCACAAACGAAAAAGGGAGGCCAAAGCCTCCCTTTATAGAGCAGATCGGGTCAGTGTCCCGGTTGCGGCTCCGGGTTGACCGGAATGGCTGGACCGCGCGGGCGACCAACCGTCGGGACGGTCGACTGCGGCGGAGTCCTCGGCGTTTCCGGCTCCTCGTAGGGCGTGCGCACCGGTGGGATACCTTTGAGCAGCGCAACAATCTCGTCGCCGGTCAGCGTCTCGTATTCCAGCAGACCGCGCGCCAGCGTGTGCAGATCATTCAGACGCGTCGTGAGGATCTCTTTTGCCTTCTTATAGGTGTCGTCCACGATGCGCCGGATCTCGGAGTCGATTTTCTGCGCCGTCTGCTCCGACACGTTCTGCTGGCGCGACACGCTGTGGCCCAGGAAGACTTCCTCCTGATTCTCGGCATAGGCAATCGGTCCCAGCTCATCCGACATGCCGAAACGCGTCACCATGGCGCGCACCATGCGGGTGGCCTGTTCGATGTCGCTCATCGCAC
>JBJMVL010000097.1:0-4687 GCA_045810735.1 Alphaproteobacteria bacterium
GCACCTGCGATCTTGTTCCACTCGAAGGAATCCATAAGGTCAGGCTCCGCTGTTCGCGACGGCGTAATGGGTGAAAGCGGGTGAGAATCCGCGGGCCTCCCCGAAAGGCGGGGGGACATTACTAGCCGGCTCCCATGCGTCATTGCGGCGAAGCGTCGCATAATTTCTGGGGTCTTTGCATGAATCCGGTCATCGTCATTCCCGCGCGCATGGCGTCCACGAGGTTGCCTGGCAAGCCGCTTGCGATGATCGCGGGCGAATCGATGATTGCACGGGTGTGGCAGCGCGCGGTGCGCGCCGATATTGGGCCTGTATTCGTGGCTGCCGCCGAACGGGAAATCGCATCCGCCATCGAGCATCTCGGCGGGCGCGCTGTCATGACCGATCCCAATCTGCCGTCCGGTTCGGATCGCATTTTTGCCGCGCTGCTGTCTTTCGATCCTCTTTCAACGCACGATGTCGTGGTCAATCTGCAGGGTGATCTGCCGGATCTTGATCCCGGTCATATCAGAGCGGTTGCGGACGCCCTCGCGGTGAGCGGCGCCGATATCGCCACGCTGGTTGCAGAGATCAAAGCTCCGGCAGATTTCGACAATCCCAGCGTGGTGAAAGCGATCGTGTCCTGGGATGTCACCGGTCAACATGGTCGCGCGCTCTACTTTACGCGCGCACGCGCCCCGGCGGGCGACGGGCCGCTGTTTCACCATATTGGAATCTACGCGTTCACCCGGCAGGCACTGTCCAATTTTGTCAAACTGGAGCCATCCGCGCTGGAGAAGCGCGAAAAACTCGAGCAGTTGCGGGCGATTGAAGCGGGCATGAGCATCGCCGTGGCACGCGTTGCAAATGTGCCGCTCAGTGTCGATACGCCGGAAGATCTCGCGCGAGCCCGCGCGCTGTTTCACCGAGAACTTTTGTAATGACAGCCCCACCGACCGCCGGCGGCACGCGTGTCGCATTTCAAGGCGAGCCGGGCGCTTATGCCAATCTCGCAGCACGCGAAGCGCTGCCGCACGCGATGGCGATTCCCTGTCCGACTTTCGAGGATGCCATCGCCGCCGTGCGCGAGCGGAAATCCGATCTCTGCATTATCCCGGTCGAAAATTCTCTTCATGGCCGAATTGCCGACATTCATCACCTTCTGCCGGAAGCAGGCCTCTACATTGTCGGGGAACACTTTCAGCGCGTCCGCCACCAACTACTGGGAATTAGCGGTGCGACGCTTGCCGGCCTTAAAATAGTGTTCAGCCAGGGACCGGCGCTTGGCCAATGCCGCAGGATCATTCGCGATATGAATCTGCATGCGCAGGTGTGGCACGACACCGCCGGCTCGGCGCGACATGTCGCGGAATTGAAAGACACGAGCGCGGCTGCGATTGCGTCTTCGCTGGCAGGCGAAATCTACGGGCTCGACGTGCTGCGCGCCGATGTCGAGGACGAGCCGCACAACATGACCCGGTTTCTGATTATGGCAGCCGAGCCCGATGACGCGCCGCCGGACGCCGGGCCAGTCGTTACCACCTTCATCTTCCGCGTCCGCAACGTGCCTGCCGCGCTCTACAAGGCATTGGGCGGCTTTGCCACCAATGGCGTGAACATGACGAAGCTTGAAAGCTATCAGTTGGGCGGTAGCTTCAATGCCACGCAGTTCTATGCAGATGTCGAAGGGCACCCCTCGGAACGGCACGTGCGACTGGCGCTGGAGGAACTGAAGTTCTTCTCTGCTGTGGTGACTGTGTTGGGAGTCTACCCGGCGCATACCTTTCGCCGGCAGGGCGCGTAGCGGGAGCGCCGGACGAGAATGCCGCTTCAGATGTAATTCGCAGTGAAGCTGTCGAACGCCTCCCAGAAACGATGGCGGATCGAATCGTTCTCCATCAGAATTTCATGCTCGGCGTCGCCGATCTCGACATAGCGGCCGTTCGGCAACCGCGCCACGAACTCGCGCGTCGCTTCTGTATCTACGATGCGATCGCGGCCGGCGCCGAACACCAGCGCAGGCGTGGTGATCGATTCGGGATAGCCGGGCGCCATGGCCGCTTCCATCGAGCGGTAGGCGGCTTCGAGCCAGCCCCAGGTAGGGCCGGCGAGGCGCAGGTTTGGATGTTCGCGCAATATCTCTTGCGCACGTGCAAACCGCTGTGAATCGGACGTGACCAGCTGGTCGGCAAATGTCATGCGGAGCGGATCGCGCTCATTCATCCCGAGCACCCACTGTCCCTGCCTCCCGGCGAAGCATTGCGCGCGGCACATGAAGCGCGCGAGGCGCGGTGAGTATCCGCGCGTGTCAGCGCACAGCATCGGCGCGACAAGCACGGCGGCAGAAAATCGTTTGGGTTGGTCGTGCATCGCGCGGAGCAAAATATGGCCGCCCATCGAATGGGCCAAAGCGATCGGGGGCCTATCGCTCAGATTGTGCACCACTTTATCGAGGAAGACCTGAAGGTCGGAATCGTACTGGGTGAAATCCTCGATGTGCGCCTTCAATGGATTGTCAAGCGCGCGGGAGGAGCCGCCTTGCCCGCGCCAATCCATCGTCGCAACGGTGTAGCCGCGGCCCAGCAGTTCACCGATTACCTCGAGATATTTCTCGATGAACTCCGTCTGGCCATGGAGGAGAACGCAGATGCCCCGCGGCGTAAGCTCCGGCGGCGCAGCGATCGTCACGATACGCAATGCCTTGCCGTCGCGCCCATAAACAAAGCGCGGCTGCAGGTCTTCCGCCCTTACGACCAAAGGCCGACCGGGCGTTGCCTCAACACTCGCGCGGATATCCATGACCGCGGCAAAGCTCCTTCACCGCGCAATGATATCCCGATTCTTTGGACGGAAGCTTGCCCGGATTGTGGCGACTTTCAGAATTCGCGATCCGGCTGAAAGAATTAGGCGCGCGCTCTTTGCAGCATCGGCCCGAGCTTCATGGCAAGGCCCATATCGCCAGCCACCCGCAGCTTGCCCTGCATGAAGGCGCTCGTCGGATCGAGCTCTCCGGAAGACATTTTCTGAAAATTGTCCAAGCTGACACTGATGGTGCAATCGGCGGCCTTCCCTTCCCCCTCGGTGACGGTGTTCGGACTGGCCTTGCCGTCGATCAGCACGCTGCCGGGCTCGCCGAAATCGAATTTCAAGGTGCCGCCGAGGCCGGAACTGGGGCCCACCAGGCTACCCAGGCGCTCGATGATCGGCCTGATCTGCTCCGAACTCATGAATGTTCCTCCTGTTCGCCCGATTCTTCGCGACGGGCCGCGATGAGATGCGCGAGACTATGGGCGTTTGCGGAACGGCTCGCAACGCCACTATTGGGCGTCCCGCAATCCGGCATAATCTGCAAGCCGCTTGCAATTGGTGGACGGCATGGCGCTTGAGGATTCCCGGCCGGGCGAACTGGATTCCGCCGTTCCACTGCGGCCGCAAAGCCGCGACGCGGTTGGGCGCGCCTGCTTCATCGTGCATTTTTTGCCGCTGCTTTATGCGCTGACCGGATGGCTTGCGCCGGACCACACATGGCTCATCGTCTACCTCATCTTCATCCCGGCCCTGTTCCTGCAATGGAAGCTCAACAAGGGCGCCTGCGTGCTCAACAACATCGAATCGCTGATTCGCAGCGGCCGCTGGCGCAATCCGGCAAACCGTGAAGAGGGTGCTTGGCTTCGCACGCTGATGAATGAGCGGACCGGCTGGAATTTGTCGCGCGCGCAAATGGATATGGTGATCAACGCGGTGATGCTGGCGCTCTGGCTGCTCGCCTTTGCACGACTGATGCGATAGAGGTTCGCGCGGGGCGCGGGCAATTCCATGAAACAGAAACTGAAGTTTCTCGACACGGCGCTCTATACGCTCGCCGTCGGCACCGGCATCCGCTGGATCGCTGTGGCTGCGGCAGTTGGTCCGTCGTCACTGCCGTTATGGATCTTGGCACTTGTCACATTCTTCATTCCGCTCGCAATCGCGACAGCGGAATTGACCGCCCGCTTCGATGGCGAGGGCGGAATCTACCTCTGGGTGCGCGACACGGTCGGGCCGTTCGCCGGCTTTCTCTGCGGCTGGTTCTACTGGATCGCGCTGATGCCGTATTTCGCAAGCATTCTTTATTTCCTCAGCGGGCTTATTCTCGCGGCATTGGGCGGTGATCCGAAGAATACGGTTCTCTATCTCGCGATTTCCATGGCGATCTCCGCTCTTGTCACAGGTGTTCAGATCGCCGGCCTTAAATATGGCAAATGGCTGCCAAATTTTGGCATGGCCGGGGGATGGATCGTCGTCGGAATCATCGTTGCGGTAGCTGTGGTGATCGGCGCGCGAGGCCAGAGCGCAACGGAGTTTTCGCACGCCTCCTACCTGCCGCCGATGACATTTGATACGGCCATTCTATGGGGAACGATATTCTTTGCTTATTCCGGTGCGGAAGCGGTTGCGTTCCTGCGCAACGAGATTGAGGGCGGAATGCGCACCGTCGTGCGGGTGCTTGCGATTCTGGCTATCGGATCGCTCTTTATTTACGTCGCAGGCACGTCCGCCTTTCTCATCATCCTGCCGCAGCATGAGCTGACGCGGCTCGCCGGCTTTCCGGACGCACTGCGCATCGGGCTCACCCATGTCGGGCTCGGTGCCTATGCGCCGGTGGTGATCGGCCTCTTCGCATTGTCGATGATAGGGGCCTTCGTCGGATGGTTCGGGGTGGGTGCGC
>JBJMVL010000098.1:0-9838 GCA_045810735.1 Alphaproteobacteria bacterium
AAATCAATCACAACACCACTATCTACCAAAAACTTAACTTGCGCGCCATGCTGTTGCGCGATGCCTGAGGCGAGCCGCTTCAGCTTGCCTTTCACCACCTCGTGATAGTCGTCACCCTGCGCGTAACAGGAAATCGTGCCGTGGGACCGTTGAGCCAAGCCGTCGCGAGGATCGCGCTTCGGGCCGTAGTTCATTCCGAGCACCACGATGCTTTTCGCCTCCGGCCATAGCGTGCGCGGATCTGTGCGGAGTTCGGCGTTGCGCGCCATCCAGTCCATGGTGCCGTGGCGTTCTTCGCTCAGGAACTGCCGGAGATCGGCTCCCGCACTCTGCGGCGGCTCCGCTTTCGCGAAACGCACAACATCGAAGCCTTCGCGCAACCCTGCCGCGCGCAAGGCCTCGCGCAGGTCAGGCATCGAGCTCGGCATAGTGAGATACCGGCGGCTGGCCGGGCACGCGATCGGCGAGCAGCGAGCGGAACGAGGGCCGCGACTTCATCCGCATGTACCATTCCGCCGCGCCCTGATGTTCGCCCCACGGAATCTCGCCAAAATAATCCAGCGCCGAGATGTGCGCCGCCACCGCCAGATCGCCCAAGGTGCATTCCCGGGACGCGAGATAGCCGTGCTGCTCGGCACTGCTGCCGATGTCCCTGAGCGCCGCTTTCAGCGCGTCGCGGCCGCCGCGGATTGCTTCCATGTCCGGGGCGCGCTTGGCGGGCGCGCCGGTAAAGCGCTGCGATGCCTTTTCGTACACAATGCGCCGCGTGACGTTCTCGTGCAGCGCGCCCATGGCCCAGTCGATCAGCCGCAGCGACTCTGCCCGTGCAATCGAATCCTCCGGTGTCAGCGGATGCTCGGGATAACCGCCCTCCATGTGGTCGACGATCGCCCAGAGGCCGACGGCGCGGGTGCCGTCCATGTCGATGAACACGGGCAGCTGCGCGGCCATATCCTCCGGCGTCACGGGATCAAAGGTAAGCCGCTTCTCCGCAACCAGAAGCCGGGCGAAGCGCGAGGGCGGCGAAAGCAGCAGGTGAACGAGGCGGCGCATGAACAGGTTGGAATGAATTGGAGTAGCAAAATCAACCCTCCCTCAGGGGGAGGGTGGGAACCGTTTTAATCAGCGGACGCAGGCGTCCAGCCGGTCGCGATTGACGATGCGGATGCGCCCCACAAGCTGGCCGGTGCGCCACGTCACATAGGGCCCGGGATGCACGGCGTGCCAGCCGTCCGGATTGGGCAGGATGGCCGCCAGCCGCGCCGCCTGTCGCACCGTCAGGGCGGACGCCGATTTGTGATAGTAGCCCTGCGATGCGGCTTCGGCGCCGAAGTAGCCGTTCCCCCAATCGACCAGATTGAGATAGGCGGCGAGGATGCGTCGCTTCGGCCACAGTCCTTCCATCAGCACCGTCAGATAGGCCTCGACGCCTTTGCGCACCCAGCTGCGCCACGGCACCAGAAACAGGCTCCGTGCCGTCTGCTGCGACAAGGTGCTGGCGCCGCGCAACTGCTTCTTCGGATGCCGCTCGTGCGACCGGATCGCCTGGTCGATCGAGTGCAAGTCGAAACCATGATGGCGGCAGAATCTCTGGTCCTCGCCGCCGATAACCGCCTTCGCGAGATAGGGCGAGATGTCCGACATCTCACGCCACTGGTAGCGGACCGCGTCCCCCGAGAAGAGCCCGATGAGCATCTGCGGCGTGAACGGCACCGGCAGGACACGGAACAGCGCCAGAAGAATAACCGGCAGGAGCACGAACAGCGTGACGATGGCGATGACCACACGCCTGAACCAGCGGGAAGCGCCGTTACGTCTTTGGGCCAGGCGAAAAACCTCGCAGCCATCCGATTCGATGACCGGACTATAGCGAAGCCTGCATCGTCAGCGGATTGTGCGCCCGGCGCCTTGCACTTGCAGATCGGGCGGGCAGGAGACAAACATTCATGCCGTGAGCGACTTCGCCGCACGCGATCTGCACTTTGCCATGGCCCATCACCTGCTGGTGTTTGCGCTGGCCGGCATTCTTGCCTTCGAGATCGGCGCCATCGGCGAAGGCATGACAGGGAAAGATGCGCGGCGGCTGGCCCGCGTGGACATTTGGTACGGCATTCTCGCTGGCGCGATTATCGTCGTCGGGTTCTCGCGCGCCGTGTTCGCCGCCAAGGGCTGGGCGTATTACAGCACCAATCTGTTCTTCTGGGCGAAGATGGCAGCGTTTGCCGTTGTCGGGCTGCTGTCGATCATGCCGACCGTGAAGTTCATTCGCTGGCGCCGCGCCATGCAGGCCGATCCGGACTTCGCGCCGTCAGGGCAAGAGGTGGCGAGCGTCCGCCGCATCCTGTGGATCGAAGCGGCGGTGTTCGCCTTTATTCCGCTGTTCGCCGCCGCAATGGCGCGTGGCTACGGCGTCATCCCGCCCTGAGTGCGCCGCACGCGCCACTCGTTCAGCACCAGCGCCAGAGTCACGGTGTCGAACACCGCAAAAGCGAACAGCCACGGTGACCAGTGCATTGTCAGCTTCAGGCCCATGAAGCCGATGAAGCCGAGCAGCACCACGGCCGACACCGGAAAAATCCACATGTGCTCGATGAACAGGTTGACGACCAGCCCGACCTTCAGGAGGCCGTGCGCCAAGAGATAGATGATGGCGAATTTGTGCGAGCTGTACGCAAAATTGTAGGCGCCGTGGCGGATCGCGTGCACCGCATGGCTACCGGGGTGCTTGGCGAGTTCCGGCGCCGTGGCCCACACCGCGAAGTGGTAAACCTCCCGTGAGTTGAGAAACGCCACGATCAGACCGGCCACGGTTTCGATCAGGCCATCGATTCCCTTGATGGAGATCGCCACCAGGTAGGCGAGATGCATATAGGCTGGCTTCTGTTTCATCGCTCCCGATCGTTCACGTGGCCCGCGTGTAGGCGGCCATGTGCAAGCTGATAAACGTCACGGGTCGCAACACGCAAGCGCCGGAAGAGGTGCGTGATGGAGCGGGGAAGCGACGTGACGGTGCCTTCGCACCGTTCGTGCGGCCTACTTCTCAAAGCGGCTCGTGGTATCGCGGTCGCGCTCGTATCGTCTGGTGAGCGGAAACGGCGGCAACCAGGATTCGCGACGGATGATCCAGCTTTCGTAGGTTGGCATCAGCTGGTCGGGGGCATCCAGGGATCCCAAGTTCACTTCGATTTCGTCTGCACTGCGCCCGAAAATGGATGAGCCGCAGCGGCGACAGAAAAACCGCCCGGCGTAGTCGCGTGTTTCGCCCTCGATCGTCACCGCATCGGTGGGGAATATTGCGGATGCGTGAAACAGGGCGCCATGATGCTTGCGGCAATCGAGACAGTGACAAAGGCCGACCCGGTATGGCGTACCCTGCGCCACAAACCGGACGTTGCCGCACAGGCAACCACCCGTGAATCGATCCATGGCCCGCGTCTCCTCTAAATCGAGCGGTCCGAATGTTACGACGCAATTCAGCGACCGCAATTCGGCGGCAGCATACCTGTCTTGCCTGGTGTGAAGCAGGGGCATACGTATTATGTCCCCGATTTCTCCAATTTACCGGCGTCAGCGAATTTCCAGCAATGAAATCTCGGGCGGGACTCGGAATCGCACCGGCAGGATGCTTGTCCCTATCCCGGTGCTGACAAAAAGAAGCCTACCATTCTCCGCGATCAGTCCCGCAGCGTACCGCTGTCCGAACCGCGATGGCACGATCAGTCGGCCGACAATGGGGAGATTGACTTGCCCGCCATGGGTGTGCCCGGCAACCGTCAAGCCACACGCAGGCGGCAGGTCAGGGAATACATCGGGCGAATGCGTGAAGCAGAGCGCCACGACACTTTTCGGCATGCCTCGGAATGCGAGTGGCACATTGTCATGGGCGGTCACATGATCGCCTATTCCCACAAGATAAAGCGGAGGTCCCGTCGCCTTCAGCTGCACCGACTCATTCATCAGGACTTGGATTCCAACCTTTCGGAAGGCGAGGCTGATGCGGTTCGCGTCCGCCCAATGATCGTGATTGCCCAGAACCGCAAACACGCCGAGGCGTGCGCGCAACGGCTTGAGTAATGAAGCTGTCTTTTCCACCGGAATATCTGTCCGGCCGATTACGCCTTGCGTGACATAGTCGCCGGCGAGAAGCACAAGGTCCGGCCTTAGGCCGAGCGCGAGGTGGACAATCGTCTCGATCTTGCGTTCGTCGATGTATGGAGCGCCGGCGTGCAAATCGGTGATCACGGCGATACGCAGTCCGCGCAATGGCGAGACGCCGTGCCTCCCGAAGGCGATCTGGTGCTGCACCACGCGAATGCTGGACGGCTCCAGCCAGAACGCATCCAGCGCTAGGATGGCTAGGATCAGGAGGGCGCCGCGCCAGACGGCCCCCCACAAGCTTTTGGGTAGAATACGATGCCAGATAGGAACAGGGTGCCGACGCATCAGGTGGGACCGGCGCTTAGAATGCTACCGATTGCAGCGTTCGGTCTACCGCCTTTGCCACGTCCGAACTGAAAGGCCGTTTGTGATTAGCGAGATAAAGTTGCTTCGCGCTGTTCATTCGCCAGTCCAAGCAGAAAAATGCAAACGGAATCAATGGCGAAAATAAATCCGTACGCCACTGCAAATCCGGCCTTACACTTCAGCGCATGAATGTATTGTCAGCGCCTTCCAATCCGTCATGGCCTGGCTTGACCCGGCCATCCATCGCGCGAGCGTCCGCGCGCGATGGAGTCATTCCGGCGCGTCATTTTGCGAACACGCTCTCGCGTGTTCCGCTATACGCGCCGGATGGATGGCCGCCTCGGTGGGCGGCCATGACGACAGGGGGGCCAGGCAACCGGACGCGCGATGCGCGAACACGCTGACTTCAAATGCGCCTCTCACTCAAAAGCCACAACATGTTGTGCTGTGGCGAATTCGGGGAAAGGGACCCCCTCCTGTTTTTCGACAAACGAAACGAACAATTCCGGTGCACCTCCTCGGTGGAGGGGACCCCCACCCCAATTTCCGCAGGTTCGAATGGGAACTCTGGAGATCGGGTTCGAGGGGGAGGGGGTGTTCGCGGTTTTTTCGAAAAACGACGATCAAGATGTTGTGCAGGAACGCAAATGGCCGCCCCGATTTGGAGCGGCCGTGCGCAAGACGATGAAGTTCCGTTTACCGCGCGGGCTTGCCGGAATGCTCCGGGGCCGCGATCGCAGCGCCGCCGGCGGGGCATTGCCGCGCCTTCTTGCACCACACAAAGGAGCCCGCGTCGCTGGACACCGCCACCGCACCGGAATTGTTGACGTTCCAGGCATACACATTGGTGGCGCCCGTCACATTGATGTCCGTGAAGGTGTTGGTCGCGACGTCGAGCAGGAAGCTGTGTGTGTTGCCAGCGGAATCCACCCACTGGCCCACCGTCTGCCCGCTGTCGTTGATGCCTTCCAGCACAGTGCCGGCGTTCTGCTCGGAAGGATAATCCACGATTTGCATCTTGTTGCCGCTGCCGATGAAACCGTGCGTCGGCGGGCGGAAGTAGTCGCCCACCACCGTGCCGTCGCTGTTGATGCCGTTGGCTTCGCTCGCCTGATGCACCTCTGGAATGCGCACGTCCTTCCGCCACTGGCCATGCTCGCCCTTGAAGGCGACCGCCTGATGGTTGCCAAAATCCCAGCGGGTGCCGGCGAAGCGGTTCCTGGCGTTGTCGATGCCCTGCGCGCGCCCGAAGATCTGCTGGCCGTTGGCGGTGTCAGTGAGATGCTTGCCGCTCGGCATCCGCTCGTAGATCGGCTGATCGGCGGTATTGCCGTTCTGCGAATTCGAGAAGCCGACGATGATTCCACCGTTGTTGATGGCGCGCGCCTGCGTTCCGCCGTCGCCGGCGTCGAAGCTGGTGTAATTGCCATCCAGCGTGCCGAAGAAGGCATGCTCGATGCCGTCATTGGCGCCGACATAGCTGCCGGAAATCACGTTGCTGTCGTTGATGCCGAACGCGGTGGTCGACGAGGAATTCGGCCCCGCCGGAATGGGTATCAGCACGGCGGCCTGCGCGGACATGACCGCGCTCGCGGCCACACATCCCAGAAAAACGCTACGCAACAAAGACATCGGGAAAGCCCCTCGTGGATTGCAGGAGGTCAGGTAAGGCAATCGCGGCGCGAAGCAAGCATTTCGTCGCGCATGCCCGATCACAGCTTCGGGAATGGGGGTGCTTTAGCCGCGGACATAGCGGCGCTCACCGGTGTTCGCCTGCAGCCACACGGTCACCGGCTCGCCGGTCTCGTCGTCGATGAAACGCTCGGTGGTTTTGGTCCAGCCCGGCCCGGGCGCGCCGGTTTCCACCGGCTTGTAGCGGAACTGCTCGTAGACGATCGAAAGCACGAGCATGGCACCCCAGAACGCGAACACGAAGCCCGGCGGTATGCCTACGACCAGCGCGACGAGGCCGCACACCATGGCGGCCACGCCGACGGCGATGACCGAGTTACGCAGCATTGTCGGGCTCCAGGATTGCGGCGGTGCCGTAAGCCACGATCTCGCTCATGTACTGGCCGATCTCCGAGGAGTCGAAACGCATCATGATGACGGCGTTCGCTCCCATCGCGGTCGCGTTGCGCACCAGCCGGTCCACCGCCTGCCGGCGAGTCTCTTCCAAGAGCTGGGTGTATTCGTGGATCTCCCCGCCGGCGATGGAGCGCAGGCTCGCGAGGATGTTGCCGCCCAGCCCGCGCGAACGCACCACCACGCCGAACACTTGGCCCAACGTCTGCTTCACCCGCTGCCCCGCCACGCGCTCCGTTGTCGCCACCAGCATGCCCACCTCCTTCGCTGGAGCGCAGTATGCGCCAGCTGGGGCAGGCGGTGCAATTTGGGCGGGACGGCCTACACTCCGAATCGTAAAGCAGGGGAGGCATCGCGATGGTGTTCGCGGCCGACTGGATCGGTTCGGTTTTCACCAATGTACTGGCGTCGCTGGTGCTGCTGGCCGGCGGTTTCCTGATCGGCCGCTATCGCGAGCGCAAGCGCCAGCAGGGCAGGGCGCTGACCGAATACGATTTCTATCCCTATGTCGCCACGCCGGAGCGCTTCGCGGAGTTCAGCCTCAAGGATTTCCGGCTGGCCGTGCACTACTTCCTGCGCAATACCGATCAGCGTGCGGCGCGCCAGCTCATCTTCATCGGCGAGCAGAACAACGTGCGGCAGCACCTCAGCGAGGCGGAGGGCAAGGCCTACGACCGGCTGGTTGCCAAGTATCAGGGCGCCGGCGTGGCGGACGGCGCGCAGGAGTATTTGGAGAACTACCATAACATTGCACGGCTAATCGGCCGCACCTTCCCAAACATGGGCATCGAGGTGTTGATCCACGATTTGTCCAATCCAACGCATTCGATCACCACCATCGAAGGCGGCGAGGTGACCGGCCGGGTGGTGGGCATGGGAACGACCACTCTGCTTGTCGACCTCATACGGCGGGTAAATTTGAAGCAGGACAAGCTGAACTACGAACTCAACATCGGCGCGCGGCGATTCAAGTGCACCACGGTCCCCATCGTGCGAAAGGATTACGGCGTGGTCGGCGCGATCTGCATCAATATCGACATCAATTACATCCGCGATGCTGTGCTGCCGTCATCCGAACGCATCGCGGAGTTCTTCCAGAACTACTGCCGCACCGACATGACCTTAGAAGAGAACATCCTGAGCAAGGAGGAGTACAAGCGCGCGCTCGCCGGAAAGACGCACTTCCGCGACTTTGCCGCGCAGGCGCAATAACAGGATGCTCAGGTCGGCTTCGGCTTCTCCTCGCCCAGGAATTCCACCGGCGTTCCTTTCTTCACCGCCTTGCCGAGCGCGTCCGCATCCCAGTTGGTGAGGCGCACGCAGCCATGCGAGGCCGTCTTGCCGACAAGTTCCGGTTCCGGTGCGCCGTGGATGCCGTAGGTTTCGATACTGAGCGCGATCCAGGTGGAACCAACCGGATTGTTCGGCCCCGCCGCGATCTTCAACACACCGGCCGATTTGGGTCCGAATGTCACGCGCTTGGGATCGTAGGTGTAGGTGGGATCCGGTGCGACCGACACCACTGTCGCTTTGCCGCTCGGAGCCGGCCGATCGGTGCTGCCGACCGTCGCGGGATACGCGGCAATCACCTTGCCCGCGCCATCATAAACGCGCAGCTGGTTGGCGGACTTGTCCACCTCGACGCGTGCCGCCTGTGGAAGCTTGCCAGCGCCGGTCTTTGCAACGTTGAGCGATGTGCCGGCTCTGCTGAAGTCGGCATTCGGGTTGAGTTCGCGCAGAAGCGAGGCGCTCATGTGGAATTTCTCGGCAAGCCCCTCCTGCGGATTGGCGTAACCGACAGTCTTGAGCTTCGCGAGCACGCGGAAGTCCTTGGACACGGTGCCGACGAATGGTCCTTTCTCGTCGTCCGCAGTGGTCGTGTAGTGCTGCAGGATTGGCTGCTTGTCATTGCCGGTCAACGCCTGCAGCGTGGCGTCATCCAGCTGCTGCGGATTGGCAAGTCCGTGCGCCTGCTTGTAGGTGGCCAGGGCGCGCTTGAGATTGTCGCCATTGCGGCCGTCGATTTCGCCGGGCGAGAAATTGGCACGGTCGAGCAAAACTTGCGCGCGGACGAGGAGTTCACGTGACGGCTCCCCCGCGTTGTTTCCGGCCTGTGCATTTTCGATTTTTCTGGCATCGATCGGCCCGGACTGGTCCGCGGCCGGCGCTTTTCCTTGCGCGGCTGGCGCGCTCCCCATGTTTGCCAGCAGCAGAATGGCACCGAACGGCAATCCCCGGAGTTTCACGAGCAATCTCCTTTTGTGACGCTATGAACAAGCCGCTTTCGCCGTTCTGGTTCCGTCATGCGTGGCATTGTTGCTTGGTGCCGCTACTGCTGTGCCTTTGTGCACCGGCGGCCGAAGCGGCCCCGCCGACTGCCAACTGCGGCAACGGTCCCGCAGGCGCCGCCGCCGCAAATGCCGCGTCGCTCGACACGCTTCTGCTCAATCTATTCGGGCGCGAAGAGACGGGCTGGGCATTTTATGAACCGCTCATTGCGAACGAGATCGGCACTGATTGTCCCGCTGCGACGCCGGGCTTTGCCCGCGCGCTGATGACTTGGCAATCCGCGCAGAAGCTTTCCGCCTCAGGCATGATGAACGATGCCACATTGCAGCGCCTCAAGCAGGTCTGGCAGGCACGGCGTCCCTTTGTTCAACAGAGCCGCCATGGATGTCCGGAGCCGCCGGCTGAAGAGAAGCTGGGACATGCAACGACCGCGGAAAGTTATGGCGGAAAGGACATCGAGCTGCAGACGGACACACTCGCCGCCTATCGCGAGATGGTTGCCGCTGCGCGCAAAGACGGCGCGCTGCCGCCGGGAAGCCCGCTGCTCACCATCTTCTCCGCCTATCGCAGCCCGGAATACGACGCCGCGCGGTGTGCTGCCCAGCAGAATTGCCAGGGCGTGGTACGCGCCACCTGTTCGGCTCATCGCACCGCATTGGCGATGGACGTCAATCTCGGGGCCGCGCCCGGCTACACCCCGGACTCATCCGCGGACCTCAACCGGCTCTTCATCTCGCGCTCGCCCGCCTATCAGTGGCTGGTGAAGAATGCGGTCCGTTTTGGCTTCGTGAACTACGCTTTCGAGCCCTGGCATTGGGAATTCACCGGCCACCCGGTATCGCGTTGACTTGGGCTTAGGGCGCACCTATTTATCCCCGCCTCGTGCCCAGATGGCGGAATTGGTAGACGCACTAGTTTCAGGTACTAGCGCCGCGAGGCGTGGAGGTTCGAGTCCTCTTCTGGGCACGAGTGAACGGTCCTGACAGTCGATCGGTTTTCC
>JBJMVL010000099.1:0-20473 GCA_045810735.1 Alphaproteobacteria bacterium
TGATACTTCCCTTGTCGACGAAGTGGAGATCGCCAATGGCAGTGTCATACGCCAGCGTGACGCCGCCTTTCCCGCCGACAATTATCGGCTTCTTCACGAAGATTGATTGCTGCGCATCGAGCGCGAGGCGGCTCAAGCTAGCCCAGGTGAGCGGTGCAATGATCTCAATATTCAGCGCCACGCCACCGGTTTTCACCGACACGTCACCGCTCGCCAGCATGGTTTGCAGATCGCCGACGTTCAGCACGGCCTTCGGGGCCGTGGCCGTGCACACGCCGGCATCGCAACTCATGTTTTCTGTCGGTTTGTTGGAGATGGAGACGGCCGCTTGCGCAGCAGGGATGCCAGAACAGGCCGCAAGGACGGCAGCGGCTCCTCCAAGGATGGACCTTCTGTACCGCATGCCAAATCCCCTCTTAGCAGTTCGATGGGCCGATCATACCGCGGAGTTCTCCAACTGGGAATGGAAAAGGCAGAGTCATCATTGCCAGCCCCAATGTAAAACGGACAGTAGCCAAAATAATCGGCCGCAAATATCCTGCTTTTTCTAAATAGAGGAATACAGGTGCGAATACCGGATGGAACCGGCGTCGGACGCGGCGATGCTCGCCGGGGGGGTGATTGCGATCAGCCAGTCCTGGATCTGTAGGCTGAAAAAGCAGGCAGAGAAATGCTCCGGCTGCTTGAGGTGAAGGACGCGTCGCTCACCTAGGCGCAGTGACTTTCTTGCCTTCGGCAACCAGCTTTTCCAGCAGTGCAGCAGGCTTGAACACATCGTCCATCTCCGCCTGCCACGCGCGCATCTTCGCCAGCACGTTGTCGAGGCCGATCAGGTCGCCGTACCACATCGGACCGCCGCGGTAGCGCGGCCAGCCATAGCCGTTGATCCAGACGACATCGATGTCGGAAGCACGGATCGCCTTGCCCTCTTCGAGAATCTTCGCGCCTTCGTTGATCATGGGATAGATGCAGCGCTCGAGGATCTCGTCATCGGAGATGGCGCGCACCTTCACGCCGCTCTTCACGCGCAGATCCTCGATGATCTTTGTCGTAACCGGAGATGGCCGCGGTTTGCGGTTTTCATCGTAATCGTAAAAGCCGGCGCCGGTTTTCTGGCCGCGCCGGTCCATCTCGCACAGGATCTCGCGCACGGTGGCACTTTTGGACGTTTCCTTCGACCAGCCGATGTCGAGCCCCGCCAGGTCGGCCATCTGAAACGGGCCCATGGGGAAGCCGAAATCGTAGAGCACACGGTCCACATCCCACGGCATGGCGCCTTCCAGCACCAGCTTCTGCGCCTCGCGCTGCCGCTGCGCCAGCATACGATTGCCGACGAAGCCGTGGCAGACGCCGACCAGCACCGCCGTCTTGCCGATCTTCTTGGCGAGCTGCATGGCGGTGGCAATCACCGGCTTGGAGGTCTTGTCGGCGCGCACCACTTCCAGCAGCCGCATGATGTTCGCGGGCGAGAAGAAGTGCAGGCCGATGACATCCTGCGGCCGCCTGGTGGCGGCGGCGATCTCGTTGGTGTCGAGATACGATGTGTTGGTGGCGAGGATGGCGCCCGGCTTCACGATGGCGTCGAGCTTTCGGAACACCTCTTCCTTGATATCCATGTTCTCGAACACGGCTTCGATAACGAGATCGGAATCGGCGAGATCGTCCAGCGCCAGCGTGCCGGTGAGGAGGTCCATGCGCTTCTCGACATCCGCTGCCGTCATCCGGCCTTTCTTCGCGGTGCTCTGGTAGTTGCGGCCAATGGTGGAGACGCCGCGGTCCAGCGCCTCCTGCTTGGCTTCGACGATGGTCACGGGAATGCCGGCGTTGAGGAAGTTCATGGCAATGCCGCCGCCCATCGTGCCGGCGCCGACAATGCCCACCTTGTTCACCGGAATGGTGGGTGTGTCCGTGGGCACATCTGGAATTTTCCACACTTCACGCTCGGCAAAGAACACGTATTGCTGCGCCTTCGACTGCGAACCGTTGTACAGCTCCATGAACAGCTCGCGCTCGCGCGCCATTCCCTGCTCGAACGGCAGGTTCACCGCGGCTTCGATGGCACGGATGCAATATTCCGGCGCGAGGAAGCCGCGGAACTTTCGCGCGTTCTCTTTTCGGAATTGTACGAAAATCTCGGGATGGCCGCGCGCGGCTTCCACTTTCGCGTTGCTGTCGCGCACCTTGCGCAGCGGCCGGTTCTCCGCGATCACCTTGCGCGCCAGCGCAATCGCCGAGCTGCGCAATTCGCCTTCCGGCGCAAGCTCGTCAATCAATCCCGCATCGAGGCATTGTTTCGCCGGCACATGGCGGCCGCTGGTCACCATATCGAGCGCCATCTCGACGCCGACAACGCGCGGCAGGCGCTGCGTGCCGCCGGCGCCGGGAAGCAATCCGATGTTCACCTCCGGCAATCCGCACTTCGCACTGGGCACCGCCACGCGATAATGCGCGCACAGCGCGACTTCCAGACCGCCGCCCAGCGCGGTGCCGTGAATGGCCGCGATCACCGGCTTCACCGAGCTCTCGATCACGTCTTCCATGTCGCGCAGGCTGATACCGACCGGCGGCTTGCCAAATTCGGTGATGTCCGCGCCGGCGATGAAGGTTTTGCCTTCGCAGATCAGGACGATGGCTTTCACCTCGCTATCGGCATTCGCCAGGCGGAACGCGTCTGCCAATCCACCGCGAACCTTCGCGGACAGTGCATTTACCGGCGGATAGTTGACCGTAACGATTGCAACGTCCTGCTCGCGCGACAGTTCGACAACATCCATCGTCGGCTCCTTCAGGCGCCCGCCAGCACGGCGTCGCTGACAAAGGGATTGGTTTTCCGTTCATGGCCGAACGTCGACATCGGACCATGGCCGGGGACAAAGCGCACGTCCTCGCCTAATGGCCACAAGCGCTCGGTGATGGCCGACAGCAGCTGCTGATGATTGCCGCGTGGGAAATCGGTGCGGCCGATCGAGCCGCGGAACAGCACGTCGCCGACAAACGCCACCTTCACGTCCGGGTGAAAGAACACGACGTGCCCCGGTGTGTGCCCAGGACAATGGCGCACCCAGAAGGTCGCCTCCCCCACCTGCACCTCATCTCCCTGCGCCAGATAGCGATCCGACACGCAGGCTTCCCCTGCCCAGCCAAACTGGCCGCAGTCTTCTGCCAACCGGTCGAGCAGGAACTGATCGTCCGGGTGCGGCCCCTCGATCGGCACGCCGGTTTCCCGTCGAAGAGCGTTTGCGCCGCCGGCATGGTCCAAGTGGCCGTGGGTCAGAAGAATTTTTTCGAGCTGCAGCCCCTGCTCCGCCACAGCAGCGATCAGGCGGGGGACTTCGCCGCCTGGATCCACGAGGGCAGCGCGGTGAGTCCGGGTACACCAGACCAGCGAACAATTCTGCTGGAAGGGCGTCACCGGCAATATGACCGCTTTCAGGGGCTGCTCCGTCACGAAATCGTTCGCCTTTCTTCGCCTGCGGTACCGGTAATGTCAGAAAATTAACCGGCAAATGTAGCCAGAACACCACAAAATAGGCGGTGGTTCGCGTTGATGCCACGTGGCAGGAGGATTATCTTTTAGCGATGTGGAGGGGCCGGATTCTGAGCGGGAGCTCGGGGGATCAGTTGCGTTTGGGACTGTTCATAGCCGGTGTGGCGGCCCTTGGTCTGGCCGCTGGCGGAGCTGTTGCGGATGCGACAGCGCCGGAGAATCTCGCGCTGCCGATGCCGGTTACTTCGAAGATCGCCGTTCCGCAAGCCGCTCCGCTGAATCTCCTGCCGGAGGAGATTAGGACCATCGATGTTTCCAAATCGTTGCATGTGCAGGTCGCGGAGGAGGGATTTCTCTCCCACATGGATTTCGCATCCGGATTTTCTTCTCCGCCGGCCGAAAAGGCCGCGGTGGAACTCGCCGATGCGCACCTTGCCGCCACCAATGTAACTTGGGATTTCTCCCAGTGGGGCAGTCTCGGACTGGTAGCGGAGAACGGCACCCGCATCTCCACATTGCTGGGCGATTTCACCCCAACGACACTTTCCTTCGCGGACAACGCGCGCACGTCCGCCGCCGGCCTCGCCGCTCATGTGCGGTTGGGGAACGGCTGGGTGACGACCTTCTCGTACAACGCCGACATCACGCAGCTTGATTTGAAGGTGGGTTCTTCGCCCGCCATTGGCACGACGTCGCTGCATGGACATTCGTACGGCCTTTCGGTCGCCAAGCACGGGCTGTTTGGGGATACCGACGCTTTGGGCCTGTCGGTGAGCCGTCCGACGGAGGATTATTTTGGCAACGTCAGCCTTGCCGATGCCGGACTGGAGAGCCGCATCAATCTTCTCGATCGCTATCCCGGCGTGACGCTGTCCAACGCAAAAGAGACGGACATTGCGCTCGGCTATGTGACGACGTTCTTCAACGGCGCGCTCGCGCTGCAGGCAAACGCCGGATACCAGATGAACGTCGGCGGCCAGAACGGCACGAACTCGGTGACCGTGTTGAGCCGCGCAAAAATCAACTTCTAAATTCGCCGAAATCGCGAACGCAAGCCAGGCCATCCCCGGCTTTATTGCTTGTGGCGTCGAGCCGCCTGTCCTAGAAGGCGCCCCTTCCACTCAAGTCGACGGACGAACAGCCATGGCCGGGCCGCAATACGTGTTTTTCATGAAGGGTCTTTCCAAGACCTATCCCGGCGGGCGCCAGGTGCTGAAGGACGTCTGGCTGTCGTTCTACCCCGGCGCAAAGATCGGGATTGTCGGCGTGAACGGCGCCGGCAAGTCCACGCTCATGCGCATCATGGCCGGGCAAGATAAGGAGTTCACCGGTGAAGCCTGGGCGGCGGACGGCGTGCGCAGCGGGTACCTTCCGCAGGAACCGGAACTGGATCCTTCGAAAGACGTGCTGGGTAACGTGCTGGAAGGCGTGGCGGCAAAGAAGGCGCTGGTTGATCGCTACAACGAGATCGCCGCGAACTACTCCGACGAAACCGCCGACGAGATGGCGGCGTTGCAAGATAAAATCGATGCGGCCGGATTGTGGGACCTCGACAGTCAGGTGGAGCAGGCGATGGACGCGCTGCGCTGCCCGGAGCCGAATGCCGATGTGGCGACGCTATCCGGCGGCGAGAAGCGCCGCGTCGCACTATGCAAGCTGCTGCTCGATGCGCCCGACATCCTGCTGCTCGACGAGCCCACCAACCATCTCGATGCGGAATCCGTCGAATGGCTGGAGCATACTTTACGCGAATACAAGGGCTGCGTGATCCTCGTCACCCACGACCGTTACTTCCTGGATAATGTCACGGCGTGGATTCTCGAGCTGGACCGCGGCCGCGGTATTCCGCACGAGGGCAACTACACGGCCTTCCTCGAACAGCAGGAGAAGCGGCTGCTTCAGGAGGGCAAGGAAGAGGAAGCGCGCGAGCGCACTATCGCGCGGGAGCGGGACTGGATTTCCAAATCGCCCAAGGCACGGCAAGCGAAATCCAAGGCCCGTATTCAATCTTACGAGGAACTGCTGGCAAGATCTCAGGAACAGCGGCAAGGACCGGCGCAGATTCTCATTCCGATTTCCGAGCGGCTGGGCGATGTCGTCGTGGAATCCGACGCTCTGGAGAAAGCCTATAGCGACAGGCTGCTGTTTGAAAATCTGAATTTCAAACTGCCGCCTGGCGGTATTGTCGGCGTGATCGGCCCGAATGGCGCCGGCAAGACAACCCTGTTCCGCATCCTCACCGGTCAGGAGAAACCGGACGGCGGGCAATTGCGCATCGGTGACACCGTGCAGGTCGGGTATGTCGATCAAACGCGCGAAAATCTCGAGCCGAACAAGACGGTGTGGGAGGAAATCTCGGGCGGGACCGACATTCTCGAGTTCGGCAAGACGAAAATGAACTCGCGGGCCTATGTCGGCGCCTTCAACTTCAAGGGCGGCGACCAGCAGAAGAAGGTGGGCCAACTCTCCGGCGGCGAGCGCAATCGCGTGCATCTGGCCAAGCTGCTGCGCGGCGGCGCCAACCTCCTGCTGCTCGACGAACCGACCAACGATCTCGATGTGGAAACCTTACGCGGGCTGGAAGCGGCGCTGGAAGATTTCGCCGGCTGCGCGATGATCATCAGCCACGACCGCTGGTTCCTCGATCGCATCGCCACCCACATGCTCGCCTTCGAGGGCGAGAGCCACGTGGAATGGTTCGAGGGCAACTACGCCGATTACGAAGCGGACAAGAAGCGCCGCCTCGGCATCGATGCCGATCAGCCGCACCGCATCAAATACAAGCGTTTCGCCCGGGCGTAAGAACCGTCGCTCAGATTTGTCCGGTGTTACGAACGCGTGCGGCGCGCTCACGAAGGTTCGCAGTCAGTGCCCGTACGTCGTTGTTGTGCTGCGAAAGAAACGCGCTGAAGTCGTCCTGCTCGGTAATCGCGAGATCGAGGCCGGCCACAACAATATCCACCACGTTGTATTTGCCGCCGCTACCGTAGACGCGGAAATCCACTTCGATGGGCTCCTGCCCTTTCCGGGCCAGCGGATCCACCAGCACCGTGCGTACCAGCTCATCGCCAGGCCCGTGCTCCACGGAGCCGGTGACGCGCAATGTCTGACCGCTGTATTTGGCAAATTCCGCCCCATAAACGGCGAAGGCGTAATCCTTGAACGCCTCGACGAAAGGATCCAGATCGGCCGGCTTCGCGAGTCGGCGCGCGGGTCCAAGAGTGTAGAGCGCGATGCGTTTGAGATCGGTCAGCGTCAGCAGAAATTCGCGGAACTGCTGCTGGCGCTGCTGCTTCGATGGCGCGGAATTGTTCAGGATCTGAAGCCCACGTTGCACATTGGTCTGCACGTAGGCCTCAGCGGCGGGGCTTGCGCTTGCCGCGGGCGCACCGCCAGCCAGGACTCCCAGACAAATCGAAGCCGCGAGCAGCCATTTCGCCGCAAGGCGGGAAAGATTCAGCATAGCGTTTTCATCTCTCTTTAGCGGGCTAGGTCAATTGCCGCAGATCAATCAGAGATTCGGCAAATCCGTGGTATCCGGCTTGCCGTTGCGGATCTCGTTGTTGCGGTGCTGACGATACAAGCTCCGAATCGACGCGTAGAAATCAATCGACTGGCGCTCGATCGAATCCAGGCTCTCGAGATTGCGCGAGCGCAAATCGATCCCCTGCACAACGTTGCGTCCGAGGTTCCACCAGAATTTCTCGCGGATGTGTGGCCAGTAGGTCCATGGATCGAGCCAGATATCCACGAACTGGCCGGCAACGTCCCGCGGTGGGTCGGGCCCGGCGATCGGCAGCACCAGATAAGGTCCCTCCTCCACGCCCCACACAGCCAATGTCTGGCCAAAATCCTCGGTGTGGAATGGGATGTGGAAATTCGTGGTCGCCACATCGAACAAGCCACCGATACCCATTGTCGAGTTAAGCGTGAAGCGCGCAAGCGTCTCGCCCCCGCGGCCAACTTCACCCTGAAGAATATCGTTGGCGAACGTGATCGGCAGATCGAGATTGGTAAGGGCATTATGGATTCCGTCTCGCGCCGGTTCCAGCAGCACAGCCACATAGGCCTGCGCCACCGGCTTGATGACGGCGCGGTCAACGGACACGTTAAAGTCGAAAACCTGCCGGTTGAAATGTTCGTAGGGATCGTTGGCGCCGGACGGATCGGGCGCCGTTGCGCAACCCGCCAGCAACAGCGCTACCCCAGCGCCCAAAGCCGCTCGTAAACCCCGCATGCACCACCATTCCCAATGACGTTCGAACAACGCGCAAACCGTGCTGTTGGCGCACGCGCTAATGATCATAGGAGAATAGTTGGGAGAACCACCGCGAAATCAAGGCTGAGAGTTTGAGTAACCATATTCGGCGCCGGATTTGGCACAGCCGGGTGACCATCAGGTCACGAACCTTGCATAAACACATAAAGATATGTTTATGTGTTTGACGCGAGGGCCAAATCTTCCATGCAGCAACTCCTTTCCATCCTTCAGGCCGCGGCAGACCCCACCCGTCTCCGCCTTCTTTTCCTCCTTCGGGAGGCGGAACTGACGGTGAGCGAACTGACGGCCATTCTGCGGCAAAGCCAACCGCGGGTTTCCCGGCACCTGAAACTGCTTTGCGAGGCTGGTTTGCTGGAACGGTTCAAGGAAGGGAGCTGGGTGTTCCACCGGCTGAGCGATGGCCCACTTCACGCGGGTTTTGTCAAAGCCTTGACGGCACTCCCGCTGGAAGATGCCACACTATTCGAGGCTGATCGCGCCCGTCTTGCGAATGTGCGCTCCGCGCGAGCGGCGCAAGCTGCGGGGTTCTTCCGCGAAAGTGCGCCGGAGTGGGAGCGCCTGCGCTCGCTGCATGCTCCGGAGAAAAACGTCGAGAACGCAATTGTGCGCCTGCTCGGGCCCGGCCGTATCGACAGCGTGCTCGACGCGGGAACCGGCACCGGCCGGATGCTTGAATTACTCGCGTCACGGGTTCGCCGTGGTATTGGAGTGGACGCCAGCCCGGAGATGCTGGCCATCGCACGCGACCGGCTGGAGCGTAATGCGGCGCATCACTGCCAGGTTCGTCTTGCTGACATCTACCGCTTGCCATTTCGGACCGCGGCGGCACAAAGCGGTTTCGATGCCGCGCTGTTTCACCAGGTGCTGCACTATCTGGAGGACCCACAAGCTGCCGTGGCCGAGGTTGCGCGCGTGCTCAAGCCCGGCGGACAGTTGCTGATCGCCGATTTCGCGCCGCATGACATAGAGTTCCTGCGGACGGAATTGTCGCACCGTAGACTCGGCTTCTCGGACCGCGAGGTAGAAAGCTGGTTCGCGGCCGCCGGATTGAAATCTGAGGCGGTCGAGGCTGTCGGTCCCGATGGCGCGGGCTCAGAAGCCAAACTCACGGTAAAAATCTGGACGGCGCGTGTCGCGGAAGCGCGCGCAAAGGCGGCGGCATGAGCCTACAACGCCTGGCCGCGCACAACCGGCCGCTGAAAGTCTCCTTCGAATTCTTTCCGCCGCGCACGCCGGACATGGAGGCGCAACTGTGGCGCGCCATCCGCCGTCTGGAGCCGCTCGCCCCCACCTTCGTTTCGGTCACCTACGGAGCAGGCGGATCAACGCGCGAGCGGACGCACGCGACTGTAGAGCGAGTGATCAAGGAAACCACGCTCACGCCGGCCGCCCATCTGACCTGCGTCGCCGCCCCACGTCAGGAAATTGGGGACATCGCCGCGGGCTACTGGGCTATCGGCGTACGGCACATGGTGGTGTTGCGCGGTGACATGCCGGACTGCTCGGCATTCGTCGCTCACGCGGACGGATATTCATCGACCCCCCAAATGATCGCCGACATTCGTCGGATCGCACCGTTCGAGATTTCCGTATCCGCCTACCCGGAATGCCACCCGTATTCACCGTCTCTCGATCACGATATGGAGTTGTTGCGCGCCAAGGTGGACGCCGGCGCCTCCCGCGCCATTACGCAATTCGGCTTCGATTCCGGCGTGATCGCACGTTTCCGCGATCTGGTGCGCCGCCGCGGCATCGGCGTTCCCATCATCCCGGGGATCATGCCGAGCACGAATATCAAAGGTGTGCGCCGCATGGCGGCGAAAGCCGGCGTGCGCATCCCGGAATGGTTGAACCGGGTTTACCAAGGGCTCGAGGACGATCCGGAAAGCCGCAAATTAATCTCCGCCGCCGTGCTCGCCGAGCAGGTTGAAGAACTGCTCGCCGAAGGTTTCGACCAATTCCATTTCTACACGCTCAATCAAGCCGATCTCACCTACGCCGCGTGCCGGCTGCTTGGCATTCAGCCACGTAATATTCCCGCTGAGGCCGCGGCGTGAGTTGGAATCGCGAATCCCGCCTCGCGTGGCTGAACGCGGAAGCGAAAGCGCGCATTCTGCTGCTCGACGGGTCCTGGGGCGTGATGATCCAGGGCTACGGCTTAAGCGAGGCGGATTTCCGCGGGCCGCGCTTCGCCGACCACGATCACGACCTCAAGGGCAACATCGACATCCTGACACTGACGCGTCCCGATCTGATTCGCGAAATCGGACATGCGTATATCTCGGCCGGCGCCGACATCATCGAGACCAACACCTTCACCTCCGCGGAATCCTCGCAGGGCGATTACGGGCTGGGCCATCTCGTCGGCGAGTTATGCGAGACCGCGGCGCGGCTGGCGCGCGAAGTTTGCGATGAGGCGTCCACGTCAGACCGTCCGCGGCTGGTGGCAGGCGTACTCAGCCCGACCAATCGCACGGCCTCCATTTCGCCGGACGTGAACGATCCCGGATTCCGCAACATCGGCTTCGACGAGCTGCGCAAAACCTATCGCGATGCCACGCGCGGACTCATTAAAGGCGGCGCCGACCTGCTGATGATCGAAACCATTTTCGACACGCTGAACGCCAAGGCAGCGATCTATGCGGCGGAGGAGGTTTTCGAGGAATTGGGCCAGCGCCTCCCCTTCTGGATTTCCGGTACCATCACGGACCTATCTGGCCGGACGCTCACTGGTCAGACCGCGGAAGCGTTCTGGCATTCCGTCCGCCACGCGCGGCCCTTTGCGGTCGGTCTCAACTGCGCGCTCGGCGCCAAGGAATTGCGCGCTTATGTCGACGAGCTGAGCCAGGTTGCTGACACCTTGGTCAGCGCGCATCCCAATGCCGGTTTACCGAACGAGTTCGGCGGCTATGACGATACGCCGGAGTCGATGGCGGCGCGGATCGGCGAATTCGCGCGCTCCGGCATCGTCAACATCGTGGGCGGCTGCTGCGGCACCACGCCCGCGCACATCAAAGCCTTCGCCGACGCGATCGACGGTGTTTCGCCGCGGCGCGTTCCCGAGAAGCCAAAATATCTTCGGCTCTCCGGCCTCGAGCCGTTCACGCTCACGCCGGACACCAATTTCGTCAATGTCGGCGAACGCACCAACATCACCGGCTCCGCCAAGTTCCGCAAGCTGATTGCCGCCAACGATTACGAAGCCGCCGTCGAAGTGGCGCGCGGCCAGGTTGAGAACGGCGCGCAAATTCTTGACATCAATATGGATGAGGGCCTGCTGGATTCCGAAGCCGCCATGCGCCGCTTCATCAATCTCATCAACGCCGAACCGGACATCGCCCGTGTGCCGCTGATGATCGACTCCTCCAAGTGGAGCGTCATCGAAGCGGGGCTGAAGGTTTGCCAGGGCAAGCCCATCGTCAATTCCATCAGTCTGAAGGAAGGCGAAGAACCATTTATCGTGCACGCGAAGGAGGTGATGCGCTTCGGCGCCGCCGTCGTGGTGATGGCGTTCGACGAGCAGGGCCAGGCCGATACCATCGCGCGCAAGGTCGCGATCTGCCGCCGCGCCTACGAGATTCTGGTCAACATTGGCTTTCCCCCCGAAGACATCATCTTCGACGCGAACATCTTCGCGGTGGCCACCGGCATCGAGGAGCACAACGATTACGGCCGCGCCTTCATCGAAGCCGTAAAGCAGATCCGTGCTGAGCTGTCGCACGTGCATGTTTCCGGCGGCGTTTCCAACTTTTCCTTCTCCTTCCGCGGCAATGAGCGGGTGCGCGAGGCGATGCACTCGGTGTTTCTCTATCACGCCATCAACACCGGCATGGACATGGGCATCGTTAATGCCGGCGCATTGCCGGTGTATGAGGACATCCCGCGCGATCTTCGCGATGGCATCGAGGACGTGCTGTTCAATCGCCATGCCGACGCGACCGAGCGACTGCTCGAGGTGGCACAGCGATTCAAGAACGATGGTTCCAACGTGCAGGCGGAGACAACGCTCGCTTGGCGCAATGCGCCGGTGGAAGAGCGGATCAAGTACGCGTTGGTGCACGGCATTGCCGATTTCGTGACCGAAGACACCGAAGAGGCGCGGCAAAAGGCGACGCGACCGCTTGATGTGATCGAAGGCCCACTGATGGCCGGCATGAATGTGGTCGGCGACCTGTTTGGTTCCGGCAAGATGTTCCTGCCACAGGTGGTGAAAAGCGCGCGGGTAATGAAAAAGGCCGTGGCGCACCTGCTGCCCTACATGGAAGCCGAGCAAGCGAAGAACGCCGTGAAAGAGCCGGCCGGCCGCATCGTGATGGCCACTGTGAAGGGAGACGTGCACGACATCGGCAAGAACATCGTCGGCGTGGTGCTGCAGTGTAACGGTTACGAGGTCATCGATCTCGGCGTAATGACACCGGCGCAGAAGATTATGGATACGGCGCGGGAAACGGGGGCCAACATCATCGGGCTTTCCGGCCTGATCACCCCGTCGTTGGACGAGATGGTGCACGTGGCAAACGAGATGGAACGGCAGGGCTTCGAGATTCCACTCCTCATCGGCGGAGCCACCACCTCCCGCGTGCACACCGCGGTGAAGATCAGCCCCAGCTACAACAGGGGCGCCGTGATCCATGTCGCGGATGCCTCGCGCGCCGTAGGCGTGGCCTCCAATCTGCTGAGCAAAACCGCGCGCGCGGGTTTCGCCACGAACACGCGAAAAGAATACGAGGACATCGCGTCCCGTCACCGCATGGCGCACGCCCCGGGGCGGCGGCTGTCGCTCAAGGAAGCGCGCGTTAACAAACTGAAATTCGGTTGGGCGAACTATACGCCGCCGAAGCCGACATTCCTCGGCTTGCGCGATTTCGGACCGTATGATCTCGGCGAACTCGCCCGCTACATCGATTGGGGCCCGTTCTTCCAGACGTGGGAACTGACCGGACCGTTTCCCCAAATCCTCGACGATCCCCAGCAGGGTGAAGCCGCGCGCGGACTTTATGCCGACGCGCAGGCGATGCTGAAACGCATCATCGATGGCAACTGGCTGGCGGCACGCGCGGCGATCGGCTTTTGGCCTGCCAACGCGGAAGGCGACGACATTCTTCTTTATGCGGACGAAAGCCGCACTGCGCCGGTTGCTACGCTGCATACCATCCGCCAGCAGATGAAGCGCGAGAGCGACAAGCCAAACTTGGCGTTGGCGGACTTCGTCGCACCACGTGAGGTTCCTGACTACATCGGCGGCTTCGCAGTCACGTCGGGCATCGGCGAAGAGAAGCACATTCGCCGGTTCGAGAAGGCGAAGAACGACTACGACGCCATCCTCTTGCGCGCGCTGGCGGACCGTCTGGCCGAGGCTTTCGCCGAACGCCTGCACGAGCGCGTGCGCCGCGAGTTCTGGGGCTACGCGCCGGACGAGGATTTCACGCCCGAAGAGCTGATCCGCGAGCGGTATCGCGGCATTCGTCCCGCGCCCGGCTATCCCGCACAACCGGACCACACCGAGAAGGCGACGTTGTTCCGATTGCTGGATGCCGAGAAGCGCGCTGGTATCAAGCTCACCGAAAGCTACGCCATGTGGCCCGGCTCCTCCGTGAGCGGTCTCTATTTCTCGCACCCCCAGGCGCGCTACTTCGGCACCGGCAAGATCGAGCGCGACCAGGTCGAAGACTATGCCCGTCGCAAAGGCTGGAGCATTGCCGAGGCCGAACGCTGGCTCTCGCCTATCCTCAACTACGATCCCCGCGCCGCCGCCGCGTAGATCACCAGGGCCGTTCGCCGCCGTTCCATCGTAGGAATTTCCCGCTGTCGGCGATCGTGAGGCCGGCGATTACCTTGCGCATGCCTGCCACGCTTTGCTCCGGCGATGTCGGCGCGTTCGTGCCGCCCATGTCGGTCTTAACCCAACCGGGATCGAGGACCGCCGCAATGATGCGGTCGTCCCGCCAATCCACCGAGAGGCTCTTCATCACATTGTTTAGAGCCGCCTTCGAGGCACGGTAGGCAAGCGCGCCGCCGCCGTTTTCTTCCGTTGAGGCCATGCCACTGCTGATCGAGACGATCTTCTTCTCGCGGCCGCGTTTCAGATTTTCGTGCAGCGCCTGCGACAGCGCCAACGGTCCCATGGTGTTGACGGCGAAGGTATACGCCCAACCCTCGAAATCCATGTCGTCCGCGTCCTGCCGTTTCGGACCATAGGTGCCGGCGTTGTTGATGAGGATGTCGATCGCCTCGTCCGCGAGGTGCTTTCCCAGCGCGGCGCAGGCTTTGAAATCCGATGTGTTTAGCGCGTGAATTTCGATCTGCCTGTGCTTGTCTGCAAGTTCCTTTAGATCCTGCGCACGCTCGGGATCGCGGGCGCAGGCGATGACCTTTGCGCCGTCGCTCGCGTATTGGTGCACGAATTCGAGGCCGATGCCGCGATTCGCGCCGGTAACCACAATAGTGCTCATTCTGCTGCTCCAAATCCGCCGCCACCCGGCGTTTCAATTTGCACAGACTCGCCCGACACTATTGTCACTTCTTCGCGTCCCATAAGGATTGCATCTGATCCATCCGGCCAAAGGATTGAACCCCTCCCCTTTGCGCCTGGTTCCCCACCGTTCAAACCGAACGGCGCGGTTTCGCGTCGCGTCGAAAGCAGAGAGAGCGTCATCTCCTCGAGGAATTTGAGGCGACGAATTACTCCGTCTCCGCCGCGGTGCTTGCCTTTTCCTCCAGAACCCTGGCGGATTGTGAATTCCTCCAGCAGCACGGGATAGCGTGACTCCAGCACTTCGGGATCGGTGAGCCGCGAGTTGGTCATGTGCGTCTGCACGGCGGATTGGCCGTCAAAATCCGCGCAGGCGCCAGCGCCGCCGCAGATGGTTTCGTAATACTGGTGGCGCACATTGCCGAAGGTGAGATTGTTCATGGTACCCTGCGCGGCCGCCATCACACCCAGTGCGCCGAACAGCACATCCACCACCGCCTGGCTGGTCTCCACGTTGCCTCCGGCCACTGCCGCTGGCGGGTGCGGGTTGAGCAGCGAGCCGTCTGGCACGAGGATATCCAGCGGCTTGAGACAGCCCGCGTTCATCGGAATGTCGCTGTCCACCAGACAGCGGAAGACATACAGCACCGCTGCCTTGGTGACGGAGCGCGGAGCATTGAGATTGTTCGGCTGCTGTGGACTGGTGCCGGTGAAATCCACCCGCGCCGCTCGCGCCGTGCGATCCACTGTGATGGCGACGTGAATTTCCGCGCCGCCATCCGTCGGCATCACGAACATGCCGTCTTTCAGCGCGCCGATCACCTTGCGCACGGATTCTTCCGCATTGTCCTGCACGTGCCCCATATAGGCGGTGACCACATCGACACTGTACATCGTACAGATGCGCTTCAGTTCGCTGATGCCGCGGGCGCAAGCCGCGGCCTGCGCCTTCAGATCGGCGATGTTCTGTGTGGGATTGCGGGCGGGATAGGCGCCGCTTTGCAACAGTGCGCGAATGCCGGTTTCGTCGAAATGACCGGCATGCACCATCGCAACGCCGCCGAACAGCACGCCCTCTTCGGCGATATCCTTCGAGAACGCCGGCATCGAGCCCGGCGTGATGCCGCCGATATCCGCGTGATGGCCCCGGCTGGCGACGAAGAATTTGCGCTTGCCATCGACGAACACCGGCGCCACCACCGTCACGTCGGGAATGTGCGTCCCGCCATCATAAGGAGCGTTGGTAACGAACATTTCGCCTTCGCGCATGTCCGCGTGCTTGCGCATGATGGCAGTGACGCAATCGCCCATCGAACCCAGATGCACCGGCATATGCGGCGCGTTCGCCACCAATCCGCCTTCTGCATCGAAAATCGCGCAGGAGAAATCCAGCCTCTCCTTGATGTTGACGGACGACGCGGTGTTCTGCAGCGTCGTTCCCATTTCCTCGGCGATCGCCATGAAGAGATTGGCGAACACCTCCAGCAGCACGGGCTCGGCTTCGGTGCTGGCCCGAACACTCGATTTTTCGGCATGTCGCCTCAGCACGACGGGGCGCCGTTCCGTGATCTCTGCGCGCCAGCCGGGTTCGATGACAATCGTCTGATGGGGCTCGATCAGCAGCGCTGGACCGTCAATGCACTCGCCGCTCTCCAATTCCTCGGTGCGATGCACCTGCGCATCATGCCAGGCACCTTGCGAGAAGAACCTAATTCTCCCCTCGCCCCCTTTGGGGGAGAGGGGTTGGGGGTGAGGGGGCGACTGGCACGAATACATCCCCCTCACCCCCTCCCTCTCCCCCGGTTCCGGGGGAGAGGGAGGTTCCACTTGCTCCGCCTCCACCTCCAGCGACTCCACAATTAGCCGTTTGCCTTCGAAGCCGAAGCCAAACAGGCGCGTGTGGACTTGAGAGAACTCGCGCGTCATGTCTTCCAGCGAGGCGAGCGTAACCGGTAGCGTGGTGTCGCTGCCTTCGTAGCGGAGGTGTGCGCGCGCCGATGAATGCGCGGCATCGGCCCCTTGCGCCAGAACGTCGGCTTCCGCTTCGCGCGACAGCTCGGCGGCAGCGGCTTCAAGGAATGGCACAAGAGCCTGCGCGAGCTCACGCCCGATGGCCCGTTGGCGCATGCTACGTACCTGCGCGAGCTTCATCCCATATGCGGAAAGTACACCGGAGAACGGATGAATGAAGATGCTTTCGATACCCAATGCATCGGCAACCAGACAGGCGTGCTGTCCGCCGGCGCCACCAAAGCAGTTGAGGGTGTAATCGCGAACGTCATACCCCTTGGCCACCGAGATGCGCTTGATGGCGTTCGCCATGTTTTCGACCGCAATGCGGATGAAACCGTCCGCAACCTCTTCCGCCGAACGGCCGTCGCCGATCTCGCGGGCAAGCGCCGCGAATGCTTCGCGCACAGCTTTATCGTCCAGTGGCTGATCGGCGTGTGCTCCGAAAATGTTTGGGAAGTATTCCGGCCGCAGCTTTCCGACCATCACGTTGGCATCGGTGACGCACAGCGGCCCGCCACGCCGGTAACATGCTGGTCCCGGATCGGCACCCGCGGAATCCGGCCCTACGCGGAAGCGCGCGCCGTCGTAGTGCAGAATCGAGCCGCCGCCCGCCGCCACCGTATTGAGCGCGAGCATGGGCACGCGCAGGCGCACACCAGCCACTTCTGTTTCGTAGGTCCGCTCGTAGGTACCGTCGAAGCGCGCGACGTCTGTGGAAGTGCCCCCCATGTCGAAACCGATGACGCGCTCGAACCCGGCTTCACGGCCAGCCTCCGCCATCGCAATCACGCCGCCGGCGGGCCCCGACGCAATCGCATCCTTGCCGCGGAAGAACGCCGGCGCCGCCAACCCACCATTGGAAGTCATAAAGTACAGCTGCGTGCCGTCTAGCGCGCGGGACACACGATCGGCGTAGCGCGACAGTACGGGTGAAAGGTACGCGTCGGCAACGGTGGTATCGCCGCGCGAAACGAATTTCATCAATGGAACTGTGTCATGGCTGGTCGAGACCTGCGTAAAGCCGAGTTCACGCGCGATTCCCGCGGCCCGTCGCTCATGCGCCGGATGACGATAGCCGTGCATGAACAGAATGGCGCAGGCACGAATGCCATCGCGGCGCACTGCCTTCAGGGCAACGCGCAGCCACTCTTCATCGAGCGGCTGCAGCACTTCGCCCTCCGCCGTCATGCGCTCACCCGCTTCGACGACGCGCGTGTACAGCATCTCTGGCAGTTCGATTTTCAGGGCAAAGAGTTTCGGGCGATTCTGATAGCCGATGCGCAACTGGTCCCGGAACCCCCGCGTCGTCACCAGTACCAGCGGCTCGCCGGTTCGCGTCAGCAACGCATTCGTGGCAACTGTCGTGCCCATGCGCACCTCTGCCACACGATCCGCAGGAATGGCTTCCCCGAGCGCAATGCCGAGGCAGCGTCGAATGCCCTCTAAGGCGGCATCCTCATACTCTGGATGATCGGATAGGAGCTTGGTGCTCTGCAGCGCGCCGTCCGGCGCTTCGGCGACAATGTCGGTAAATGTGCCGCCGCGATCGATATAGAAACGCCATTTTCCCGAGGCTGACATTGCAGCGAGATTGTCCTATTGCTTCGCGCCATGTCTATCTGGGGAAAGATCAGCGGCGGGGCGGCCGGCTTGCTTGCCGGCGGCCCCGTTGGTGCCGCACTGGGTGCACTTGCCGGTCACCTCCTTGTTGATCGGCCGGCAGCCGCGCCCGGCGGCCCAGCCGATCCGGGCATCGCCTTCACCATTGCGATGATCGCGCTGGGCGCCAAGATGGCGAAGTCGGACGGCGTCGCCACCGGCGATGAGGAGGAGGCTTTCCGGCAATATTTTCGCGTTCCGCCATCCGAGGAAGCAAATGTCCGGCGTATCTTCCGACTCGCCCGCCAGGACACCGCGGGATTCGAGAGCTATGCGCGGCAGATCGCGAAGCTTTATCGGGGTCATCCCGCAGTGCTGGAAGACATTCTCGACGGCCTGTTCGAAATCGCCAAAGCCGACGGCATGCTGCACCCCGGCGAACTCGCCTTCCTGGAGCGTGTGGCTGAGATTTTCGGATTCGCGCCCAATGAATTCCGCCGCATCCGCGCTTCGCATTTTCCGGATCGGGAAGATCCCTACATCATCCTTGGCGTTGCTCACGATGCCAACGACGAGGAGATCAAACGCACTTATCGGTTGCTGGTACGGGAGAACCACCCGGACAGCTTGATAGCCCGTGGTGTTCCTGAAGAATTCGTCAAGCTGGCCAACGACAAACTCGCGGCAATCAATGCGGCCTACGACAAGATTGGCACGGAGCGGCGTTTCAGCGTGCAAAAATGAGCGATCTGCCGCTACAAGACTGGCGCGACTTCTACGTCATGATTGGCACTGCATCCGGTGCCATCGTCGGCGCGAGCTTCATCGTGGCTTCCCTTGCCTCTGGCATCAAAGATCGCGCTCTGGGCATTCGGGGATTCATCACACCGACGACTTACCATTTGGCCAGCGTGCTTGTCGGTTCGGCAATTCTGTCCGTCCCGAAGATCGACGCGCTGGCAGCCGCGTTGTTGTTGGGCGGAGGCGGAATCGCCGGCGCGATCTACAGTATCATCGTTGTTGCCCGTATCTGGAAAATGCCTTTGGATTTCGCAGACTGGATGTTCTATGCGCTGCTGCCGCTTGTTGCCTACATGGCTTTGCCGGCGGCCGCCGCGATGATCCTGCTCGGCACCGGCTCGCCACTCTATCTTTTGGCCGCCGCCCTCATTCTTCTGCTGATCGTCGGCATGCGGAATGCCTGGGACATGGCGAGCTTTCTCATCATGCGCGAACACGAATAAAGCACTCTGCATGCTTCGACTCATTGAACGATCATCGCCGAATCATGACACTCGTGCAGACGGGCCGATTGACATTCTGGTCATGCATTATACCGGCATGAGAACGGCCGAAGAGGCGCTGGCACGACTCTGCGACCCCGAGGCGAAAGTCTCCGCGCACTACACGGTGGATTGCGACGGCACTGTTTATGCGCATGTTCCGGAAGGGCGGCGCGCGCGGCATGCGGGGATTTCCTACTGGGACGGCGTGCGCGACGTGAACTCGCGCTCCATCGGAATTGAAATCGGCAATCCCGGCCATGAGTTCGGCTACATTCCGTTTGCCGAACCGCAGATTGAAGCTGTTATTGCGCTCTCGCGCGACATTCTCACCCGGCACCCCGCGATCACGCCTTCGCGCGTCGTCGGCCATTCGGATGTAGCCCCCAACCGCAAGCAGGACCCCGGCGAGCTGTTTCCATGGGAGAGACTCGCGCGCGAAGCCATTGGCATTTGGGGTGCGCCACAAGGTGGTCTACATCAGGGAACCGGAACTGCCGTCAGCGAAAGCCACTTCGCCGACGGGCTCCGGCAGTTCGGTTATGGCGTGCCGCCTGACGTGGACTGGCCACTCGCGGACGTCATTGTCGCCTTCCAGCGACACTTCCGGCCTTCGCTCATCAATGGCATTATTGATGCCGAATGTACCGCCATCCTGGAGAGCCTTCTCGCAGAATCAAATCCGTAGTTCTTGGCTGATTCAGTGTCAGTGCGCGTGCCGTTGGTGCATCTTGCTGACCTGCAGCCCCTCCGGCCCGTATTGATGGATGGTCTCCTCCCAGGAGAGGAATTCTTCTACCGAGAGTGCGTAGCGGCTGCAGGCGTTGTCCAGGGTGATAAGTCCATTGCGCACGGCCGCCACAACTTCGGCTTTGCGGCGCGGCACCCAGCGCTTGATATTCGCGGGCGGTATCTCGGCCATTTTGACAGGGCGGCCGTCTTGGCCCTTTACGAGATGAATGAGATGTCTTCCGTCGCTGCCCATCGGGGACTCCATGAGAACCACGCCAAGAGAGTCGCGCGTCGGGCAGTCCGTTCCGGCCAAAAAACCTGAAATTCCGAACTGGGTAACGGAAGTTAACTCATGTCATTCAAAATCGATTCAAGCTTCCCTCTTCCCACGCCGTTCGCTTGTGCCTATCGTATCGAGGCGTCAGATGGCCGGATGGCCGCTGGCTGCTCGCGAGAGTGGCTGGAGGAAAGTCCGGGCTCCACGGAAGCACGGTGACGGATAACGTCCGCCCAGGGTGACCTGAGGGACAGCGCCACAGAAATGACACCGCCTACCGGCCTAAAGCCGCGGCAAGGTTGAAATGGTGCGGTAAGAGCGCACCGCA
>JBJMVL010000100.1:0-49619 GCA_045810735.1 Alphaproteobacteria bacterium
CAACAAAGCCGCTCGATTTCGCCATGCTGACCTGGTCGGGCGTGCCGGACTCGACGACGTGAACCTTGAGGACCACGGTGCCCTCTTCGCCGGCGCGCTGGGCACTGGCGGGATAAACCACCGCGGTTGGCTTTGTCGTATCGACCTTCGGCGCGCGATCGTCGGCCAAGGCTCCATGGGAAACGAGGAACATGCCGGCGAGCGCAAGCAACGCTGCCGAGAACTTGATGGACATCGATACCCCTTTCAAATCCGGCCGGCAGAATAAAGCGAGCCTTCGCGACGGCAAGCGGCGCCAACCGCCGCAGATGCTCACTTTGCCGTGCGGCCTAATAGAGGCCGCCCGTGCCCTCGTCCACCGTGGTGCCCTGCCCGGTCGTGGTGGCAGGCTTGGCTTCGGTCTGCGACGTGGCTGTCTGATCGAGATAGCTTGCGGCGCCGGGCTCGGTGCCCGGCTTGAAAGCTTCCTGGATGGCGCTCGCCGCGTCCGCCGATTCCGGCGCGCCGGTAATCCGGTCGACCGAAACGAGAATGATTCCCGGCGGCACGCGGAAGGGAGTCGCCGGCTGGTCCGCCAGCGCTTCTTTCATGAAGTCGCGGAAGATCGGCGCCGCGGTTGTCGCGCCCTGCTCCACCCTGCCAAGGGTTCGCGGGTCGTCGAAGCCCACGAACACGCCGCAAACCAGATCCGGCGAGAATCCGATGAACCACGTGTCTTTCGCTTCGTTGGACGTCCCGGTCTTTCCGGCCAGCGGCTTGCCGACCTGGCTGACCGTCTTGCCGGTGCCATACTGCACGACGCCCTGCAGCAGCGAGACGATCTGGTAGGCCGTCCGCGGATCGAGCGTCTGCGGCCGCGTGTCCGGCAGCAGCGGCTCGGACTGGTTGTGCCAGTCCCAGCCGTTGCAGCCGTCGCAGGTGCGCGGGTCTTCGCGATAGATGGTCTTGCCGTTGCGGTCCTGTATGCGGTCGATCAGCTTGGGCACCACCTTCTTGCCGCCATTGACGAACTGCGAGTAACCGGCCGTCATCCGGATCAGGGTCGTTTCATAGGCACCGATGGAATTGGAAAGATAAGCCGGCAGCTTGTCGTACACCCCCATGCGGAGGGGATATTCGACCACCTTGTGCATGCCCACATCGTGCGCGAGGCGAATGGTCATCAGGTTGCGCGACAGCACGATGCCGCGCCGCAAGGTGGCAAGCCCGAGGAAATGCTTCTCGAAATTCTTCGGCGTCCACATCGGCAGGCCGGGCCCTTGTGGAAACGCCACTGGCGCGTCGAGAATCTTGCTGACTGGCGTAAAACCGTTGTCGAGCGCCGCGGCATAGACGAAAGGCTTGAACGAAGAGCCGGGTTGGCGCTGCGCCTGCATCGCGCGATCGAACTGGCTCGAGGCAAAGCTGAATCCGCCGGAGAGCGCGAACACGCGGCCGGTGTGCGGATCCATAACGACGATGGCGCCGTTCACCTCCGGGACCTGCCGCAAACCATAGCGGCCGAGATTGCCCACCGGCTCGACGTAAACCATGTCGCCGACCTTCACGACATCTTGCGGCCGCGTTGGCGCCGCGCCGACGGACGCGCTCCTCTTGTGTTCGGGCCGGGCCCATTGCAACTGCTCGAACGGGATCGACCCCTGGCTGCCATCGTCGAGGCCTATACGCACGGAGCGGTCCGGCGCGTATCCGAGCACGACGGCGATGCGCCAAGTGGGAATGCCGGAATGATTGCCGGCGTTCTGCAACGCATCTTTCCAGTCGCCGTCGACGCTGATGTTCTGTTTGGCGCCGCGCCATCCATGCCGGCGGTCATAGCGGACAAGCCCGGAGCGCAGCGCATTGACCGCGAAATTTTGCAGGCGAGAATCAAGCGTGGAACGCACTTGCAGGCCAGCGTCGTACAGGCCCTTGGCGCCATACTTGCCGTAAAGAATGCGGCGCACCTCCTCGACAAAATAATCCGCGTCTTCCGCCTGGATGCCCAAGGGGCGCATCTGCGTGACCAACGGCTCGGCAAGCGCAGCTTCTTCCTGCTCACGCGTGATGTAGCGGTTCTCGCGCATCTGGGTGATCACCCAGTTGCGGCGCTCGACGGCGGCCCGGCGGTTGTACCGCGGATCGTAATTCGAGGGTGCCTTGGGCAACGCCGCCAGGAACGCCGCCTGCGCAACGTCCAGCTGATCCAGCGACTTGTTGAAGTAGTTCAGCGCGGCTGCGGCTACCCCGTATGAGTTCTCTCCAAGGAAAATCTCATTCAGGTACAGCTCCAGAATCTTGTCTTTGGGGAAAGCCGAATCGAGCTTGATCGCGAGAACAGCCTCGCGAATTTTGCGCGAGAATTTGACCTGGTTGTTCAGCAGCAGGTTCTTCGCCACCTGTTGCGTGATGGTCGAAGCGCCTTCCAGCCGCTTGTGCTGCAGGACATTGATAACGTCCTTGAACGCGGCGCGCATGATCCCTGACGGATCGACGCCGGGGTGGGAATAGAAATTCTTGTCTTCCGCCGAGGTGAAGGCCTGGATCACAAGCTTGGGCACGAAGGCAATCGGAACGAAGAAGCGGCGCTCACGGGCATATTCGCCGAGCAGATCCCCGTTGCTCGCATACACACGGGTGGTGACCGGCGGCTGGTAATCCTTCAGCTGGTCGACGCCGGGAAGTCCGCGGCTGACGGAATAGATATAAGCGCCAAGCGCAAGGCATGCGACGATGACCAGTCCACCGGCGGTGAGCCCCAAATAATAAAAGAATCGACGAAACATACCCACGCCTTTGACATTCTCTCTTACGCCCGATTGTGACCCTACCAAGGCAATTTGTCCGCGGCGAATCACACCTTGGTCGTATCGATAGATACCCACAAACCCGCATGAAAGGGTAAGCCGCGCGCGCGACGGGCGATTAACTGCGTGTAAAGATTTCGAAAACAGACTCTCGGGGATCGAATCGGCGGGCGGATCAAATGGAACCTTTCTCGGCGCCCCCGGTTTGATCCGACCGGCAATCGAGGAGAACCGGATGCAGATGCTTCACAAATTTCTCAGCCCGACGACAACGGCCGTCACGCTCGACAGCTTCGGCGATAACCTGCCGTTTGAACTGGGGCCGTGGAAAAGTTTGGGCGTGGCCGTGCTGATCGGCGGGCGCGACGCCGCCATTGTCGAAGACGTACTGGCCAATGGCTATCATCTGAGCGCGCGCGCCGAACCGGAGCGCACGCACTTTTGAACATGTAACGAATGATTTGCCTGCGGCCGCTACTGCCCTAAAGGCGGCTCCAGGATTTGCATCTTTTCGCTAGTCGCCGGAGCCGCCGGGCTACCGGTGGAGGGGCAAATCCAGCAGCCTTGCGGGCCACAAACGCGGCGCTTTCGTTACAGGTTCCATAATGCTTTGCCGATCCAATCGCCGAGTTCGCTCAGCCCGAAGGGCGTTCCAGCCAGGCGTCAATCGCCTTCTTCGCCGCTTCGACCGCCGCTTCCCTCGACGGGTACCCGTTCGCCGCCGTGCTTTGCGGACGGCCACGCATTGCCAAAAGTTTATTTCTTTTGGGATGCACCTGGAAATGCCAGATGCCATCATCGTTATGGGGAATCGAATATTCAATTCCCCGATACTCGCCGGTCACTCTCATACGGAAGGTATCGCGCAGCCGCGATGAAGGGTTGCTGAACAGCGCGTTCGGATGAATTTTAAGAGTTCAGTGCATCACTGCGACGACGCAGTGCCGGCGAATTCCGGGCGGAACTGCCGGTCGACAGCATTGGCGATAGAAAGCACAACACGGTTTCGCCACTGAGTGGTCGCCATGTGCGCACAATCTCCAACATTTGACAGATAACCCAACTCGATCAGTACGGCGGGAACGTCTGGCGCCTTCAGCACGGCAAACGCGGCGGAGCGGTGCGGATCGCGCGCAATCACACGGGCCGACCGCCCTAACTCCGTCACCAGACTCTGGGCAAAGCGTACCGAGCGATTGATTGTCTCCCGTTGCGCCAGATCGATCAGAATATGCGATACAGTTTGATCCTGACCCTTCAGGTCGACGCCAGCCACGACGTCCGACTGATTTTCTTTGCGCGCGAGTGCGGCAGCCTCGCGATCAGACCCGCGCTCTGAAAGCGTGTAAACGGATGCTCCAGCCATGGATGCATTCGGATTGGAATCGGCGTGCAGCGAAACAAAGAGGTCGGCATCGTTGCTGCGCGCAATGCGTACACGTTCGCGCAGCGGGATGTAATCGTCTGTGTCGCGAGTCAGGCGCACAATGTACCCGCGCCGCTTCAGCAGCCGTACGAGGCGGCGCGCCTCGTCAAGCACGAGATCCTTTTCCTTGCTGCCGTCGATGCCGGTAGTCCCGGCATCGATGCCGCCATGCCCGGGATCGATGACCACGATCTTCTTCTTGGGAGTTGGCGGCTCCGCGCCGCGCAGTGTGGCAACTTGCTCCGGCGCCGCGCGATTACGCAAATCCCTCGGCCAGCCGGCAGCCTGCTCGAACTGCGACTGCGAGGTCGGATACAAATCCACGACGACCCGATAGCCTGAGCCCCCAGATGGGGGCAGGAAAAGCGGCGTTCGCAGACTCACGGGCGCGTTTAGGTCGATCACCAGCCGTGAATCGCCGGCGCGAAAGGAGCCATAGCGATAGCTCTTAATGGCCCCGATGCCGCTCGGGCGCTCTGGCGACTGCAGCCGCCACAACACTTCAGGCAACGCGACAATCACACGATCGGGATTGGCCAGGGTGAAGACGCGAAGCTTTACGGGATCGGACAATTCGAGCACGAGACGCGTGTGATCGCCGTGCTCGCCGATGCGGGCGCCAAGAACAATCGGCGCGGTGGCCGAGGCGTGCCCCGCGACGGCCGGGCGCGCGATACGATTCTCCCCTCCGACGGCTGCCGTTGCGGCCAGCACCACGGCAAGAGCCCAGAAAACCGGCTTCATTGCCATCGACCCAGACACCCCAGAACTGTTCACTTTCAATAGTTTATGCTGCGTTTACCTCATTGTGCCAATGGATTCCGGCCTTCTGCCTTGCCCATATCTCCAAGAGTACCTAAGAATACAGTATCGTTTGCCACTCCACGGTGATTCTTCCTCCTCGGCAAGGAAGTCTCCGGCAAACGTTATGGATTCCGCCAAAGCGGCAGCCGAACGGCGTTCAGCGCCAGAAGTACGTATAGAAATGAGAGTTATGGCCAGAGCTTATCGCCTCACTGAAGCGGCAGGACCGCCTCGGGCGAGCTTAGGGCCTTTTCCCCCAAACACGCGAACCGGCCTGTTCGGTGCAGGCGCCCTCGTGCGCGCCGCCCGATGCGGGGCCGGCTCGCATGGAGATCATAATGCCCAAGCGCATGCTAATCGACGCCAGCCACGCGGAAGAAACGCGGGTGGTCGTGATCGACGGTCAACGCGTCGACGAATTTGATTATGAGGCCGCCACCAAGCGGCCACTCAAGGGCAATATCTATCTCGCGAAGGTGACTCGTGTTGAGCCGTCTCTACAGGCGGCCTTCGTGGAATATGGTGGTAACCGGCAGGGGTTCCTTGCCTTCTCGGAAATCCACCCGGACTACTACCAAATCCCTGTTGCGGACCGGCAGGCGCTGATTGCGGAACAGCAGGAGGAAGCGCGCCGGCGTGCCGACGATGAATTCGAATCCGTTGCCACCGGCACCGCGGTCGCAAGCGACGAAGAACTGGAAGCGGAAGACAGCGACGCAGTTGACGTCACCGCACCGGCGCTCGACGAAGAAGCGCCCGTGACGGAAGCAGAAAAAGGCTCCGACACGGAGACTCTGCTTAACGCGCCGGCAAAGCCACTCGAAGAGGTTGCTGCCGCCGACTTCGGGGCCACGCGGCACGATCTTCCGGTTGATATCTTGGCGGATGAAGAATTTACCGAAGGCATCGTCGACCAACAGGCAATCGCCGAAGCCGCCGCGGCGGATGATGACAATGTCGACTCCACTTTAGAGTCACCCGAAGAACACGCCTACGACAGTGATGTCGTGGGACAGCAAAACGGCGACCAGAGACGCGCGGAAACGGAGAGCCGTCCCGCCCAACCCCTCCGCAGCCAGCGTCCGCCCCAGCGGTGGGTGAGGCGGCGCCATTATAAGATTCAAGAAGTCATCAAGCGCAAGCAGATCATGCTGGTGCAGGTGGTGAAGGAGGAGCGCGGCACCAAGGGCGCGGCTCTAACCACCTTTATGTCGCTGGCGGGCCGTTATTGCGTGCTAATGCCCAATACGCCACGCGGCGGCGGCATTTCCCGCAAGATCACCAACGTCCCGGATCGCAACCGCCTGAAAGCGGCCGCCGCCACGCTGGAATTGCCTGACGGCATGGGCGTGATTATCCGCACGGCTGGTGCCAACCGCACGAAGCTGGAGATCAAGCGCGATTACGAATACCTGCTGCGGCTATGGGATCAGATCCGCGAGCTCACGCTTCAGTCAAATGCGCCAGCCTGCGTTTATGAGGAAGGCGACATCATTAAGCGTGCCATCCGCGATCTGTACAACAAGGATGTCACGGAAATCCTTGTTGAGGGTGAAGGTGGCTACAAGAATGCCAAGGACTTCATGCGCATGCTTATGCCGAGCCATGCAAAGAACGTGAAGCCATATCGCGACCCCATTCCGATTTTCCAGAAACACCACATCGAGGCGCAGCTGGATGCCATGTTCCAGCCGACCGTCACGCTAAAGTCCGGCGGCTATATTGTCATCAATCAGACGGAGGCGCTGGTCTCCATTGACGTGAATTCGGGGCGCGCCACTCGCGAGCACTCCATTGAGGAGACGGCGCACAAGACCAATCTGGAAGCTGCCGACGAGGTCGGGCGTCAGCTGCGGTTGCGCGATCTCGCCGGGCTGATCGTCATCGATTTCATCGACATGGAAGACGCGCGCAACGATCGCGACGTCGAGAAGCGCCTGCGGGATGCTGTGAAGAACGATCGCGCGCGCGTGCAGATCGGAAAGATCAGCCAGTTTGGTCTCCTGGAAATGTCCAGGCAGCGGCTGCGCGCCGGCGTGGTGGCCAGTTCTACCATCGCCTGTCCGCATTGCGGCGGCCAGGGAATTGTCCGGTCGGTGGAATCCACGGCCCTGCGCGTGCTGCGCGCACTTGAGGAGGAAGGCCAGCGCGGGCGCACGGCAGCCGTGAATGTGCGTGTCGCCAACGAGGTGGCGCTTTACACACTCAACCAGAAGCGTCGCGAGCTCGCTCGTCTCGAAGCTGACTACGGAATGACCGTTACGTTCCAGCCGGAAGACAATTTGATGGCGGGAAGTTTCGATCTTGAACGGACGGCGCAGCGTACAGAGCCGTTACAGCCGCACAAACCGGCGATCTCGGCGGATGCTGCGTTGGCGATGTCGACCGATATGTCCGAACCTGTGGAAGAGGAGGAGGAGCAATCAGCAGAGCCCGTTTCCGCCTCTACAGAAGAAAACGGTGGAGAACAGCCGGCCGCACCTTCGGGCGGAAAGAAGCGGCGGCGCCGGCGGCGGGGCCGCGGCGGCAGCACCCACGCACCAAGTCAGGAAACGGCACCACACGGGCAGGTGGCCCCAGATCAACCCGAGCCTGCAGACGCGAACGCAGCGGATGCCGATTTGCATCCTGCCGTTCTTCCGCATCCGGAAAGCCACAACGGAAACGTTCAACAGCAAGTGGCCGGAACCAGCGGTTCACGCCGCCGGCGGCGGCGCCGGCGCAAACCGCACAACGGCGTGCATCCGTCACCTGCGGCCGGTTCACCTGCGGAGAGCGAAGCTGCACGCGAGCACCAGCACGCGCCCGCACCTGCCAGCCCTGGCGAACTCCGTCCTGCGCCTTTCGGTGAGTTAGTCATGCCGAACACCCCGTCCGAACCGGTGTGGTCGCTGGGATCGGATCGCGCTGAAGCCGCCGCAAACGTATCTCATGAGCCGGTGGGGCAGATGTATTACCGGCGTGAAGAAACGCTTGAAGAAATCACGCCGGCAAACTCCTCCGTTGAATCTTCGGCACCGGGAAAAGCAAGCCGAAAACAAGATCCCGAAGAGGCACCAGCGGACCACCAGAGTCCGGAGCAACCCGAACCGGCGCCGCAGCGGCGCGGCTGGTGGCAAAGGCAGTTCGGCGGAGCCTGACGGCGACGCAGAGCACTGGCACTAGCGCAGATACGGCGCCACGTTATTGGCGAGGGCCTGGAATTCGGCGCGGGTAAGCGGCAGGTCGGCCATGGTCTTCCGCCACGATTCTTTTGGCGTCCAGGATTCCACCACCGGCCCATCGCTTCCGTAGAGAATGCGGTCTATGCCGATTTCCCGCATGCGTCTGGCGATTTGTGCCAGCTTGTCTTTGTCACCGCCCGCGACCATCGCGAGCTCCGCAATATCGAAATAGAGGTTCTTGGTACGGGGATCGCGTGACGCCACGGCATGCGCGTACACCGCCAGCGCCTCGTCCGAAAATGCTTCTCCGCCCCAGAGATGCGCGATTGTAAACGATACATCGGGCGCCGCCGGCACGATCTTGTCCAGCAGCACCTGCGCGTGCGGCGCGCCGTATTTCGTGGAGTCGGCACGCACATGCACGACGAGCGGCAGGCGCAGCCGGTTTGCTTCCGCCACCACTGCGCGCACTTTCGCCACATGTGCCGGATTCAGGAGATCGACCGCCGAGGCACCGAAGTGCAGCTTCAGCCCTTTGAACTTGCCGCTTGCCGCACAGCGGTCCAGCTCCTTGATAGCGTAGTCTGAAAGTGGATTGAGGCTGCAGAATGCAACGAGACGGCCGGGGAATTGCGCCACCTGCTCCGCTGTCCAGTCGTTCTCCGCCCGCAGCTTCTCGTACGAGATCCGGTCGGGTGCATCGCGCGGTGAATCGAAAAAGTAGGCGTCCGACAGAACCACGGCGCGGCGGATGCCGGCGTCATCGAGATAATGAATGAGGTCGGCCGCCGTTTCGCGCTCTTCCGGCGTGGGACCGGGGAAGTGATTGTATTCGGTGGCTATGCGCCATTTGCCGTCCGGCTCTTTTGCGAGAACCAGCGCAAACAGGCCGACGATCTTTGCATCCACGCCCTGCCCGCGTGCAAGATTCCCGGCGAGATGGGCGTCTTTGCCCGTAACCTCCACGTCGATCGGCACGAAGCGGTAAGCCGCGCGGAATTGTTTGCTCTGGTAGTCGGCTACGGCTTGGCGCCCACGCTTCCAGCCGCCGTCCAGAATATTCGTCGCGCTGTCCGCGGTGAAGAGATCGGCAAGGCCTTTCGGGTCGTTCCAGTGGGCCTCGAAGCTCTGCAGTACCTGTTTCAAATCGACAGCCAGCGCCGCCGATTGAAACAGATGGCGGTTTTCCAGCTCGGCCACGGCGGGGCTCAGCAGATGCTGATGGTAATCGGCAAGCGGAACAATCGCGGTATCCGCACCCTCTGCTGATTGCGTTTGCGCCACCGCCGACAGCCAAACACCAAACGCACAGCAGAGCACAGATCGGAGCATCGTTCTCTCGCAAAACGGGCGGGATAATGTAACGGCCGCCGGCTAGTTTGCAGGCATGGGAAAAACCGGCAGGAGATCCGTCACGCGGGTTGATCGCTGAGATACTGCTCCAGCCAATGGATGTGGTAGTCGCCGTTGATAATATCCGGCTCGCGCGCCAGCTTCTGGAACAGCGGTATGGTGGTTTCGATACCGCCGACCACCAGTTCATCCAATGACCGCCGCAACCGCATCAGGCATTCGTTGCGGTTGCGGCCGTGCACGATCAGCTTGCCCGCCAGGCTGTCGTAATAGGGCGGGATCTTGTAGCCGTCGTAAATCGCAGAATCGAAGCGCACGCCCAACCCTCCGGGCGCGTGGAAATGCGTGATCTTTCCCGGCGAGGGCTGGAAGGTAAACGGGTTCTCCGCGTTAATCCGGCACTCGATCGCATGACCTGAGAACACGATATCGGATTGTTCCATCTCGATGGTGCCACCAGCCGCCACCCGGATCTGCTCGCGAACGATGTCGAGGCCCGTGATCGCTTCCGTCACCGGGTGTTCCACCTGCAGGCGGGTATTCATCTCGATGAAATAGAAGCCACCGTCTTCGAACAGGAATTCCACTGTCCCAACGCCCAGATAGCCGAGCTTTTGGAGTGCGGCGGTGACAGTTCCGCCAATCTGTTGCCGCTGGATGTTATTGAGTGCGGGCGACGGCGCTTCCTCCCATAGTTTCTGATGGCGCCGCTGCAGCGAGCAGTCGCGCTCGCCCAGATGCAGCACTTTGCCCTGCCCGTCCGCCAGCACCTGCACCTCGATATGCCGCGGCCGCTGCAAGTACTTTTCCATATACACTTCGTCGTTGCCGAACGCGGCCTTGGCTTCCGCGCGCGCGGTAGAAAGCGCACGCGAAAGATCGGCGGCGCTGCGCGCCACCTTCATGCCGCGTCCCCCACCGCCCGCCGTCGCCTTGATCAGCACTGGATAGCCGATGTCGTCGGCGATGCGCGTCGCCTCAGCATCGGAAGCGACAGCGCCATCGGAGCCCGGCACAGTCGGAATGCCCACACTCTTCGCCGCCTGCTTGGCTGCGATCTTATCACCCATCAGGCGGATGTGTTCCGGCGTGGGACCGATGAACGTGATGCCGTGCTCACGCACGATTTCTGCAAAGCGCGCGTTTTCCGAAAGGAAGCCGTAGCCGGGATGGATGGCTTCGGCCCCAGTAATCTCGCAGGCGGCAATGATGTGCGGAACGTTGAGGTAGCTTTGCGCGGCAGGCGGCGGGCCGACACAAACGCTTTCATCTGCCAGCCGCACATGCATGGAGTCGGCATCGGCAGTGGAATGAACCGCCACCGTGGCGATGCCCATTTCCTTGCAGGCGCGATTAATGCGCAGCGCAATTTCGCCGCGGTTCGCGATGAGGACCTTTTCGAACATCGCCTATGCGAGAATGAGAAGGGACTGGCCGAATTCGACCGGCTGCGTATCCTCCACGCAGATCTCGCTGACGGTGCCGGCGCGCGGCGCGACGATGGGATTCATCGTCTTCATCGCTTCCACGATGAGCAGCGTGTCGCCTTCCTTCACCGCATCTCCCACCTTCACAAACGGCGCAGCACCGGGCTGCGGCGACACATACACAATCCCCACCATCGGCGAAGTCACTGCGCCGGGCGCGGGGCCTTCTCGCTTCAGCGCGGGTGCTTCTGCTGCGGCTAGGTGCGTAGCGGGCGCCGCTGCTGCTGTCGTCGGCACATGCGAAACAACCGGCGCCCCGTGCCGCACCACGCGCAACCGAACTCCGCCCTGTTCGACTTCGATTTCGGTCAACCCTGTCTCGGTCAGCAGCTCCGCCAGCTCGCGGATAGCGGACGCGTCGATCCCGGGCTTCGCTTTGGAGCCGTTCGACAACAATGCACCCAGCTGCTTGACTTCGTCCTTGATGCTCATGTGCGTCGGCTCTTCAGAAGCTGCGCCAAATAATCGATAGCATACAAGTAACCTTGCGCGCCCAACCCGCAGATAATGCCGGTTGCCGCCTCGCTGACAAAGGAATGCCGCCGGTACTCCTCTCGGGCATACGGGTTCGAGAGGTGAACTTCAATCAGTGGCCGCTCCAGCGCGCGGGCTGCATCGAGTACTGCAACAGAGGTGTGGCTCAGGCCGGCCGCGTTCAAAATGACCGCGCATGCCCGCTCGCGCGCCTCCTGAAGCCAGCCGATCAATTCCGCCTCGCTGTTGGTCTGTCGGAACTCAGAAGCAAATCCCACAGCCTTCGCGCGCGCAGATACCTGGCGCCCGATCTCAGGCAGTGTTGTATGGCCATAAACCTCCGGCTCCCGCTGGCCCAAAAGATTGAGGTTTGGCCCGTTGAGGACATATATCGGCTTGGCGCCTTTGTGTTGTCTGGCAGAACGAGCCAAGGAAGCTCCGGGCGACAGCGACAGAACTGGGTATAAAGGGGTTTGCGGCGCACGCAAACGATGCCGTCAAAAGAGGTGTTATGAGCTTTCGGGTGACGATCAACGGCGAAGAGCGCCGATTCGAGACGGCTGTCAGTATCGACAGTTTGCTGGATGAGTTGGGGCTGGAGCCTGCGAAGATCGCGGTGGAGCGAAACCTCGAAATCGTGCCGCGCTCGCAATATCGCGATACCAATGTAGCGGACGGCGACCGGCTGGAAATCGTGCATTTCATCGGCGGTGGATGATGAGGGAGGCCAGCACCGATCCAAAGCCCTTAGTGATCGCCGGAAAGAGCTACCGCTCGCGTCTCATTATTGGCACCGGCAAGTACAAATCCTACGAGCAGAACGCGCGCGCGCTGGAAGCCAGCGGCGCGGAGATCGTCACCGTGGCGGTACGCCGGGTCAATCTCACCGATCCGAGCCAGCCGAAGCTGGTGGATTTCATCGATCCCAGAAGGGTGACCTACCTGCCTAATACCGCCGGTTGTTTCACCGGGGAGGATGCCGTGCGCACCCTCCGCCTCGCGCGCGAGGCGGGCGGGTGGAATCTCGTTAAGCTGGAAGTGCTCGGCGACAAGAAGACGCTCTATCCTGACATGCTGGAAACGCTCCGCGCCGCCGAGATGCTGATCGACGACGGTTTTCAGGTGATGGTCTACTGCAACGACGATCCGATGATGGCAAAGCGTCTCGAGAATCTCGGCGCTGCGGCTATCATGCCGCTCGCCTCGCCCATCGGTTCGGGTCTTGGCATTCAAAGTCCCATCAACATCCGGCTGATCATCGAGGAAGCCAAAGTGCCGGTGATTGTCGACGCCGGCATCGGCACGGCGTCCGATGCCGCCGTTGCGATGGAGTTGGGCTGTGACGCAGTGATCTCCAACACCGGCATTGCCGAAGCGAAGGATCCGGTCCTCATGGCGTCCGCCATGAAGCACGCGGTGGACGCCGGCCGCCTCGCCTATCTTGCCGGACGGATGGCGAAGAAGCGCTATGCCGATCCGTCCAGCCCCCTCGCCGGTCTGATTTAGCCGATGATGAGCCTTGCGCTCGCGCTGCTTGCGGCCATGGCAGCGCACGGTGAAAACATTTCCGCCCCCGATGCAGACATCGTCCGCCTCCTCGATCGTACCGTCTGGATCGACATCGGTCCGGGTCGCAATCTCAAAACGCTGACCCCGCAGCAGATTGCAGAACTCCGGAAGTGCAAGGAGCCCACGATGGTCTTGCAGAAAAACGGCAGCGCGTGGACGCAATCATTCTATGCGGGATTAGAAATGCGCACGGTCTATTCGTCCGCAACGCTCAAAACGGAGGCTGCGGGGAGAACGATACTATTTTATAGCGCGGGCCACGACGCGCCGACGGAAACCCTGAGGCTCACGCCCAGCGGCGAGGTATTGATCGAGCAGACGCGCGGGTTCCGGCCACGCACCTTCCTGAAATGCAACGCGCCAGAGGCGGAAACGAAAAAGCCATAACAGCGCGAGCCTACGATGCCTTGAGGAGTTCGCTCAACGTGTCCTCGTCGAGCGCGCCTTCGTGCATCCGACCGTTGATGATGAAGGCGGGGGTGCCATCCACCTTCGCCGCCACAGCAAGGCTGCGCGCTGCCGCAATGGCTGCACCGACGGAGCGATCCTGCATGTCCGCCTTGAGCCTGTTCACATCCAATCCCGCGTTCGCCGCATCGGCGAACACCACATCCTCGGTGACCAATTCCTTCTCGCCCATGAGCAGGAAATGAAAGGCGAGATACTTATCGGGTTGGTTGCGGGCAGCGATCGCGGCGCGCGAAGCGATGGTCGATTGTGGCCCTTTGATCGGAAATTCGATGAAAGCAAAGCGCGCATCGCCTTTATGCGCAGCCATGAATTTCTTCACGGCAGGTACCGATGCGCGGCAATACGGACAGTTATAGTCGAAGAATTCGATGAACGTCGTGCGCGCCGACTGCGGGCCGGTGATGAACGCAAGCCGCGGATTGAAAAAGGGCTTGAGTCCCAGTTTCACGACGGCGTTCTGGCGAGACTCATGTTCTTTCGAATTCTGTTGGGCTTCCAGCTTGTTGCTGACCTCGACGAGAACCTGGGGATGCGACAGCAGATAGTCGTGGATCCGCGCATCCGAATTGGACGGAAATATCCCAAGCGCAGCAGTTCCGAACATGATCGCCAACGCAAGCGCGGCGCCCCCCAGCGCGCCGATCAGGGCCACCCCCCCGGCCGAATTCATCATGGTGATCTTCTCCGCTTTACTGGCGACTGTCCGAATTGGACTTGGAAATGGCAAGAATGTCCGTGGCCCGCTGCCAGTCCGGCGATCCTGCCGGAAGCTTGCGCTGGGCCACGCCGGCGAAGTGAACCGCCGCGTTGTAGTTCCCGTTGTTGTAGTGGAGTTCTGCCGTCGAGAGGTTGGCCATGGGCTCGTTGCCGATGTCGCTGTAGGCCTGCGCCGCTTCGTACCACGCGAAGCCGTTGTTGTTCTCCTGACGCAGCACGATTTTCAGATTGTCGAGCGCCGGTTTGGCAAACTGCGGCTTGCCGGTTGCGATCTGAGCCGCGGCTAGACTCAGCCGGAGCAGCGGTTCGTCCGGCGCCAGCGCAACGGACTTTTCATAGGGCAGAATGCCATTCTGAGGTTGGCTCATCTCAACGTAGATCTGCCCGAGGATTTCCCAGAAGAAGGGGTTCTTGGGATCAAGCTTCACCAGCGTGTTCGCTTCGTCGATCGCCATTTTCATGTCCGGCTTGCGGAAATAGGCGATGGCGCGTGCGTAATGCGCTTCTTCGCTGGTATCGGAGGGCGGATAGCGTTGCAAGACCGTGTCCACTTTATCGAGAAAACCGGCGAGCTTGGCCTGCATCAGGTGAAATGTGTGCAAAGTCGCAGGACTATCCTTCGCATCCTTGTAGGGAGACTTCTCGACGAGTTGCTGGAGCAGCTCGATACGCTCTCGCGACAACGGGTGATCGGTAATCAGCGGGGTGTTGTGGCTGTAGGTGATCTCCGCTTCCATTCCCGCGAACTTGTTGAACACCTCCAGCATGCCGCGGCCAGACTGGTGCGTCGCAAGCAGATATCTCTGGCCCATCTGGTCCGCTGTTGCTTCCTGCGCGCGACTGAACTGAAAGAACTGGGCCTGCGCCGCTTTTTGGCCCAGTCCGATCAGGCCAATTCCCGCCGCGCCGCCGCCCATCGCCATCACAGCGGCCCCCAAGGCAAGTCCCAGCAGCATCGGAATGGCCGCCTTCCGAATCGCCGAGGAGTCGCGCACGATGTGGCCGCCAGCGATGTGGCCGGTTTCGTGTGCCAGAATCCCGATCAGCTGGTTGGGCGTCTTGAGCTGAAGAAAACTTCCGGCATTGACAAAGATGCTCTCCGACTCGCCCGGCACCGGACTCTGCGTGGCAAATGCGTTGATCTCCGGATCGTTCACCAGATACAGCTTGACCGAGTGCGGATCGAGACCGGCAGCTTTCAGTATCGGGTCCTCATAAGACCGCATCACCCGCTCGATCTCGGCATCGCGAATCACATCGATCGACTGCGCCGCAGCCGAATGAATTGTGGCGGCGAGACTCAAAATCAGCGGCGCGAAGAAGCCTGCCACTCTGCTGGCGAAAGGCGCGGTCTGCCGGCGCTTCAGGAAACGCAAGAGCATGGACGCAACACTCCGTCGAAAGCGTCCCCCGCAGCGGTGGCGAACCTATGGCCCCATGTATTGCCCCGTCAACCGAGCGGTCGCGGCCGTCGGAAGAGGTATGGCGTGCTGCGGCCAACACGCTGGAATCCCAACATATTTTATTGGTATTTGGGCGAACACGCGTAGCATCGTTCCGGTGATTCGCGGCGGCAACTATCGCGCTGGGAAGAACTTGTTAAGGGGTTGGGCATCCAATGGATGGGAAGGGGTCGGCTCGGGTTAGCTGAGGCACGAGTGTGAGTGACGCTGCGTTTCGGACGTCTAATGTAAGGGTGCAGTACGGAGCATTGCCGTGGCGGCAAACCGCCCGGGGCGTGGAAATCCTGCTCATCACGACGCAGACCACGCGCCGCTGGATTATCCCCAAAGGCTGGCCGGTCCCGGGCCTGCGGCCTTCGGAATGTGCCGCCCATGAGGTCTTCGAGGAAGCGGGGGTCGAAGGCGACATCAGCACCCAGCCTCTCGGAAGCTTCCGTTACGAGAAGCGCCGCAAATCTGGAGAAGCATTCTCCTGCAAGGTCGAAGTCTTCGCCCTGGAAGTGATGCGGCAGCGCCGCAATTGGCCAGAGCGGGACTCGCGCGATACGCGCTGGTGCTCCGTGGAAGAGGCCTTGCAGCGCGTCAGCGATCCAGGCCTTGCCAAGCTCATCGTGAAATTCGGCAAGGCTGCGGATAGCGCAGAGCTGGAGCCGGCGCGTTTCGCCTCAGCTTAAGCGGGCGCAAGGGCCGGCGCGGCCTCCGGTGCGAGCGCATGCCCAAAGGCAAATCGCGCGGCAAGAAGGAGGGCGGCCGCGATTGCCATGAGACCCGCGTGCAGCAGCCAAAACGTTGTATCTGGCATGGTGCCGAGCAAACCACCCAGGTAGCCCGTCAACAAGTTCCCGATGAACAAATGTATGTAGTAGACGGCGATCATGATGCCGCCGAGGCCCTTCGGTGCTGCGCGCGAATAGAGCGCAAGTCCAACCGGCAGCACGTTGGCGAAGCCGATGTCGTTCAGGAGGTGGAAGCCCACCGCCCAGAAGAGCGGCACCGGATGATGCGTGGCCGTTGCCACCATGGCGCATCCGGCAAGAACCAGAGGACCCAACGCGCTGATCGCCACACCGATAACGATCTTGGTGATCTCCGCCGGCTCCTGCCAGCGACGTCCGTACCAGCGCCAGAACGCGATAACCCCAACCATCGTGACGGCGCTCACAAAAGCGTCCAGCGACACGAGCCAGGTTATGGGCATGTTGAAGCCGAAGAACACCGTCTGGAACGCCTTCTCGCCCCATACGAGATAGGCGTCGAAGATCTCCTGATTGCCGATGATCGACACAGCAAGCACCGGCAGCAACGCGACCAGCAGAATTACCGTCTTCCAGTCGCGCGCGGTCAGCGGCGGTCGCTCGACATGATCGCCCTTCCTGCGAATAGGCTCGGGTGGAAAGTGGCGGCGGCCAGCCAGATAGATGGCGAGTCCGAACACCATGCCGACACCGGCGGCGACGAAGCCCAGATGCCAATCGACCCGCTGGCCAAGGGTGCCGCAGATGAACGGCGAAATAATCACGGCCAGCTGGATGCCGAGGAAATAGATCTGGAAACCGTCGGCGCGCCGCGGATCGTCCACGCGATAGAGCGCGCCAACCTGGCTGGCGATATTGGCCTTGAAGCAGCCAACGCCGGCCAGCAACAGCAATAGCGCGACGAGAAAGGTTGAGTTGAGCGCCAGCAGGAAGGTGCCGATCACCATGATGATCGCGCCGATGCTGACGGTGGCAGTGCGGCCGATCAGCCGGTCGGCGATGTAGCCGCCGGCGAGCGGCGTTATATACACCAGCGCTGCGTAAAGCTGCGCGGTATTCGATGCGAGCGCCATCTGCGATTGGCTGCCATAGATCCACCCGATGAAGCGGCGGAAGGCGCCAAAGCCCCACACCTGCTCAACATGCCCCGGCTGCAGCAGGTAGTGCGTGAGATACAGCACCAGCAGGGTTTGCATGCCGTAATAGGCAAACCGCTCCCAGAATTCGGAAGCCGAGAGCCACGCAAGCCCGATCGGATGTCCAATAAATGCCCTGTCGCGTGGACGCTCAGCCTCGACGGGTGCGGCAGCGATGCCGGTGCTTGTGTCGCTCAAGGGCCGCGTTCCGAATTGCCGCGCCGCACTGTTGCGGAGAGATCGGCGGTTCGCAAGTCACGCGCCGGTGTTCGGCTTGCCCGGCTGCTCGCCCATGACAAGCCAGTGGCGGCGCTCGTCATCCCTATGAATGGCGAGTACATCGAAGAACTCGCCCCGTCCTGCAGACTGAGAAGCCTCTCGACTGCAAAACTATCGTTGTCGGCATTGCGGGGCCCAACATTGCGGAAAAACAGATACCCAAGTTCCGACGCAAACGCGCCGAGCTCTGCGATGCTGGAGCACGGCCAATACTACTATAACCGGTGGTGGTCGCATGATCGGTACTGGTATCATCGCCGCTGGAATTGCCATCCATATTGCCATTGGTCGTACTATTGATCGTGATGCCGATTCGTTGTTGCGCGGCAAACCTCGTTCCGTTCACGTCATGCGATCTGCTTTGCTCACGATTTCGTGCAGGGCGGTTGGACCAAAGGCCAATTGAGCTCGCAGGCCCGTAGCTCTCCAATCGGCAGCCACCCCTTCCTGTGAACCATCGTCATGCGCGTCGGCCATTCTGCCCTTGCTGTCGTACTGATAATGACGGGCTTGGCGCGAATGGGCCCGATGGCCGATGCGCAAACGCAGCCTGCGAACGGGCTGGTCCAGGTCCCAACTTCGCGCGCCGTGCTCGCCTATGTGCGGCCGGGAACGGACTGGTACAAGTACCGCACCATCCTGATCGATGGACTGAGAATCCCCACGACGATCCGGGAAGGTGCGGGCAAGGGAAAGAGCACCCGCTTCCGGGAAAGCTATGTGCTGCGCGATGCGGACGTTGCTGCACTGCAGAGCGACTACGACAAGGCGATGCGCGATGCGCTGGGCAAGGCGGGATACACCTTTGTGACAACACCGGGCGCGGAGACGCTGGTTATCGCAGCGCAGGTCGTCGATCTGCGGCTTAACGCTCCGGCCGAAAGCTCGCGTCTGAGCTACTCGAGCCGCGGCCGCGTGTATTCGAGAGGCGCCGGATCGGTGTCAGTTGGTGCGGTGCTGGCGGACGGCGCGACGTGGCAGGTCCTCGCGCAAATCGGCGCACGCTCCTATTCGGCGGACGTCTGGCAGATCAACAACAGCACGACCAATCGCGCAGAAGCCAGAGGAGCATTCAACAAATGGGCGCGGGCTTTGAGCGACCGGCTGGTCGAAAAGCGCACCGCAGGCCGCTAGCAGCACCGAAAACGCCGGCCGCACTCGCAATGCAGCGTTGTCGTTCATCGTTCTTGATCGATGGCTACCCACGTGCAGATGGTGGCCCCGGGAGGAATCGAACCTCCATATCGCAGCTTAGAAGGCTGGTGCTCTATCCATTGAGCTACGGGGCCCTAATGCGTCCAGGGCACCTTGCGGTCGTATCTGAAATTGTCGGCGTAGGCTTTCGGTTTGACGGTCGCGGGGGCCGGCTCGAACACCTGGTATTCGATGCCGTTCTTTTGCGCATAAGCGACCGCCTGCTCCTTCGTCTCGAACTCGAGCTGCACCTGGCTGAGCGTGTCGTCCGTGCTGGCCCAGCCCATCAGCGGGTCTGGAAGGCGGGGTGACGCGAGTTCGTACTCCAGTACCCATTGATGTGTGTTCGCGCAGCCGGATTGCATCGCGTTTTTCGGCGGAATGTAGATGCGCGCGCGCATGAAAATCCTCTCGCTTTTGCCGGCTGGTCGGGGCGGCGTGATTTGAACACGCGACCCTCTGCTCCCAAAGCAGATGCGCTACCAGACTGCGCTACGCCCCGATTGGCCGGCGGCCGGTGCTTTACCCGCTTCGTCCCAAGGCTTCAACCGGCGCTTCGCACACCAGCAAATGGCCCTGCCGTCCTGCGGTTTTTGCAAGGCGGACCCGATGGAATAGTTTCGGTGCTTGTTCCCGCGTAAGCTGTGCCTAGATCGTACAGACACATCTGGAGGACATCATGGCATTGCGCAAATTCATTATTGAACGCGATATTCCTGCCGTCGGCAGCCTGGAGCGCGAGCAGCTGCGCGGTGCGGCGGCGCAATCTAACAAGGTGCTGCGCGAGCTTGGGCCCGACATTCAGTGGGTCGAAAGCTATGTGGCGGCCGACAAGACTTTTTGCGTCTATCTGGCAAAGGACGAGGGCGTTATCCGCAAGCACGCGGAGATCAGCGGTTTTCCAGCCACCAAGATCACCGAAGTGAATAAAATGATCGATCCGACAACGGAGAAGGCCGCCTAGTTTCGCCTGGTCGACGGGCCCGTGTTGCCACGGGCCCATGTCGTTTGTTCAGGCGGCTGACGCCACGACAATAGATTTTACGCGTGCACGGCGAAGCTCGCGCAACACCAGTGTGAGGCTCGTCACCGCCTGCAAGGCGACCGTGATCACCGACAGATACCAGATCTGGTCGACCCGAAAATCCGGCCGGCTCGCAAGCCAGGTGATCGGCAGGATGAACGTCACCAGGCGCGAGGCGGACGACAGCAGCGCCGGCCACGTGTTGCCCAGCGCCTGAAAGACGCTCGAGCAGCTGTAGATGATTCCCGTGGCGATGAAATTCCACGAGATGATGCGCAGATACTCGCCGCCGAAGGAAACCGCCTCCGCATCCCCGGTGAAAAATCGGATCAGCGGCTGCGGACGCCACTGGCAAAGCAAGGTCACCGCGCCCATCAGCACGCTGGAAATCACGATGGCAGAAAGTAGCGTCTCCCGCACCCGATGGTGATGTTTGGCGCCGAAGTTCTGTCCGGCGATCGGCGCTGCCGCGAAGGCGATAGCCATCACCGGAAGGAAAACAGCCTGCATGACGCGCGAGCCGACGGTGAACCCCGCCTGTGCCGCCGGGCCGAAACGGGCGATCAGCACATAAATGATGCCGCTGTAAACAAACAGCAGGCCCATCTCGCCGCCGGCCGGAACGCCAATCTTCAACACGCGCGACCACATCGCCAGCCGGATGTTCGTCCAGGCGGACGGCACAAAGCTCACGAACTTCTCCACCTTCAGGAAGTACAGCACCAGCACAACGGTACCGGCAGCAATGGCAATGGAGCTGGCGAGGCCAGCGCCCGCCGGGCCGAACGGATGGCCGGTTCCCCAGCCGGCGATCAGCACGGGCGCCAGCAGGATGTTGAGCAGCACGGTGCTGACCTGAATCGCCATTGGCCCCTGCACAATGCCGGTACCGCGCAAGGCACCGCTCATCGCCGCGATGGCGAATTGCAGTCCCAGCCCGGGCGCGAAGCAGTAGAGATAATTTCGGCCGGCAATGACAGCCTCGTTGTTCGCCGCCACCAGCCGCATGTAGGAGCCACTGAACGCGAACACGGCCAGCATCACCACGATCCCGCTCAGGCATGCGAGCACCAGCGCCTGATTGAAGACCGCATTCGCTTCGTCGTGATCCTTGCGACCCGCAGCGTGGGAGATCAGCGATACGGTTCCCACGGTCACCATCTGCGTCAGCGCCATGACGACGAAGGTTATGGTAGCTGCGGCGCCGACACCGGCCACCACCGCGGGCCCGAGTCGCGCCACGAAATAAAGATCGACCAGCACATAGAGCACTGAGAAGATCAGGCCGGCGCTCACCGGCGCCGCCATCACCAGGATGTGCTTCCGAATGGACCCGACCGTCAGATCACGCATTTCGCCCACTGCCACTGAATCGCGCACACGCTAGCAGGAATTGCCTGTCTTTTGCCCATTTCTCGTCACAGCATTCCCGAATCAACTGTGGAGCGGAATTGCAATGACGAGACGAACCGGAATTCTCACTCTTGTCCCCATGCTGTGCGCCTTCTCGGCGCCGGCGCTGGCTGATTACGTGCGCATTGGCAGCGTCGATGTCGGCTTTCGGATGGACCGCAACAGCACCTGGTCGCGCTTTGGCGGCGGCCTGGAGGGCCTGCGGCTCACTGCCAGCTCAAGCGATATTGCTTGCCGCAATATCCGCGTCACCTTCGGCGACGGCACCACGCAGGATGTGTTCCGCGGTGTGCTGCCGGAAGAGAACCCTGTGGATGTGGATGTTCGCGGCGGCATACGCCGCGTGAGCCGCATCGATTTTGCTTGCCGGTCCGATCGCGTCAGCGGCGGCCGGATATTCGTCGCCGCCGATGTTGGCCGCTTTCGCGAGGAATGGCAGCGCAGCCCGGAGTGGGTGTCGACGTGGTCTCGCGTCTTCAATTGGGGACCGGTCACGACGGTTCGCGAAGACGATCCCAATTATTGGGTCAGCCTCGGCCGCGAGCGCTTCGTCGGCCACCGCGATGTGGAATCGCGCTTTGCTGGATGGGGCGGGCGCAGCGTTGACCGCATTGCCCTTCGGCCGATTGACGGCGATGCGCGCTGCACGCGTATTCTTGCAACGTTTGGCAACGGCCGTACGCGTTCACTAGATGTCAGCCAGCTCGATCGCATGGCACAGGGTCGCAATTATCGGATCGATCTGCCGGGCGAGGAGCGGCGGATCGTGCGGCTCGACCTGACCTGCCGGGCGCTGGGCGATCGCGACGTGACGATGGAAATCCTCGCGCGTAAGTAGAGCCACAGCATCGCGTGGTGCTATGACCTGCGTCATGGCGGGAGAGCAGCAATGTTCTCTCGCCCATGAGGACATCATGAGCACTGTTTTGGTAACCGGCGGGTCCGGCTTCATTGGCAGCTACTGCATTCTGCAGCTGTTGGAAGCCGGGCATCGGGTCCACGCCACGTTGCGCGATCCTTCGCGCGAAGGTGCTGCCCGCGGCATGCTGCACGCCGCCGACGCCGATGGCCGCCTCTCCTTCTTTGCCGCCGATTTGACGCACGACGCCGGATGGGCGGAGGCAGTCGGCGGCTGCGAGTACGTGCTGCATGTCGCCTCGCCGTTCCCGGCGATGGTGCCGAAGCACGAAGACGCGCTAATCGTGCCGGCGCGGGAAGGCGCGCTGCGGGTGCTCCGCGCTGCGCTCCATGCTGGCGTCAAGCGTGTGGTCCTCACATCGTCATTCGCCGCCATCGGCTATGGCCACAAGCCGCAAACCGCACCGTTTGACGAAATGTCGTGGACGGATCCCGCCGCGGATGATGTCCAGCCCTATGCGAAATCGAAAACACTCGCCGAACGCGCGGCCTGGGACTTCATCGCGCGCGAAGGCGGCACGCTGGAGTTGAGTGTCGTCAATCCGGTTGGCGTGTTCGGGCCGGTGCTCTCGGCCGACTACTCCACCTCCATTCTCCTCATCCAGAAGCTGATGGACGGTGCGATGCCGGGGTGCCCGCGACTCTATTTCGGTGTGGTGGATGTTCGCGACGTTGCCGACCTGCATCTCCGCGCCATGACCGATCCTGCAGCGAAGGGCGAGCGCTTTCTGGCCGTGTCTGGCGACTTCATGTCGATCTTGGACATGGCAAAGGTTCTGAAGACACGCCTTGGCGCCGCGGCGCGCCGCGTGCCGACGCGGCAACTTCCCGACTGGCTGGTACGGCTGGCGGCGTTGGGCGATCCCACCGTCAAACAAATTCTGCCCGAGCTTGGAAAGATGAAGAATGCGACGTCGGCCAGGGCGCGGCGCATTCTCGGCTGGTCGCCGCGCCCGCGGGAAGATGCTATTGCAGCCACGGGCGAGAGCCTCTTTCGCCGCGGTCTCCTGAAGGACAGGATGGTAAAGGCTGCGGCGTCGCATATGTAACATGTAATGGAGGGTTGAATGTCGTTCACGATCTATGATGCGTCCATTCCGCCGCTGATCCGCGGGCTGGAAAATCTCGCGAAAATTCTTGACAAGGCGGTGGCGCAGGCGAAATCGGAAGACAAGGATTTGAATTCGCTGCTGGAAGGCCGGCTGGCGCCGGACATGTTCGCGTTTACGCGCCAGGTGCAGGTCGTCAGCGACACCGCAAAAGGGTGCGGCGCGCGGCTGACTGGCGCTGAAGCACCCAGCTACCCCGATGAAGAGAAGACGTTTCCGGAGCTGCAGCAGCGCATCGCGAAGACCATCGCTTATCTGAAGACGTTCCGCCCCGAGCAGTTCGAAGGCGCGGATGCCCGCACCGTCACCTTGAAATTCCCGAACGGCTCGATGTCGTTTTCCGGGCGCGACTATGTCACCGGCTTCGTGCTGCCGAACTTCTATTTCCATATGACGGCGGCTTACGCCATCCTGCGCCACAGCGGCATCAATGTCGGCAAGATGGATTATCTCGGGCCGCCACCGGCACCCTGACAGCCATCAGGCGGCGCATTTTCCGCTGGTCATCACCCTCTCGAAGAGCGGCAGGCGCCAGCGCTGCTGGTAACCGATCGATACCAGCGCGAACATCAGCGGGTCCTTCAGCCAGTGAAGGAGCATCCGAAGATCGGCGGCGCGCGGCCTGCGGAACTGCATGAGTGCACGTAGCAGCGCTCTGGGAATACGGATCTCCTGGCCCCCCGCCGCGTGCGCGGACATTGGAGCGCCGGTAAAGTCGGCGAAGTTCACGCCGGCGACCATCGCCACGTCCATGTTGAAGGTGAAACGCGGGTTGCACTCGATGATCCAGAGCTTGCCGTCGGCGCCGATGCGCGCGTCGAAATTGATGAGACCGGACAAATTCAACGCGGAGACAAAATGCGCGGCGGCGCGGGCGAGCGTAGCGTCATCCAGAAAGCGGAAGCAGCCGCCGCTCTGCTCGTACACGACCTGCTTCAGCACCACGCCGTCGCGGCAGAACAGCGAAATGCACCGGTCGGTTCCTTCGACAAATGCCTGCGCCAGGATTGGCGCGTAGGTGAGGTCTTCAATCCTCTCCTCCGCATTGCTTTGATCGATGCGGGTTACACCGACGCCACCGGCCCGATTGAGCGGCTTCAGCATCAGCGGCAAAGCAATGCGACCTTCCTGCAGCGCGTCCAGAAGTCTCGCCTTGTCCTGAAATAGCATCACCGCCGGATGCGGCACACCCAATCGCCGGCAGGTTTCGGCGAAGCGGTCCTTGGTGCCGAGCGCCTTGAGCGCGGCCGCATCGGACAGCGGAAATGTCGGCGTGTGGAGATGCGCCTTCACCCGTGCAAGGAACTCTGCGCTGGGAAGATCCGCCGGCACCAGCATGTCGATGTCCAGCGCGCCTGCGGCCGCTTCCACCGCCGCGGCAGCAGCCGTGTCACCCGACTCAAAGGAGAACGGCAGGAAACGCTTGCAATAACGTGACATCGCCAGCGACCGGGCCGCCCCCGAGCCCAGCACGAACACCTCTGCGCCTAACGCAGCGACGCAGCGCAGGGCCCGGTACTGTGACCCGAAATCCGTGGCCAGCAACAGCAGCCGCACCCGAAAACTCCAACCGTTTGGAGACCCTGACGAGGCTGCAGGAGATATGCCGCGAATGGCCTGTCCCGCTGCGGGACAGGCCCGCTAGTTCAGCCAGCGCATCAGGAGATCGGGATGGAAGGTCGAGCCGGCGAACGCCAGCGCCGCCATTGTGAGTCCGCAGGCACCGAAGCCCCAGCTCACGCACAACAACCAGAAAAAATCTGTGAGCGCGGCAACCGCGGCGAGAGAGACGCCGATGGAATTGAACGCCTCCGCCATGTCCAGCTGTTCGTGATGCAGGTCGAGGATCTCGTAATGCTCGTCCTCCGCCTTGGCCTTCTCCATCAGCCCTTTGGATTCGGCATTGTACTTCGCGATCTTGGCCCGCAGGCGGCTGGTTTCCGCGCGCCCGGCATCGCTCGGCGCGGCGAGACTGACGGCGCCGATCGCATCCTCATCGGTATGCAGCTTGATGCGTGTGGCCTGATATTCATTCCACACATCGACCGAGTTGCCTTTGGTGAAAGACATCTGCTGGGCGATGTTGCTGTTCTTGATATTCCCGATGGCGGTGATCACCGCAAGGATCGCGACCGTCACCGCCACATACGCGTTTAACCGCGCGTTTTCGGCCTTCAATTCAAGTTCCATGATCGTCCTTGAGGGGCTGCTTGGTGCTTTTAATCCGTGCCGGAGCGGCCAATCCCGAGGTCATGCTCCGCTGCAATGACGGAAATGGTGTAGCCGCCGATCACGTCAGCCAGGCACATGAGCGTAATGAGAAAAAATGTGCTGGTGGCAAACCCATGCACGGCGATGAATTCCACCAGCGCCACCACGAAGACCAGCATCGACAGCCCATGGCTGACGAGTTGGCTCGATGAGGTGCGGGTCGCCTTCACGACTTCGATAAACAGCAGCAGCAGCGCCAGGGTGACGAGGAAATCCCCGATGCTGAAACGCCATGCATCGCCCGAAAACATGTGGATGGTGGCAGCGGAGTCAAGCGTGCCGTACACGTCGTGGTGCGTAATGACGGTGCCGAACGCGACGAAATTGTAGGCAATGACGGCGATCAGCAGCAGCGGAAATGCACGCATGATAACTCCCCAGCTCTATGGCGACACAATTCATAGCACAATCAGCCGGCGGGATGCTGCGCTGCGACGCGTAACGCCGCCCGTTCCCGGAAAATCAGATAGAGGTTCCGGGAATAGACGATGAGGCCGGAAGCCTGCCCCACGATGAAGACCGCATCCCCGACATAGATCGCATAGGCGAGCAGGACCAGTCCGCCGCCGATGCTGCAATACCAGAAGGCGAGCGGAATGACGCTGCGCCCTTCCCGCTCGCTCTGAAACCACTGGACGATGAACCGCGCGGCAAACAGCGCCTGGCCGGAAAATCCGATCACCTTCCAGATGTGCGGGACGGTGGAAAACCACATCAGCACGTGGCCCAGCATTTACATCTCCTCGGGCTCGACGACCCTACGAAAGCGCTTCTGCAGCCAGCGGACACCGAACGTATCCACGATACCCACCAGCGCACGATGCAGGTTGTTGTATTTGGACGCACCGTGTGTGCGCGCGCGGTGATTCACTGGCACTTCGCGCACCTGATAACCTTCCCGCAGCATCAGCGCGATCAGAAAGCGGTGCATATGATCGAAATAGGGCAGCGCCAGATACGCCTGACGCCGAAAGGCCTTCAGCCCGCAGCCTGAGTCGCTGGCGCCATCCTTCAGCATGCGGCGGCGAAAGGCGTTGGCGAAATTCGAGGCGAAACGCCGGTTGGAGGCATCCTGCCGCTTCACGCGCACGCCGCCGACCAGCCCCAGCTTGCCGGTGTTGTCGGCGCGGAGAATGGACAGAAGTTCGGGAATGTCGGCCGGGTCGTTCTGCCCGTCACCATCCAGGGTTACGACAAGGTCACCGCGGGCTGCGTGGACGCCGGTGCGCACAGCCCGGCTCTGCCCGAAATTGCCGTTGTGCCCGATGGCGCGGAAGTTCGGGATTTGGCCCTTCAGCTTGCGCAGTTCTTCCGCCGTGCCGTCGGTTGATCCGTCATCGACGAAGATGATTTCCGCAGCCTCGCCGGCCGTTGCGGCGGCGATCTCGCGGGCGAGCGCAGCGACGTTGCCCTGCTCGTCTTTCACCGGCACCACGATGGAGAGCACCACCCGCGATGTTCCGTTCGGTTGCGATTGGGAAAGCAAAGCGTCCTCGGGCCGGCAACGCGCGGGCTTATACAGGTCCGGCTGAGGGGATAACAGCGCGGGCCCGGTTCCGCACCGCGCCGCAAGGCTGCTAGGATTGCGGCCGGTGAGCGAATCGATCCCGGCATTCGAAACAGGCCTGCTCCAGAGGCTCGCCCGCCGGCCTGTGCCGGTGCTGTTGCTCATCTGCCTGCTGGCGTGGCTGCCGGGACTCTTCGCTCTCCCCCCTCTGGACCGCGACGAGAGCCGCTTCGCGCAAGCCTCCAAGCAGATGATCGAAAGCGGCAACTACATCGACATCCGTTTCAGCACCGTGCCGCGCTACAACAAGCCTGTCGGCATCTACTGGGCGCAGGCGGCGGCCACGCGAGCGCTCGGGCATCCGCCTTACAACCAGATCTGGACATACCGCTTGCCTTCGCTGCTCGGCGGGATTTTCGCCGCGCTCCTCACCTACTGGAGCGCGCGGGCGTTCGCCTCGCGTGAAACGGCGCTGCTGGCCGGCACGCTGCTGGCGCTATGCGTCGCGCTTTCGGCCGAAGCGCAGATGGCAACGACCGACGCGCTGTTGCTTGCCACCATCGTTGGAGCGCAGGGATTTTTCCTGCGCGTTTACCTCCATGCGCGCGGGCGGCTGGAGTGGGCGCCGCGCTTGTCGACCGCGTTGGCCGCCTGGGCAGCAATCGGCGCCGGCATTCTCCTGAAGGGGCCGGTGATCCTCGCGGTTATCGGTCTGACCGTTCTTGCATTGTCTTTATGGGATCGCGATTGGCGCTGGCTGCTGCGCCTTCGCGCTGGATACGGGATTCCGGTCATCCTCGCGGTGGTGCTGCCGTGGGCGATCACTATCGCCGTCGCCAGCCATGGCGCCTTTTACCAGCGCTCACTCGGCCATGACTTCGCGGCCAAAATACTTGCCGGTCAGGAAACGCATGGCGCGCCACCGGGGTATTACTTGGCGCTGTTCAGCATCACGCTGTGGCCGGTGACGTTATTTGCGTTGCCTGCCATCGGCCATGCCCTCGTGCAGCGCGCCGAGCCGGCGTTCCGGTTCCTGCTCGCCTGGATCGTTCCCAGCTGGCTGCTGTTCGAGCTCGTGCCCACCAAGCTGCCGCATTACATCCTGCCGGTTTATCCGGCGCTGGCGATCGTGGCGGCCGTATGGGTGGTGGCACCCGAGAGCGGAAACCGATGGGAGCGGGTCCTGCGGATCATTGCAGCGACCCTGTTCGGCGTGGTCGCATTGGCGGCCGCCATCGGCGCTATTCTCATTCCTGCGAAACTCGGCAGCGCGCCGGGACTTCTCCCCATGGTTGCCGTAGTCCTCGTCCTGGCGCTCGCCACTGCCACGATCATTTTCCAAAGCACGCGACGCAGTGTTGCAGCGTCCGGCTGCGCGCTGGCGTCGGCGCTGCTGCTTTATCCGATCCTCAGCGGCGGGATCGCGCCCCATCTGAACGCCGTCTGGATGAGCCGTGCGATCACCGCGCATGTCGCTCGTGACCGTCTGCCTTCCGATTCGTCCGTTATACTGGCCGGCTATGCGGAGCCGAGCGTCGTTTTCCTTCTCGGCACCGACACGCACCTCGCAGCCGGCAAACCAGCCGGCGCCATGGCAGCGCAGCAAGGCGGCCTTGTTATCGTGGAGGATCGCGACCGTCAGGGCTTTTTGCAGTCGTTGCACGCAGCGGGCGGCAAGGAGCGTGCGATCGACCAGATGTCCGGCTTCGATTACTCACGCGGGCGCAACGAGCACCTCACCTTCTACCGCGTGACGCCGGTCCCGTCCGACACGATGCCGCCGCCCGAGTGAGCAATGCCGCTTCCATCGGATGAACGCCGGCTGCTTTTGCTCGCCACGGTCATTGTGGGCGCCATCACCGTCTTGCGCATCGTGGTGCTGATTGCGACGCCGCTGCAGCTCTATCCCGACGAGGCCCAGTACTGGTGGTGGGCGCAAGCACCCGATTGGGGCTACTTCTCGAAGCCGCCACTGATCGCCTGGATTGTCTGGCTGACGACACCTTTCTCCGATGCGGAATGGGCGATCCGAATCGCTTCGCCGCTCCTCCATGCCGGTACTGCACTCATCATTTTTGGAATCGGGCGTCTCGCCCATGGTGCGCGCGTGGGCTTCTGGAGCGCGCTGGCCTACGCCACCCTGCCCGGCATCTCCTATTCCTCTGGCCTGATTTCGACCGACGTGCCGCTGCTCTTCTGTTGGGCGGTGGCGCTCTATTCCTTTCTGCGGGCGCGCGGCGATGAAAGCTGGCGGTGGCCGCTTCTCTGCGGCGCGGCGCTCGGCCTCGGGCTGCTGGCCAAATACGCCATGTTGTATTTTCTGCTGAGCGCAGCGGTCGCCGCTGTGGTCGATACGCAGGCGAGGCGGCTCGTCCTGTCGTTGCGGGGCGGCGCCATTCTGCTGCTCGCGTTGCTGATCCTGTCGCCGAACCTGCTCTGGAACGCGAGCCACGGCTACCCCACGCTTGCCCACACGGAAGCGAATGCGAACTGGGGTCACGCCAAATATAATGTGGCGAACGCGTTGGGCTTCATGGCCGGTCAGTTCGGCGTCTTCGGTCCGCTGATGATGCTGGGGTGGCTAGCGGCTCTCTGGCAACTCGCGCGCAACAGCGCAGGCGCCGCTGGCAGCCTGGTCCTTGCCGCTTTCAGCGTGCCGGTGCTCACACTCATCGTCATTCAGTCTTTCATCTCCGAGGCGAACGCCAACTGGGCGGCGCCCGACTATGTCGCGGCCGTGCCCTTGAGCGTTGCAATGCTGCTCCGGTGGTGGGACAGCCGGTTGCTGTGGCTGTCGCTGGGGATCGCCACCACTGCAATGATCGCGCTCTGGGCTGCGCAGGTAAGCCCTCCGCTGGCCGACCGCGCCGGGTTGGGCAATGCGCTGAAGCGGCAGCAGGGGTGGCGCGAACTCGGCGCGGCGGTCGCGTCAGAATCCCGAACCGCATCATACGACGCGATCGCCGCAGCGAACCGCAGCGTCCTTGCGGAACTGCTTTACTACGCCCGCCCGAGAGCCATCCCAATCAAGGCCTGGGACCGCGGCACCGTTCCGCACGACCACTTCCAAATGACGATGCCGCTGCGCATTGGAACGCGACGCGTGCTGTTCGTCACTGCGCCGGATGACGCGCCAGTAATGCTCGCGAGTTTCGATTCGCACCAGTTGGTGCAGCGCCTCGCCATTCCGCTCGGCCACCATCACGAGCGCGTGCTTGCGTTGTACGAGGCGTATTTTTATCGCGGCGCACAGCTTCGGCGATGATCGCGCCCCATCAATGCTCGTCATGTGCTTGGAAAAAATGGGGCGCGAGATGACGTGGAGGTGCCGCGTATCGCGAAGAGCTAAGCGAATTTTCGGCAGCCGAGCCGCGCCTTCGCTTTGCAGCACGGAAAGCCTGCGAAAAACACGCGGGCGCAGCTTGCGACTCAGCAACAGCGATTACTTGCACAGATTTCAGTAATCCATGCCTTCTATTTCCCACTTATATTGGTGAAATTTCTCTGAATATCAGTATTCGGGCACGGAACACTTGACAACCCGGCGGATGACCCAAATATCGCGCCAATTGCTGCCTTCCACCCGGAACGCACTGGGGTTTTCCGGGTTATCGGCGAAAGCGCGATGAGAGGACAATGAGTCTGCAGTTGTTGCGGGGGCGCGAATTGAAGCCTCCATTGCGCCGCATTCCTCGACCGGAATTGCGGCCCAGCCCTCCAAAGCACGAAGCGAAGCAGATTCCACGCATCGGGCGGGTGCCGCGCAAGGCAGCGCTTCGTTTCCCCGTCAATCCTGAGACCAGAGAATTCTACCGACGCTTCTACCCGGGCACCTCGGTGACCGAGTGGAACGACTGGCACTGGCAGTTCCAGACCCGCATCCGCTCCTTGGATGAACTCGCCCGCATCTTCCGCCTCTCGGAAGATGAACGGCAGGCGGTGGCGCAGCACAGCGGCCCCCTGCCCGTTGGCATCACGCCCTATTACGCGAGCCTGATGAGCCGCGACGATCCGAGCGAGCCGTTGCGGCGCACGCACATCACGACGCCCGCGGAAGGAATTCGCGCCCCGGGCGAGTCCGACGATCCACTGGCGGAAGATCACGACACGGCCGCACCTGGCATCGTGCATCGCTATCCCGACCGTGTGCTGTTTCTCACTACGGGCACATGCGCCACCTACTGCCGCTACTGCACGCGGGCGCGTGCGGTGGGCAATCCCGGCGGCGAATACCAGTTCTCGCCCAAGCAGTGGGAAAAGGCGCTCGCCTATCTCGAAGCGCACACCGAAGTGCGCGATGTGCTGCTCTCCGGCGGCGATCCGCTGTCGCTCAGCGACGAGAGGCTCGACTGGCTGCTCGGTCGGCTGCGGGCCATGAAGCACATCGAATTCCTGCGCATCGGCTCGAAAATCCCGATGGTGCTGCCGCAGCGCATCAACAAGGCACTGGTGAAGGTGCTGAAGAAGTATCATCCGCTGTTCATGAGCCTGCACATCACGCACCCGCGCGAGTTCACCGATGAATCGCGCGAGGCGCTGGCGCGGCTCGCCGATGCCGGCGTTCCGCTTGGCAGCCAGACGGTGCTGATGAAGGGCATCAACGACGATATCGCGGTCATCAAGCCGCTGATGCACGCCATGCTGAAGAACCGGGTGAAGCCGTACTATTTATACCAGGTCGATCCCATCCGCGGGTCCAGCCACTTCCGCACCAATGTGGAGAAGGGGCTGGAGATCATCGAAGGCCTGCGCGGCTACACCACCGGGTACGCGACGCCGATTTTCGCGGTGGACGCGCCGGGCGGTGGCGGCAAGATCCAGCTGGCGCCGGACTGTGTCGTGGGCCGCGACGGCGATGACCTGCTGCTGCGCAATTTCGAAGGCGGCGTGTATCGCTACCCCGATCCCGGCGGCACATTGGGCGCGGGGAAGTAGCCATGCGCATTGGCGTCACCTACGACCTGCGCTCCGATTACCTCGCCATGGGCTATGGCGAGGAGGAAACCGCCGAATTCGACAGCGAAGTGACCATCGACGTGATTTGCGAGGCGCTCACGTCCCTTGGGTGGCAGGTCACCCGCATCGGCAATGTGAAGGCGCTGGCGGAATCGCTGGTGGCGGGCGAACGCTGGGACGCCGTATTCAATTTCTGCGAAGGGCTAAAGGGGTTCGCGCGGGAGGCGCAAGTGCCTGCCCTGCTCGACGCCTACGACATTCCGTATGTTTTCTCCGACGCACTGACGTTGGCGCTGACGCTCGACAAATCGATGGCCAAGCGCGTGGTGCGCGATTGCGGTATTCCGACGCCGGATTTTGCGGTGATTGAACGCGCCGCCGACATTCGCAATGTGAAGCTGCCCTATCCTCTGTTCCTCAAGCCGCTGGCGGAAGGTTCGGGCAAAGGCGTGAACGCGAAATCCAAAGTGGACGGTCCAGTCGCGCTGAAGAGGGTGGCCGTCGAATTGCTGGCGCGGTTCCAGCAGCCGGTGCTCGCGGAAACGTTCCTTCCCGGCCGGGAATTCACCGTCGGCATTCTCGGCAGCGCCGACGGTGCTCGCGTGCTTGGCGTGAGCGAAATCCGGCCCAAGGCCAACTGGATCGGCGACGGCTACGGTTTCGAAAACAAGGACGGGAACTGGCAGGAGAAGGTGGACATCATCGGCGCCGACCCGGCAAGCGCCAAAGCAGCGGGCGAGGTGGCGCTGGCCGCATGGCGCGCGCTGCGCTGCCGCGACGGCGGCCGCGTCGACATTCGTAACGATGCCCATGGCCAGCCCCATTTCATGGAGGTGAACCCGGTGGCGGGCCTTCGGCCAGGGCATTCCGACATGTGCTTCATCGCGGCCCGCGAAGGTCTCACCTACCACGACCTTATCGGCCGCATCATGGAGTCATTCCTGGAGCGCAACCCTGCGCTCGGCAGCCGCCTGCGCGTCGCGGCATAATTCCATGCGCGTTCTTGTGCTGCATTCGGACATCGCGCCGGATGCGCCCGCCGACGAGCAGGATACGCTGATCACCGCGCGTGCCATTGCCGAAGCCTTAGAATCGCGCGGGCACCGCACCAGCCTCGCGCCGTTCGTCTTCGACCCGGAGGGTTTGCGCGCGCTGATCGGCGAACGTCGGGCCGACGCCGTGTTCAACATGGTGGAGGCGATCTTTCGCCAAGGGGAGCTAGCATCCGTTGTCCCCACACTGCTGGAAAAACTGAATGTGCCATTTACCGGCTGTCCCGCAGCGCCGATGGCGCTGGCCGGCGACAAGCCGCTTGCAAAGACGATGCTCCGATTGGCCGGGCTCTCGACAGCGGACTGGGATGAAGAGCCATTCGATCAGGTTGCCGACGGCATCCGCTACATCGTCAAGTCGGCGACGGAGGATGCCTCGATCGGCCTTGATGATGGCGCGCTCGTGACGGGCCGAGAGGCCGCGTTGGCGCGGGCGCAAGCTTGCCGTCGGGAATATGGCGGCCGCTGGTTTGCGGAAGCCTACGTTGAAGGACGCGAATTCAATATTTCCGTTTTGGAAGAGAATGGTGGCCCACGCGTACTGCCGATCCCCGAGATGGTATTCCACAACTGGGATGACAACCGCCCGCGGATCGTCGGCTACGAAGCAAAGTGGGCGGAATCGTCCTCAGACTACAATGAGACGGTGCGGCAGTTCCGAAGCGAGGCGGATGACCCTGCCCTCTACAAAAAACTGACGGAACTCTCGCAGGCCGCGTGGCGACTATTCCGCCTGAAAGGATTCGCGCGGATCGATTTTCGCGTAAGCGAAGCAGGCGACCCCTTTATTCTTGAGATCAACCCCAATCCCTGCCTCGAACCGGGCTCCGGCTTCGCCGCCGCTGCGGAGCAAGCCGGCATGACCTACGCCGAAACAATCGAGCGCATCTTGCACGCGGCGATGAATCCTACTCGCTGACCTGTATCGCCATTTCGGCGGCGTCGGCGCTGGCGAGATGCAGCCGGCGTTCGCGCCAGATGATGAACAGCCCGGCCGCGACGACCACGGCCGCGCCGAGCAGCACCAGCGGCTGCGGCACTTCGCCCAACACGAAATATCCCAGCACCACCGCCCACACCATCGCCACATAGTCGAATGGCGCCAGCAGCGATGGCTCGGCGTAGCGATAGCTGAACGTCATGCAGAGTTGGCCGATGCCGCCCAGGATTCCAGCAAGCACCAGCAATGCTGCCGCACTCCGCGACGGCGTCACCCAGTCCCAGAACAATGTCGCGCCGCTCACCACCGCGCAGGTGAGCATGAAATAAAACACGATGGCTTCGCTTCTCTCCGTCGTGCTCATCTGCCGGATGAAAACCACCACGAAGGCGGAGAATGCCGCCCCCATCAGCGCCAGGGCGGCGCCACTGGAAAATCCGGCGCGCGCCAGATGCAGCACGCCGCCATGCGGCTCCAGCATCAACAGCACACCGCCGAAGCCCGTCATGACGGCAGCCCAGCGATACGGCCCCGCGCGCTCGTGCAATATCAGCGCTGCCAGCACCACGGCGAAGATCGGCGCCACGAAGCTGAAGCCGGTGATGTCGGCCAGCGGCAGCCGCTGCAGCGCCGCGAAATTGAGGAACATGCCGCAGACACCGGCAATCGAGCGCAAGATGTGGAACAGCGGCCGCTCGGTCCTGATCGCCGCCAGTGAGCCCACCGTAAACGCCGACAGCGCAAACACCGGCAGCAGCGCAAAGGCCGAGCGGAAGAAGATCACCTCGCCCACCGGCAATTGCCCGGCAAGCTTGATGACGGCGTACATCAGGGAAAAGGCCAGCGTGTTGGCAACCTTAAGCGCAATGCCGTGGGACGTCTGCCGCATCGCGCCGAATGCCACCCATCAGTGAAAGGCGCGGCGCAATCACGCCGCCGGAATCAGCGCGGGGCCAGCACCATCATCATCTGGCGGCCTTCCATCTTCGGATACTGCTCCAGCTTGGCGTAGGTCTCCGTATCGCTCTGGATGCGCCGCAGCAGCTCCATGCCGAGATGCTGGTGCGCCATCTCGCGGCCGCGAAAGCGCAACGTCACTTTCACCTTGTCCCCTTCGCCGAAGAAGCGCTGCATCGCCTTCATCTTCACGTCATAATCGTGATCGTCGATGGTCGGGCGCATCTTGACTTCCTTAAGCTCGATGACCTTCTGCTTCTTGCGCGCCTCGGCCTGCTTCTTCTGCTGTTCGTATTTGAACTTGCCGTAGTCCATCAGCTTGACGACAGGCGGATCTGCTTCGGGGGAAACCTCGACAAGATCGAATCCGCGCTCCTCCGCGACGGCGCGGGCTTCGTCTATACCGAGGGCGCCGAATTTGTGCCCGTCGTCTCCGATAAGAAAAATGGTGCGGGCGCGGATGTCTTCATTGACGCGGGGGCCGTCCTTGGCGGGAGCCGGACCGGCCATTTGGGGACGTCGTGGGGGTATGATTCTCTCCTTTTGGTTTCCTCACGCGCCATCGCATTTCGCGGGGTTCCTCAGGCCACCTCCGCGAAACGTGTTTCCGTTCAAGGGCGTGGCGGGTTCTCCGTGTGCAAGGGCGCGGGAGCTGTTTCAGCTTCGCGCAAAAACCGGACAGGGGAATGCCCCTCCCCGATTCCGCCTTTAGGATAAGTAATGCCCGGCAAATCGCAAGGGGGCTTATTGCTGAAGTCTCCGCGGACCTGCCGCGCTCCACGCCGGCGCACCTACCATAGCCTGTCATTATTCTGCGGGCGCGGGGGCGAGACGCGCGCGGATGTTGCGCCTCACCGTGAAACGCAGGCTGGCGTACTGGAGGAGGAACAGCCCGAGTTGCGCGGAAAGCGGCACGATTGAGGTGTACCATGCCCATGTCTTCGGGCCGAGCGTGAGCGCGACGAAGAGGTTCGCGAACGCCAGCGCGAAGATCATGGCCGACCAGATATAGCCCCACGCGATGAGCACACCCTCTGCAACGTTCTCCTTCACGATGGGCGGCAGATATCGACCCATCCAGTTGGGCTTCAGCATCACGCAGCCGATGGCGAAGGCGCCGATGCTGGGTTTCACCATGGCGAAACGCGGATCGTTGGTGATGAGCGAGGTCGAACCCAATACCACGACAAGGGCGAGGCTCGCCCATTGCATCAGGTCCGGCCGTTTGCCGCGCCAGAAGATGGAACCGATCTGACCAACGCCGATCGCAATACCGACGGCGATGCCGGCGCGGATGTCGCCGGTAGCCGCGTATACCGCGACGAAAACAATGGTCGACAGGAAATCGACCGCAAGCGGCTTAAAGGCACGAAGGAGATTGATCACGGAATACCTCCCGAACTGTCGATTCTACCTTGGCCGCCAGTTGCCGTGGAAGCCAAAGGGCACGCCGCGGCGCAGATGAGCAAGACCAATCGGGCATTCGGCACGCAATCCGCGCTGCGCGGTCCAAAATCGGGCTCACCGGCCCACCATCTGCTGCATCTGCGGCGGGTAGCGCTCGCCCTGGATGGCGATTTCTGACAGGGCGGTGTCGATCTCTTGCAGGTCGGCTGGCGTCAATTCGATGCGCACCGCGCCGATATTCTCCTGAAGGCGGTGCAGCTTGGTGGTGCCGGGGATTGGCACAATCCACGGCTTCTGCGCCAGTAGCCAGGTGAGCGCGATCTGCGCCGGGGTCGCCTGCTTGCGTGCGGCAATCTCGCCCAACCGATCCACGAGTGTCTGGTTCGATTTGCGCGCCTCCGGCGAGAAGCGCGGCACGATGTTGCGAAAATCGTGCTTGTCGAATTCGGTGTTCGCGTTGATGGCGCCGGTGAGAAAGCCCTTGCCCAGCGGGCTGAACGGCACAAAGCCGATGCCGAGTTCTTCGACCAGCGGCAGAATTTCCTTTTCCGGCTCACGCCACCACAGCGAGTATTCGCTTTGCAGGGCGGTGACAGGCTGCACGGCGTGCGCCCGGCGGATCGACTGCGCGCCCGCTTCCGACAGTCCGAAGTGCCGTACCTTGCCCTGTTCGATGAGCTCTTTCACGGCGCCGGCGACCTCTTCTATCGGCACATTCGGGTCGACGCGATGCTGATATAAGAGCTCGATGGCGTCGACCCGCAGCCGTTTCAGCGAGCCCTCGACGACTTCCCTTATGTGTTCCGGCCGGCTGTCGAGAGCAGACCAGCGTTTGGTATCGCCCGGCCCCGGTGCAAAGCCGAATTTGGTGGCGATGACGACCTCTCCGTGGAACGGCTCCAATGCTTCGCCGACGACCTCTTCATTTTCCAACGGTCCATAGACTTCGGCCGTGTCGAAAAATGTGACGCCACGTTCTACGGCAGCGCGGATGAGCGCGATGCCGTCCGCCCTGCTCATCGGCTGACCGTAGCTCCAGCTGATTCCCATGCAGCCGAAGCCGACGGCGGAGATTTCAAGCCCGCTTTTTCCGAGTGTTCGTTTCTGCATCCTGCTCTCCATCATCAGGTTTATGGTCGCAACAGCGCCTTAATGGCGCGGCGTTCGTCCATGGCGCGATAGCCTTCCGCGACTTGATCCAGCGGCAGCACGAGATCGAAGACTTTGCCGGGATCGATCTTCCGCTCGAAGATTAACTCGATCAGCTTTGGCAGGAAACGCCGCACCGGCGCAGGGCCGCCGTGGAGGTGCACCTGGCTGAAGAACAGCTCCTGCCCGTCCAGTTCCACGCCATGCGGCACGCCGACGAACGACACGTAGCCACCTAGGCGGGCGGAGCCGACAGCCTGTACCATGGACTCTTTGGTGCCGACGCACTCCAGCACGGAGTCGGCACCGATGCCGTCGGTCATATCCTTGACGCGCGCCATGCCCTCTTCGCCGCGCTCGCTCATGATCTCGGTGGCGCCGAATTCGCGCGCCAGTTCTGCCGCTTGTCATGCCGGCTCATGGCAATGATGCGCTGGGCGCCCATTTGCTTTGCCGAGAGCACTCCGAGCAAACCGACAGCGCCATCCCCAACCACAACCACGGTTGAGCCGGGCCTGACGTTTGCCGCATCGGCGGCGAACCAGCCGGTGCCCAGCACGTCCGATGCGGCCAGCAAACTGGGCAGCAGGTCGTCGCTCGGCCTGTCCGCCGTTGGCACCAGCGTGCCGTCCGCATTGGGCACCCGCAGCACCGGCGCTTGCGCCCGCAACATGAATTCGCGGTTCACGCAGCCGGACTGATATCCGTGCCGGCAGATTGTGCAGGTGTTGTCCGAGGTGGCGAACGAGCCGACGACGAACTGACCTGGCTTGATGGACCGCACGGCGCTGCCCACCTCCTCCACGGTGCCGCAATATTCGTGGCCCATGTGCGTCGGCTGTTCGACCGGCGGCATGCCGCGGTAAGGCCACAGATTAGAACCACAGACGCAGGTGAGAGCGAGCCTAAGGATGGCATCTGTGGGAGCGACGATTGTGGGCTCCGCGACGTCCTCGAAACGTACATCTCTCGGAGCGTGAAGGACAGCGCCTTTCATCGTTCAACTCCTCGGCTGCGTTGCACTGGTTTCATCAAAAATACGCTTCGCGATGGGCAGCGCCGTGCTGGCATTCGGCCAACCGGCGTAGAACGCGAGATGCGTGATCGCCTCGACCAGTTCGTCGCGCGTCACGCCGTTCTCCAGCGCGCGCTTGAAGTGGAAATGCATCTCGTTGATGCGGTAGAGTGATACCAGGCAGGCGACCGTCACCAGGCTGCGGTCGCGCGGGCTAAGCTGCGGCCGCTTCCACACATCGCCGAACAGCACGTTATCGGTATACTCGGCCAGCGCCGGTGCGATGTCGGCGAACGGATTGCGGGGTTTTGTTTCATCGGGCATGCGTTTCTCCTCCTGTTTCTTCAGCCGAGGTATTGCTCGTCGCTGACCTTCTCCAGCCACTCGACGTTTTTGCCGTTCAACGATTCCTGAATGGCGATGTGCGTCATGGCGGTTTTGTCGCTCGCGCCATGCCAGTGTTTCTTGCCGGGCGGACAGGTAATGACATCGCCGGGGCGGATTTCCTCTTTCGGCTCGCCCCAGCATTGCGTCCAGCCGAGCCCGGCGGTGACGATCAGCGTCTGGCCGCACGGGTGCGTGTGCCACGCGCTCCGCGCGCCGGGCTCGAACGTCACGCTGGCGCCGCCGAACTGCGCTGGCCCCGGCGACTGAAACAGGGGGGCAATTCGCACACTGCCGGTGAAATACTCCGCCGATCCTTTGCTCGATGGCTGTGTTCCGTTTCGCTTGATTTGCATGCGGGTCTCCAGCGCCACGCGCATGGACGCTTGATTGCGATCGCGTGGCCGTTCGCAATTGGGCGTGAGGGAATCAGTACGCGTGGCAGCGCTTCTGAATGAAAAGCGGAAATCCGACGCTTCGTTCCGCGCGCGCGACGGGACGATCCAGCGACCTCCATCGCGCGACAAGATCAGGGCCGCAATGAGCGGATGGCGCTGCGCGATCGCTCCAGACCATCTATGCTTGGCAAAGTCACGATGCGGAGAATTCTCTTGAATTTGCGGAAATGTGCCACGCTTGCTGCCGCGCTTGCCGGTGCAGCGCTGAGTCTGGCAGCGGCGCCGCAATTCGATCCCAAGCCGTGGCTTGACGATCTCCGTCAGGCCCGCGCCGCTTTCGCCGAGAAGTACGCGAACCTCGAATGGGCGGTGTTCGATCGCGAGCTCGATCTGCCGCAATTGTTCGCAACGGCGCAGCACCGCATCGAAACTGCAGCGAGCGACGCCGACGCGCGCGCCGCTTTCGAACGGCTGGCCGCGCGCCTGAGCGATGATCATGTTGACTTTCGCTGGCCTGCACCCGCCGCCAAGGCTTCAAACCCGACTGGCGAGCGCTGCGCGGCTCTCGGTTTCGATGCGCATATGGCCGCCGCTCCCCTAGCCGCCTTGGCGCCCGGATATCGGCCGCTGGCGCATGCCGCAGCTTCCGAGTTTCCGGCCGGCATGATCGTGAGCGGTGGCAGGCATGTCGGTGTGTTGAAACTCGGCGTATTTGATCCTGCCGGTTATCCGGAACTCTGCCAGGCGGCGCTTCAGGCGCTCGCAATTCCGGCCACCGCACCATGCGACGATGCCTGCCAGGATCGCGTCATGAGCTGGGCAGCAGCGCGCATGACGCGCGACTTCGCTGCCCAGCTTCGCGCGCTTCAGACGGCAGGGGCGGCTGTGTTGGTGGTGGATATCGCGGGCAATGGCGGCGGAACACAGTGGGCAGAAGCGGCGGCGCGCATGCTCACGCCCATTCGTCTCCGTTCGGAATCCATGCGGTTCATTCGTGGCGATCACTGGGTCAAGAACTTCGCGGACGAGGAGACCGAATTGCGCAAAGCAGTTGCGGATAATCCTGTTGATGCCGCGTTTCTCAATCCTTTGATTGCGCAACTCACCGCACGGCAAAAGGAAGCGGCAACACCGTGCAGTTCCGAGCCGTTCTGGCACGGCGCGCGGCCCGCCTGCTCCTGGCTCGGTGAAGGCTTTTACGGCTCCGGCATTCTGCCGTGGGCCGATCCCGCAACATTGCGGGGCAAGCCATGGGCGGCAGCGGTGTTTTCGCCGATGCAATTTCTCTATGAAGAAGGTGTGTGGCGCGGGCCGCTGGTCGTGCTGATTGATGCCGATGTTGCGTCGGCTGCGTCGGAGTTCTCTGCGGTGCTGCAGGACAACCATGCAGCCCTGATTATGGGCGCGCCGTCCAGCGGTGGCTGCGGCCACACCAACGGCGGCACCCCGACTGTGCTTACCAACAGCCATGCTGTGCTTTCTGTGCCGGACTGCGCCCGTATTCGCGCCGACGGCAGCAATGAGACGCGGGGCATCGAACCGGATGTTCTTGTCGGCTTCTCGGCAAAGGAAGGCGGCCATCTGCGCGCGCAGCGCTTTGTCGCCAGACTGCCGGCAGCTGTTTCGCAAGCGCGCGAACTTTTGCAGCGCCTGCGCCTTGAAGGCGGTCGCACCAGACCCTAGCTCCGCTTCAGGAGCGCGAGCTGGAGGAATTTGTCATGAAAACCCGAACGATATCCGGCTTGTTGGCTGCGCCCTTCCTGATGTCGACTCCCGCGCTTGCGCTTTCGGCCGGTGCCGCCGGTGGTCCAATCGGCATCACGGCACCCATGACCACGCCTTCCCACCAGTTGCGCAGGCACGACGCCATTATCGCCGTTCGCGAGGAAGGACTGAAGCTGCAGGCCGCCGACGGCGGCAAGCTGACGGATACCCACCGCGCTTACCTGCAGGCGAAGCTCGATGCGGTGCGGACGGGGAATTACTGAGCTGTGCCGAGGGCCTTAGCCGCCGATCGTATTGAGGCGTGCCACCACCTCGTCTGAAAGCCGGAGTGCCGCGGCAGCCAGATTTTCGCGCAGATGCGCGCGCGATGACGTACCAGGAATCAGCAGGATGTTGGGCGCGCGCTCGAGCAGCCAGGCGAGTGCTGTCTGCATCGGCGTGGCGGCAAGCTTTTTCGCCTCCGCCGACAGCGTGTCGGATTGCAGGGGCGAAAAACCCCCAAGTGGAAAGAACGGCACGTAGGCAATCCCCTGCGCCGCGAGTTCACCGATCATCGCATCGTCTTCGCGATGCGCGAGGTTGTAGAAATTCTGGACGCAGACGACGTCCGCAATCGCGCGGCCCTCGGCAATCTGCGCGGACGTGGCGTTGCTGATCCCCAAGTGGCGAATGAGCCCCTGCTCGCGCAGCTTCGCCAACGTGCTGAACTGTTCGGCGATCGAGCCTTCGGCCCGGCCCATGCCGCTGCCCATGACGCGGAAGTTGACCACGTCCAGCGCATCAAGCCCAAGATTGCGCAGATTGTCATGCACCGCGGCGGTGAGATCGGCCGGGCTTTGCGCCGGCAGCCACGAGGCATCGTCGCCGCGCCGCGCGCCAACCTTCGTCACGATGGTGAGATCGCGGTGGTAAGGATGCAGCGCCTCGCGGATGATCTGGTTGACGATATGCGGGCCGTAGTAGTCGCTGGTGTCGATGTGATTGACGCCGGCGGCAATCGCCTCGCGCAGCACTGCGATGGCTTCCGCGCGATCTTTCGGCGGACCAAAGGCGCCGGGGCCGGCGAGCTGCATGGCGCCGTAACCCATGCGGTTCACCTTGCGATCACCAAGCTGGAATGTTCCCGCGGCTGCGATGTTGGTCACGAAGGACTCCTTTCCACGAAAAACTGGGCGGGCCCTATCGTTACAGCGACAGCAACGGCGCGAGGCGTGCGCCGATGTCGTCCAGCACACTTTCCGGGGCTTGCCCAGCGATCTTCATGTGGCGCGCAGCGCGGTCCACGCTGCGTACCTCATCCACCAATACAACTCCGGAAACAGGCAATCCCGGCGGAAGCTTCACCTCCGTCGGCCAGCCACGTTCCGTGCTTGTGATCGGGCAAACCACCGCTTTGTTTGTGATCTCGTGATAGCTACGCGGTGTGAGCACAATGGCGGGTCGCCGCCCTGCCTGTTCGTGGCCGGCGTGGGGAGAAAAATCGAGCCAGACGAGGCTGCCCCGCTCCGGCAGATCCATCAGAGAAGTTCTTCGCCGCGCGGAGGATCGTCCCAGGACGGATGCTGCTTGTCCGGCGTCATTCCGGCGACCAGTTCTTCCAGCGTGAAACGGCGAGTGGATTTGCGGATGACGATGGCGCCATCGCTTTGCGCCTCTATATCGACGCGCGTCCCCTCGGTCAGCCCGGCGCGCGCGGCCACATCGCGCGGCACGCGAACCCCGAGACTGTTGCCCCATTTGGCGATCTGAACCTGGATGGCCATAATTCACCTCCGGATATCCGGAGTATATACGAACGGGGTGGGGGAGCAAGAGAAACCCGGGGCCTATTCCGCCACATCCACCCGGCTTTCGGCTTCCTGTTTGATGCGGGCGATGAAGGCGTCGAGCGGCATGGCGCCCAGATCCTTGCCGGAGCGCAGGCGCACCGCCACCTTGCCTTCCGCCGCCTCGCGCTCGCCCACCACCAGCATGTAGGGAATCTTCTTCAGCTGCGCGTCGCGGATCTTCTTCTGCATGCGCTCGCTCGCAGTATCGATGTCCACGCGTAACCCGCCGGTGCCGTTCACAACGGGCGCTGAGAACAGCGTCTCCACCACTTTGTCCGCGTAGTCGTTCGCCTTTTCGCTGATGGGAATGACCCGCGCCTGAATGGGCGCGAGCCACACCGGAAACGCCCCGGCGTAATGCTCGATCAGGAACGCCGTGAAGCGTTCATGCGTGCCGAGCGGTGCGCGGTGGATGACATACACCGGGTGCTCCGCGCCGTCCTCGCCGATGTATTTCAGGTCGAAGGTTTCGGTGGCGAGGAAATCCAGCTGGTTGGTGGAGATGGTGTATTCGGTGCCGATCGCCGAGCGGATCATGAAATCAATCTTGGGCCCGTAGAACGCCGCCTCGCCTTCGCCTTCCACATATTTGTAGCCGCTCTCCTGCATCGCCTGCTTGATGATCTCGAGCGCGGCCATCCACTTCTCCGGAGCATCGACGTACTTGTCGAGCTTCGCCATGTCCGGCAGCGACAGCCGCATGTAGTACTCTTTGATGTTCATCAGATCGTAGTAGCGTGCGTGCAGGTGCATCACGCGGATGAACTCGTCCTTCGCCTGGTCGTAGCGGCAGTAGATGTGCGCATCGTTCATGCAAAAGCCGCGCACACGCATGAGGCCCGACAACCCGCCGGATGCTTCGTAGCGGTAATCCTGCCCATATTCCGCGAGCCGGATTGGCATCTCGCGATAGGAATGCCGCGTCGCCCCGTATATCAGGTGGTGATGCGGGCAATTCATCGGCCGCAGGTAGTAGTTCTCGCCATCGACATCGAATGGCGAATACATGCCGTCGTTGTAATAAGGCAGATGGCGCGAGCGGTAGTAGAGCGCCTCCTTGGTGATGTGCGGCGTGGCAACGCGCTTGTAGCCGTCCTTGCGTTCTTCCTGTAGCGCGAGGAATTCCAGCTCCTGCCGGATTACCATGCCGTTCGGCATCCATAAAGGCAGGCCGGCGCCCACATCCGGTGAGAAGGTGAAAAGCTCGAGCTCCTTGCCCAGCTTGCGGTGATCGCGCTTCTCCTGCTCCTCCAGTCTGAGGAGGTATGCATCCAATTCCTTCTGGTCGCGCCACGCGGTGCCGTAGATGCGCTGCAGCTGCGCGTTCTTCGCGTCGCCGCGCCAATAGGCGCCGGCGATCTTCGTCAGCTTGAACGCCTCCGGGATTTTTCCGGTGGAAGTGAAGTGCGGCCCGCGGCAGAGGTCGTGCCAATCGCCGTGCCAATATATGGAGATGTCTTCGCCCTGCGGCAGATCACGGATGAGTTCCGCCTTGTAGTGCTCGCCCATCTGCTCGAAATGCGCGATCGCCTTTTCGCGCGGCCACACCTCCCGCCGCGTCGGCAGATCGGCCTTCACGATCTCGTGCATCTTGGCTTCGATCTTCGGCAGGTCTTCCGGCGTGAACGGCTCATCGCGCGCAAAATCGTAATAGAAGCCGTCCTCGATCGCCGGACCGATGGTCACCTGCGTGCCGGGGAAAAGCGCCTGCACCGCCATGGCGAGAATGTGCGCCATATCGTGCCGGATCAGCTCCAGCGCTTCTGGGTCTTTCCTGGTGATGATGCGAAGCTTCCCGTTGTGCTCCAGCGGACGAAACAGGTCCCACTGTCTGCCATCCACTTCCGCGACCAGCGCCGCCTTGGCGAGCCCGGGGCCGATGGAAGCCACAATCTCGCCCGGTGTGGTGCCGGCCGGAAACGTCAGCGCCTTGCCGTCCGGCAAGGTGACATGGACGTTGGACGCGACGGCGGGCGCGGACACGGGCCTTACTCCTGCTTGAGAAGGGCCGGACCATCGGGGCGACAGGCCCCTCAAGTCAAGCAAGCTTGGGGGAATGCCGGCCGCCGCGGCGGCGTCTATTATGTAACGGGGCGAAATCCGCCCGAAGATACGTTATATATAAGGAGGCACAGGAGACCGGCATGACACGGGCAGCGCTTGCCGTTGTGATGGGGCTTTCGGCCACTAGGGCCAATGCCGCAGCGCCGCCGGCCGGCAATGTGTGCATCCGCTCGATCGACATCGATCACACCAAGACGCCCAACGACCGCACCATCATCTTCTTTATGAAGAACGGCGCGCAGTATCAGAGTTCGCTGCCGACCATCTGCCCGCAGCTCAGCTTCAACGGCTTCTCCTATGTGGCGACGCCGCCCGACCAGATCTGCGGCAACCTGCAATCGATTCGCGTGATCCGTTCCGGCTCGGTGTGCCTGCTGGGCCCGCTGGTGCAGATCACACCGAAAGCCAACCCATGACGATTTCGTACCAGTTTGCTGTTGCTGCGAACGCTGCAGCGGCGGCAAGATCAAGGCGCGCGAGGGGCGCCTCCTTGAGCAGAAGGAGAACGACGATGAGAATGACAATCCTGGCCGCAGCCGCGGCATTTACCCTTGGCGCATCAGGCGCCGCATCCGCGCAGTCGGCGGGCGCCGGCACCACCACCGGCGGCAATCATGTCTGCCTGTGGACCTACAACATCGACCACACGCATGTCGTGAACCCGCGCCAGGTGCTGTTCTACATGAAGGACGGGCACGTCTGGCAGAACAACCTGGCTTCGGCCTGCCCCGGGCTCGAATTCCACGGCTTCAGCTTCATCACGCGCTCCGACACGATCTGCGGACCGGAGATCGGCATCCGCGTGATCACCACCGGCGAAAGCTGCGCGCTTGGCGAATTCGTGCCCTACACCGCACCGCCGCCGGAGCAGCACGCGTCGAAGTAAGGCCTGCTGTTTGAAGCTGGCAGTGCGCGGCGCTAATGCCGCTGCGCTGCCCGCAACTTTTCAATTAGCGTGGTGAACGCCGAGTGGGTACCGTCATGGCGCTGCGAAGGACCCGCCAATTTGTACGTGCCGGAATTGGCGAGAAAGGATGTGGTCGCGCTGTATTGGTTCCACTGGCCCCACGTTCCGCCGTTCTTGAGCGGAAGTGAGATATCGAAGCTGATCGTGAAGGCCGAGTTGCCTTCGACATTGTCGGATAAATCCACGGATTTACCGTTAGCGGTTTTCCGCGCCAACCCTGCCCATAGGACAAGCCGCTACCACCGCACGCGCCATCTAGGGCAGGCAACACGCTATTTGACGATTTCCTCAGCACCCATGACAAACCAGTTGCGGCGCTCGTCATCCTCGTGAATGGCGAGAACATCGAAGAACTCCCCTCCATCCTGCAGACTGAGAAGCCTCTCGACTGTGAAATCATCGTTGTCGGCATTGCGGGGCCCAGCATTGCGGAAAAACAGATATCCAAGTTCCGACGCAAAGGCGTCGAGCTCTGCGATGCTGGAGCCGTTTCTGCCAAGGCTGGCTGCGGAGACTTCGGCATAAAGAATAGGCTTATGGTTACGCACGATATCGGAATTGGTCAGGGCAAAAGTTTCGAAGCCTTCGATGTCGATCTTGATGACGCGGGGACCGAAATGTGCCGCGACCAATTCATCAATCGTTGTGCACGGCAAAGACAAACCGGTGTTGGCTGCTTCGAAGCGCGTGCCGCCGGTGTTGCGGGCCTTGCGCACCGGCATATATGTGCTTTGTAGTGGTGCGATCAGCGCGTTCACCGCTGTAACAGTATTTTGCAGCGCGTTCATGCGAAGGTTCTTGCGCAGAATCCGGTAAGTGCGGGGTAGCGCCTCCACCGCAAGCACCCTCCCTTCAGGGCCGACCCTTTTGGCAATCGGCACTGTGAAGGTGCCTATATGGGCACCAAGGTCGAAAACATGATCGCCTGACGCAATCACACTCAGCAGCATGGCAAGCTCAGGCCGCGTGTGGGCGCCGAACTTCAAAATCTGATTGGTGATCAGGTCGTCTTCATAGGCCAGGAGTAGCCCGAATATCGCGTTCACCTGCACCACGGAGCCGCCAGCGCGGCGAGCGCCTTCCATCGTTGAGAATCCAAATCTGTACGGAAGACTAATAAAGGAAGAGGCGCCGGGCGGACAATCTATGGCGCTGATCAGTTTGCCTGCAGCCCGGCGTCGCGGAAAATTTTGACCGCGCCGGCAACTGATTCCGCCGACGGCGGCTGAGTCGCTGCCAGCGGATAGTCGATTCCCAGTTTCTGCCACTTGTAGCGGCCCATCTGGTGGAATGGCAGAATTTCGGCCTTTTCAACAATGTCCAAAGACGCTGCGAATTGCGCCAGTTGCTCCATCTCGTCGGGAACATCCGTTAACCCGGGAACGAGGACGTAGCGAAGCCACATGGGCCTGCGAAGCGATGCCAAGCGGCGCACGAATTTCAGGACTAGAGCATTGTCGATGCCGGCGGTGACGCGCTTGTGCTGATCGGCGCTGAAGCCCTTCATATCGACAATAAAGAGATCGATATCGGCCAATTCGGCGTCCGACAGCCGATCGCCGTAAAAGCCGTTGCTTTCGAGCGCAGTGTGGATGCCCAGTTCCTTGGCGGCCGCAAACAGCCGGGCGACAAAGCGGGCCTGCATCAGGGGCTCGCCGCCGGAGACTGTGAAGCCGCCGTTCATCACCTTCAGCCCATGCTCGTATTTGCGCAGTTCGTCGATGGCCCCGCCGAGTGTCAGCGGTATGCCGTTCGACAAGGTCCAGGTGTCCGGGTTGTGGCAAAACTGACAGCGAAACATGCACAATGTGGTCCACGCCACCAGCCGGACTCCGGGGCCATCCACGGTTGAGCCGGTGGTGAAGGAATGAAGAAATCCGAGATCGCCGCTGGCGATCGCGGCATGCCTGCTCGCTTCCGGAACCTGGGTTCCGAGATCGACGCGAAGCTCGTACGGGCTCCCCGCCTCGAGCGCAGTTTCGTCCATGGGTTGCGTGGCAAAACTCATCTCACGCTCCATGGAAAGTTCGGTTGATCACATCGAGCTGCTGCTCGCGCGTGAGGCGCACGAAATTCACCGCATAGCCCGACACCCGGATTGTCAGCGACGGGTACTTCTCGGGATGCTCCATCGCGTCTTCGAGTGTCTCGCGGTTCAGAACGTTGACGTTCATGTGGTAACCGGTCGTGCCGAAGAAGGCGTCGAGCATGGCGGTCAGATTGGTGATGCGCTCTTCCCGTGTTCGACCGAGTCCGCTCGGCACGAGTGTCGAGGTCAGCGAAATTCCATCCGCTGCGTCGCGATAGGGAATTTTGGCCACCGAAGCCGCCGATGCGTGAATCCCGTGGCTGTCGCGACCGTGCATCGGGTTGGCGCCGGGCGCGAACGGCTGGCCCTGCCGCCGGCCGTCGGGCGTATTGCCGGTGGCTTTGCCGTAAACCACGTTCGACGTGATCGTCAGCACGGACTGCGTATGCAGGGCGTTACGGTAGGTGGGATACTTCCGCAGCTTTCCCATGAAGGTGGACACCAGCCAGCTTGCCAGCCGGTCCACGCGGTTATCGTTGTTGCCGAAGAACGGGAAGCTGCCTTCGATGGCATAATCGACCACAAGGCCGGTCTTGTCTCGGATCACCTTCACTTTCCCATACATGATCGCCGACAGGCTGTCGGCGACGACAGACATTCCAGCAATGCCGAACGCCATCGTTCGCAGCGGCGCATAATCATGCAGCGCCATTTCAATCCGCTCATACGCGTATTTGTCGTGCATGTAGTGGATGGCATTCATGGCGCTGACGTAAACGCCGGCCAGCCAGTCCATCATGCGCTCATATTTCTCGATCACATCGTCAAACTCGAGATAATCGCCCTTGACCGGCTCGAATTTGGGCCCGATCTGCTCGCCCGAGATTTCGTCGCGGCCGCCGTTGATGGCGTAGAGCAGGCACTTGGCGAGATTGGCGCGCGCGCCGAAAAACTGCATTTGCTTGCCAACGCGCATGGGCGACACGCAGCACGCAATGGCGCCGTCGTCGCCCCACGCGCCGCGCATCAGCTCGTCGCTCTCGAACTGAATCGAACTGGTATCGATCGCCACCTTGGCGGAGAAGCGCCGGAAATTTTGCGGCAGCCGCGGCGTATACCAGATCGTCAGGTTGGGTTCGGGCGCCGGTCCGAGATTGTAGAGCGTCTGCAGGAAGCGGAAGCTGGTGCGCGTTACGAGCGGCCGGCCGTCGTCGCCCATGCCGGCGATGGATTCAGTCACCCATGTGGGATCGCCGGAAAACAGGTCGTCGTATTCCGGCGTGCGCAGGAAGCGAACGATCCGAAGCTTGATGACGAAATCGTCAATGATCTCCTGTGCGTCCTCTTCGGTCAGAAGCCCCGCCTCGAGGTCCCGTTCGAAGTAAATGTCGAGGAACGTGGACGTCCGGCCGAGCGACATCGCCGCG
>JBJMVL010000101.1:0-96503 GCA_045810735.1 Alphaproteobacteria bacterium
ATCTAAGCGGGAAACTAACCTCAAAACCAGGTTTCGCTTGAGAGCCGTGGAAGACGACCACGTCGATAGGCCAGGTGTGTAAGCGCAGCAATGCGTTGAGCTTACTGGTCCTAATCGCTCGATCGTAACACTTGATTGCTTAAGCACTACTCGTTCCATGCCTGGAAACAAGGCCAGGCAATCACGCAATCAATTTGGTGTCTTGTAACTTTGCGAAGCGTCCTTCGCTGGACTGGTGGTCCTAGCGGGGGAATTCCACCCGATCCCATTCCGAACTCGGCCGTTAAAGCCCCCAGCGCCTATGGTACTGCGGCTCAAGCCGCGGGAGAGTCGGTCGCTGCCAGTCCAGCCAAGGACGCTTCGTTTAGATATCCGAACATGCTCACGCATGCTTCGTCGTTGCGAACACGCTCCCGCGTGCTTCGCGATAACCCCGCCTCACAATCTTCTTTTCTCGAAGACACGACTCCAGCTCAGTCGCAGCTACGCGCAGAGCGATTATCACGCGTTACTTCTTGCGTTGATGCTTCGCCCAGGAGCGCTGCGGCGCGTTCGGATTCACGTCGAGGTCGACGTCGTCCACACACCGATGGTTGCTCGAATGACTGCTGCCTGTGTGCCACGTCCCGTCGCGCATCTCGATACTGTGCATCTCGGTCACCTGGAAGCAGCGCCACTCGCCACCTTTTGGCAGCACGCCATTTGTCTCACCAGCGAACTGGTAGCCGAGCAGCATCTCCTTGCCCTTGGTGACGCCGAGGACGTGCGGGCACACCTCCCGCCGGCGGTCGCGATAGGTGAATAGAAGCTGTTTGCGCCCGAGGATCGCATCGAAGCACAAATCGTAATACTCACTCGCCATGCGATTTACCGATACTCGCCTTCAACGTTGCAAGCGGCGTTCTTTCAACGCACGCAGATAACGATTCCACCGCTGCGGCTGATCGCGCCCGAGTTCGTGGAGATAGTCCCAGCTGTACAGGCCGGTGTCATGGCCGTCGTCAAAAAGAAGGCGCACCGCATAATTGCCGACCGGTTCGAGGCCGCTGATCTTCACAGACCGTTTGCCACCAACGATCTGCCTCTGATCCGGTGCATGCCCCTGCACCTCCGCGCTGGGCGATTCCACACGAAGGTACTCCGCCGGAAGGCTGAAACACTCGCCGGAATCGAAGGTCACGGTAAGCAGGGTCTTCGATTGGTCCAGGCGCAGTTCAACAGGCCAGGTGCTCACTTGCCGATGCGCTCTTCGTCCGAGAGTTCGCGTGCTTCGCCGGCCAGCATGATCGGCACACCGTTGCGAATGGGATAAGCAAGCCCTGCCAGCTTGCTTATCAGCTCCTGCCGCTCGCGATCATAGATGAGCGGACCTTTGGTGACGGGGCACACGAGAATTTCCAGCAACTTCGGATCGATGTCGCTCATCAGTTCAGCGATCCGCTCACGGCCCGGGCGTCTGCCATTTCCAGCAATGCGACCAATGTGGCCACGCGCTCGCTCCAGCCCGGCGCCTCCAGAAGTGCCTGCTTCTCGGCCGGCTCGAACGGGCACAGCATGGCGAGCGCATTGACCAGATGCTCCGGCGGCGCATTCATCACCGACTGCCAATCGGCCTTCAGGTCGCGGCGGGAGAGATAATTCTTCAGCGCCGCCAACAGCCGATCCCGAGGCAATTCCGAGTCGTCGTTCAAAACGAGGTCGCCGGCGAAGCACGAGTAATCGGGCGCAACTTGGCGGTAGGGCCTATCCGTCGACAGTTCTTGCGCCACGCGGAAGCGACAGATCCCCGTGAGCGTAATCTGATAGCGATGGTCCTCAGATTCCTTGAAGCTTGTGATTCTCCCGAGGCAACCGACCTGCGATAGTGGAGGCCGCAGGCTGAGCTCTTCCGGCTCCGAGGGCTGAATCATGCCGATCAGCCGCGTTCCCGCGATCGCGTCATCCACCATCGCCAGATAGCGCGGCTCAAACACATTCAGTGGCAGCGCGCCGCGTGGAAGCAGGAGCGCGCCGCTCAACGGAAAGACCGGAACCGTTTGCGGAAGATCGGCAGGCGTGAGGTAAGGCTTTCGCATGGCTCAGGCAAACAGGATGGAAGAGAGTTTGCGTCGCGCGTCAATGGTGCGCGGGTCCATCGGCCCCATCGCCTCGAACAAAGTAACCAGATGCTTGCGGGCCGCCTGCTCGTTCCAGTTGCGGTCACGGCGTACGATTTCCAACAGGGCATCGAGCGCGCCCGATCTGTCGCCTTTCGCATCCAGCGCCAGCGCCAGATCGTACCGCACCTGGTGATCATTGGGATTGGCGTCCAGCTTTGCGCGAAGCTCCGCCGTATCGCCCGCTTTGGCCGCCTGCTCGCGAAGCCTGACCTCCGCTTCCACCGCACGAAACGCCTCGTCTTCAACGGCATCGGGCCGTACGAGCTGCAGCGTCTTGCGCGCCCGCTCCACGTCGCCGCTTTTCAGATAGCAGCGTGCAAGGCCGGCAACCGCTCTTGGATGGCCGGGTTCATCCTGCAGGGCCTGCGCATAGGCCTGTGCAGCCGTGGCGAGATCACCGGAGACAAATGCGTCCTCGGCAACGGCCAGAATGTCTTCTGCGGGGCTCGTGCCCGCGACGCCACCGGTCAACTGCTGAACGAATGTGCGCAGCTGAGATTCGGGAACCGCGCCCATGAAGGCATCCACAGGCTGTCCGTTACGGAAGGCATAAACAGTCGGTATCGACTGGATGCGCAACTGCCGGGCGATCTCCTGGTTCTCGTCGATATTGACCTTGACGAGGCGGACCGCGCCCTTGGCCTCATTCACCACCTTTTCAAGAAGAGGACCAAGCTGCTTGCACGGGCCGCACCATGGCGCCCAAAAATCCACGATGACAGGCACGTCGCGGGACGCTTCCAGAACATCCGCGGCGAAGGTTTCGAGGCTGCTGTCCTTGATGTTCGGGCCGCCGGGGTTCTGCTGGGCGGCCACGTCGCCGCCGGAGCGCGAAAGCGGTCTGCCGCTTGGGCCGATGATCGCCATTACCATTCCTGATCGATGTACTGCCAAACATGGTCGTTCGGCGCACAAAAGAAAAGCCCTGGAATTCTAGCAAATCTCAATCAGAACCGGCTTTTTGCCGCTGGTTCCGCTCTCGCCCGAACGCATGCCGCCTCAGGCCCGGTTTCTTTCCGGTAGTCGCATGATTTTCGGTTCGTGCCCCGTGGCCCGGATAAATTTGAGCAGATCGTGAGACCCAATCGCGGTCGTCCGGTCATTCCGCAGGGGATGAAAATTCAATAGGTCGAGCGCTAGCATTCCTTCGTCGAGCACCACCTGCACGCGTCCAAGGCCGTCGTTGATCAGCGCAAACGGTGTCACAGAACCGGGTGGAACTCCCAGCACGTCTAGTAGCAGGGTTGCCGAGCCGAACGAGAAACGGGCAACGCCTAGCAGCTTCGCCAGCCGGTTCAGGTCAATATGCAAGCTCTCGCGTGCCACGACCAGCCAGAGCCCATCCTTGCGGTCTTTGAGAAACAGATTCTTCGTGTGGGCGCCCGGAATATGCGCGCACTCGGCTTGAGATTCCTCGACCGTGAATACGGGCGCGTGCGAGTAAGTGCGATGCGCGATGCCGAGCCCATCGAGACGGCGAAACAGGTCTTCATCGGTTGCGGGCATTGATGGCTCTCTGAGCGCGCGATGAGCGGTCATGGATGACATCGACGGCCTTACATTCCGTTCGCCACCGGCGAAGGGGCCTTATACTTGTGGGCATGAATGCGAAACACCAGGCAACGTGCAGCGGGAGCGTCGCCGAGCGTCGGGCGGCCTGAGGCGCCGATCGTGGCGCTGACGCCGCTGATCGAAACCGCGCGGCGGCTTTCCATCGCCTGGGGCCTGCACTGCGTGCTGACCGAAGACGCGCACGATCTCGACGATGTCGTGGAGCGGGCGACCGTGATGGCCTACCGCGAGGGCTTCGCCAAGCATGGCGAGCGCATCGTGATCACCGCCGGCGTGCCGCTCGGCACGTCAGGCTCGACCAACCTGCTGCGCGTGGCCTTCGTCGGCGTCGATACTAACTGAGCAACCTGACCACTTCCATTGCGAAGGAGAAGGCGTTTCTAGCAGCTAGCTCTTGATTTTTCTTGTCCTTATTTTCCCCCCAATCGCAAATACCCTTTATGACGATGAATTCTATTTTCTCTCGATCGGCTGCAGAAGCTATTCCTGCGGCTTCCATCTCCCCTGCGATTGCTTCGGGATCAGCTTTCAACAGAAGAGCTTTGAACCGGGCACTATCTACGAGCTTTTCGCCAGAGGCGATGGGTCCGGTACGAACGGAAGTAGTGCTCCAGGTCCGACGTGCGAGCCGTACCCGATCAAGGAGAGTAGGTCCCGAGTGAAATCCGGGGACATGATACCGATCACCCGGTTGATCCTGCAGAGCGAACTGGTTTCTGGACACGGCCCTATCTACCGCTATTCGCCACCGCGCGAGCAAAAATGCGTTTCAAATCAACGGCGAAAATAATTCCGTTCCCCACCGGCAAAACGGCCTTACAATCGCGCGTATGAGCGAATGGGAATCGGTTGATCCGGCGGAGAGTAAGGGTGACGTGCTGTGGCCGCGCGCCGGCCGCTACTCGCGCGCAAAACAACCGAACAATTCCGTCGCTCAGCGCAGCGGCCTGGGAGCGCGCGGCTTCTGGCAAACAAAACAAACAATTTCGTCGGCGAGAGGGGGGACCCCACCCCCCCATTTTTGCAAAACAATTCCGTTGCGCTTCGCGCAAGAGGAGGGGTACCCCCTCCCATTTTTCGACAAACAAAACGAACAATTCCCATTGCGCTTTCCCCCTTTCGCCAGGCCGGGGGGTATAGGGGTGCACGATTTTCGCAAAACAACCACGCCAAATGTCGTGGCTCCGCTACGCCAGAACACAAGACGGGGAGGGGGGTACCCCCACCCCCTTTTCCTAGGTTCGAATGGGAACTCTGGGAACTTCGATGCCGGCCACGGGACAGGTGTTTGCGACAGTGACTTCAACGACCAACATCGGGGGTAGAACGAGGATGGCACCCCAAAATCTGGACAGCACATCCGGCAAAGATCGGCGCAACCGTGAAGACTCCCGCGGCTTGACCCAAGCTTCCGCCCTGCGCCATAACCCGCCTTCGCTTGGATCGCGGGCGTAGCTCAGGGGTAGAGCATAACCTTGCCAAGGTTAGGGTCGGGCGTTCGATTCGCCTCGCCCGCTCCAAAGCGGCCTTCCCGGCCAATGACATCTGGTGCATGTGCGGTTGCCTTGGGCCCGCGCCGGTACCAGGGCCGGCAAGTTGACGGCTCTGGTCAGCAGCAGGGGGCGGGTGGACCAGAGATGCTGGCATCGCTGGTTTCAAGGATTGTGCGTTTCTGTAGCGCTGCCGCATGGCCGGTGGCGATCGCTGCGTTTCTTTTGGGTATCCTTGCGGCAGGCTACGTCGCGACTCACTTCCAGATCGACACGAACAGCGACAACCTGGTTGCGCCAAACGCGGCCTGGCGCGCCAACGAGCTACGCTACGATCGCGCCTTCCCGCAGCAGAACAACAGTATCGAAATCGTCGTGGACGGCGCGACCGCCGAGCGGGCGGATGAAGCTGCCGGAGCGCTGGCCGCCGCACTCGCGCAAAACCACGTCCGCTTCCTCTCGGTCCGGCGACCGGATGGCGGACCGTTTTTCGCACGGGAAGGGCTGCTGCTGCTCCCGCTGGACAAGGTGAAACAGACCACAGGCGCGCTGATCAAAGCACAACCCTTTCTTGGCGGGCTTGCTGCCGATCCCAGCCTGAGTGGGATCATGAAAACACTTGATACCACTCTGCTCGGTGTCACGAGCGGGCAAACCCCGCTTGCCACCCTCGACCGCCCAATCACCGCTTTTAAGGTGACGCTGGACGGCGTGCTTGCCGACAAGCCCGCGTTCTTCGGCTGGAGCGCCATGGTCGGCGGAGCATCCGATCTCTCCCGTACCCGCCGCTTTGTCGAAGTGCAGCCTAAGCTCGACTACGCCACTCTGTTGCCCGGCGCGCGTGCCACTAAGGCGATACGCTCGACAGCGCGGAAACTGAAACTTACACCCGCAACCGGCGTCCGCGTCCGCATAACCGGCAATGTGCCGATGGCCGACGAGGAATTCGCCTCGATCACCGACCGCGGGGCGCTGCTGGGCGCGCTCATGCTTGGGGCCACGCTCGTGATGTTGTGGCTCGCACTGCGTTCGATCCGGATGATCGGCGCCATCATTGTTACCCTTGCCATTGGTCTTGCGATTACCGCCGCGTTTGGGCTGCTCGTGTATGGCAGGTTCAACGTCATATCTGTTGCTTTCATTGTGCTCTTCGTCGGGCTGGGCGTGGATTTCGGAATTCAGTTCTGCGTGCGATACCGCGCGGAACGCCACCGGCTCGGCAATCTCCAGGATGCACTGGTCCGCGCGGGGACCTGCACCGGCACGGGGTTGACGCTTGCCGCTGTTGCCGCCGCGCTCGCCTTCTATTCCTTTCTGCCCACCAAATATGCGGGCCTGGCTGAGCTCGGACTGATTGCCGGCACGGGCATGCTGATCATCTATGTATTGAGTGTCACATTGCTTCCGGCCTTTCTGAGGCTACTGCAACCGGAGGAAGAAGCAGAAGAGATCGGCTTTCGGGAGCTTGGGCCTGTCGATGCCTTTCTTACAGGCCATTGCCAGCGCGTGCTGCTCGCCGCCGGGATTATCGGTGTGCTCGCGCTGGCGTTGATTCCGTTTGTGCAGTTCGATTCCAACCCGCTGGATTTGCGCAATCCGCATTCCGAAGCGGTGGCAACGGCGCTTGATCTGATGAAGGATCCGGACACTTCGCCAAATACCATTAATGTGCTGCGGCCGTCGCGCCACGCCGCCAATGGCCTGGCCGCTCGCCTGGAGAACCTTCCAAATGTGTCGCAGGCGCTTACGGTGGACACCTTCATTCCCAAAGACCAGGACGCGAAGCTGGCCTCAATCCGCGATGCCGCGAGTCTGCTGGAAGCCACGCTCAACCCCTTCTTCGTAGCGCCACCGCGCAGCGATGCAGAAGTCGTAACGAGCTTGCGCAGCACAGCGACATCACTGCTATCGGCTTCGACCGGCAGTAAAGGACCGCCAGTGCAGCATGCGCTCGTCCTGGCGCGCATCCTTGATCGGTTGGCCAGCGGCGATGCCGCTTTGCGCGTTCGCGCGGCCGATGCCTTCGTGCCGGGGCTCAAGACGATGCTTGGCCAAATCCGCACGGCCCTGCATCCGGCGCCTATACGCCTTGAGACGCTTCCACAGGATTTGCTGCGCAACTGGGTCTCGTCCGATGGACGGTACCGGGTGGAAGCGTTTCCAAAGGCTCAGGACAACAAGTCGCTCCGTCACTTCACGCGTGACGTTTTGGCCATCGCCCCCGATGCGACTGGGACACCGATAATCATCATGGAATCGGCAAAAACCATTGTTTGGGCTTTTGTGGAGGCCGGCATCATTTCCCTGCTCTCCATCGTCGTCATCCTGGTTCTCGTGCTCCGCCGCTTCGGCGATGAGTTGATGACTTTGATACCGCTTCTTCTCGCCGGGGTGCTGACGCTCGCCACCTGTGTTGTGTTTGGTATCCAGCTCAATTTTGCCAACATCATTGCCCTGCCGCTGCTGTTCGGCGTGGGTGTGGCCTTCGATATTTACTTTGTGATGTGGTGGCGCGAAGGCGGCCGCAACCTTCTGCAATCCCCGCTTACCCGCGCCGTGCTGATGAGCGCGGGCACGACCGGGGCTGCGTTCGGCACCTTGTCGCTATCCAGGCATCCGGGCACGGCGAGCATGGGGCAGCTGCTGATGATCTCGTTGTTCTGGATTCTGGTTTCCATGCTCGTTGTGCTGCCGGCGCTGCTGCACCGTGTCCTGCCACATGAAGGTCTCGAGAGCGCGCCAGGCTGATAGACGAAGAGCTAGCGCAGCATGTTGTCGCTCAAGCTGTTGAGCTTCTGTACCAGCGCGGGTGCGCCACCGCTTGTCAGAGTCGAGGCGAAATCGGCGCGCCTTGTCGCGACCTCGCTGACATACCCATTGAGAAAGATGTCCGCGATTTTCCAGCTCCCTTGCTTGTTGTCGAGCCGATAGACGAACGAAATTGGCGCCTTACCGGGTGCGGTCATCTGGGTCGAGACGATCTTGTCGCCGTTCCGCTCCTGCACTTGCGGACTCGTGACGAACTGCTCGCCACCATATCCGTCAAAGTTTTTTGCGTAGTTTGCAATTGTCATGCGGCGAAACGCGTCGGTGACGCTCTTGCGGTCGGCTGGCGACATCGCTGACCAGCTGGGGCCCACGATCAACTGCGTCATGCCGCCGAAATTGAATGCGGCATCCACGGCCGGCTCCAGCTTCTTGTAGCGACCCTGCACGCCCAGTTCCTTGGCGCGCTTCATCGTATCGAGCAAGACGGCATGAAACGCCTCTATCTGCTTTGCTGCCGGATCGGCCGTTGGTGTTGTCGCACTGGCTCCCATGGCCGATGGCACAGCGACAACTACCCCCAGGACTAGGGAAAGGGCGGCAGCGCGGAGGGCGGACATCATGGCTGACCTCTTCCATGGCTGATTCGGCGGAGCTTCCTATCAAACCCATTCATCTTGCCGAAAGTTGCAATCTGCCACGGCCGCCCTGCCGCATTTCTCTTGGCAGAACGCCGAAGGTGCGCAAAGATTCTCCGCCTAGGCGTACGGGAGGATGCGATGCGGTGTGGCTGGCGCTCGTTGATTTTCGTTATGGCCCTCTCTGTTAGTGCGGTTTCGATGCCCGCGCGCGCACAAGCTCCGGTGGAGGCGTTTGTGCAGCAGAGTATCGACCGCGGCGTTGCCGTGCTGAAGGACAAATCGCTCGATGATGCAGAGCGGCGCGCAAAGATCGGCGAGATGCTCGCGGAGGTACTCGACACGCGCAAGATGGCGTTGTTCATGCTGGGCAACGTGCGCGAAACGGCGGCTGCCTCCGAGCTGGATGTCTATGCGGAAGCTTACAGGGCTTTCAGTATTGCCAGCTATGAATCGCAGTTGGGGAGCTATGGTGGACAATCGCTGAAAGTTACAGGTTCGGTCGAGCGCGCGCCGGGAGATTACATCGTCGAGGCTGTTGTGATGGATCCCGCACTACCCAACAATCCGACGCCGTTGCCCGTCGCATTTCGCGTTGTCGCCGAAAGAGACGGCAAGTTCGCCGTTGTGGCCGCCTCAATCGCCGGCATTTGGTTGAGTTTGGCGCAGCGCGCGGAGTTCGGCGCCTATCTGCGCCAGCACGGCAGCAGCATTACAGCACTCGGCGCGCACCTGCAGGAGGTGACGGCCGGCTTATCCGCACCGTCCGGCGCTTCGCGCTGATCAGTTTTCCCGGTTCAGCAGATACAGTGGCAACGCTTGTAGAAGAGCTGCTCCCGAGCCGTAGTTTGCAACCGTATCCGCGGCGCGCAGCGCCAGTTCTTTCGCTTGTGCACGTGCCGCGTCCACGCCCTGCAAAGAGACCAGCGTTGCCTTTCCGTGCTCCGCGTCCTTTCCCACCGCCTTTCCAGTCTTCTCGGTCGTGCTCAGCACATCAAGAAGATCGTCGGTGATCTGGAACACGAGTCCGAAATCGCGGGCATAATCGCGCAGACGATTTTGGTGTTCGACTCCAGCCTCGGCAAGAATGGGGCCCGCAACGCAGCAAAATTCGAATAGCGCGCCAGTCTTTAACCGCTGCAACAGAATGACATCGTCTACCGCGAACACATGCGCTGGCGCTTCGATGTCGATCATCTGACCGCCGATCATGCCGAGCGTTCCACCGGCGCGCGCGAGCTCTGATACGAGGCGAGCGCGCACCTCACCGGATGAATGGGTTTCCGTGCCGGCGAGAATGTCGAATGCAATTGTCAGCAGTGCATCGCCGGCGAGTACCGCAGTGGATTCGTCAAATGCGCGGTGCGTCGTAGGGCGTCCGCGGCGCAGATCGTCATTATCCATGCAAGGCAGGTCATCGTGCACCAGTGAATAGGTGTGCACCGCCTCTATGGCGGCCGCGGCCCGGACCGCACGCTCCGGTTCCACTCCGAACAGGCCGGCGCTTTGCATCACGAGGAAAGGCCGTAGCCGCTTGCCGCCCGCCAACACGGCATACCGCATCGCCTCCTGTACCCGCCCCTGCAAGCCAGAGGGCACGGGGAGGAGCCGCTGCAAAGCGGCATCCACGTCTTCGCCCGCAGCCTTAAGGGCAACCAGCAGGCTGGCAAATTCCGTTTCCGTTCGGTTCATTCCGGCTTTTTGCTGCAACATTGCCCTGGAGGGAGGAGTTCCCCTAAAAACAGGGCGCTTGGCAACCGATTTGTTCAGTTGGCCTATCGGGCCCGATGGAGTTCCAATGCGTGTGATCCTGGCACAGCCCCGCGGCTTCTGCGCCGGCGTGGTGCGGGCCATCGACATCGTCGAGCAGGCGCTCGACCGCTATCACGCGCCCGTCTATGTGCGCCATGAGATCGTGCACAACCGGCATGTGGTGGAGGACCTGAAGAGCAAGGGCGCCCGTTTTGTGGAGGAGTTGAGCGAGGTTCCGGATGGTGCCATGACCGTGTTCAGCGCTCACGGCGTGCCGCGCTCGGTGATCGACGAGGCGAGCCGGCGCGGCCTGCCAGTTTTGGACGCCACCTGTCCGCTGGTCTCCAAGGTGCACAATCAGGGGCGGCGCTACGTGGGCGATGGCCGCTTGCTGATTCTGGTCGGCCATGCCGGACACCCGGAAGTGGAAGGTACCATGGGCCAGGTTGGCGGGCCGACCTATCTCGTCTCCTCCGAGGCCGATGTGGAGGCGCTGGAAATTCCGGAAGACACTCGCGTCGCTTATGTGACGCAAACCACCCTCAGCATAGATGACACCAAGTCCGTCATCGCCGCCCTGAAGCGCAAGTTTCGCGATGTGGTCGGACCGGATACGTCTGATATCTGCTACGCCACGCAGAACCGGCAGATGGCGGTGCGTGCGCTTTGCAAGGTCGCGGACGTGGTGCTGGTGGTGGGGGCGAAGAACAGCTCCAATTCCAACCGTCTGCGGGAGATTGGGCATGAAACCGGGAAGCCGAGCTACTTGATTGCCGACGCCAGCGAACTGGATCCGCGCTGGTTGAGCGGCAAGCAGATCGTGGGCCTAACCGCGGGCGCTTCGGCTCCGGAAAAGCTCGTGCAGGAAGTGATCGAAACATTGCGGCTGCTCGATCCTGATCTGGAAGTGGAAGAGCTGGACGGCAAGAAGGAACACATCGCCTTCCGCTTGCCGGCCGAATTGCGCACGTAAGCGTTAGACCTACACGGAGATTATTTTGGGCATACCATTTCGACAAGCCGCGAAGATCGGCGCCTATGCAGTGAAGCAGCACCTCGCGGGCCGCAAGCGCTACCCGCTGGTGCTGATGCTGGAGCCGCTGTTCCGCTGCAATCTCGCCTGCGCCGGTTGCGGAAAGATCGACTATCCCGACGAGATCCTGAACCAGCGTTTGTCTCACGATGAATGCATGCGGGCGATCGAGGAATGCGGTGCGCCGGCCGTGTCCATCGCGGGCGGCGAGCCGCTGCTCCATCGCGAGATGCCGAAGATCGTGCGCGGCTTCATCGAGCGCGACAAGTTCGTCATCCTCTGCACCAACGCACTGCTGCTGGCCAAGAAAATCGACGATTACGAGCCGCACCCGAACTTCTCCTGGTCCATCCATCTCGACGGCGACCAGGCGATGCACGACAAATCCGTGTGCCAGGAGGGCACCTACGACAAAGCGGTGGCAGCCATAAAGCTGGCGAAATCGCGCGGCTTCCGCACGCAAATCAACTGCACGTTGTTCCACGGCGCCGATCCTGAGCGCACCGCGAAGTTCTTCGACGAAATGACGGCGATGGGAATTGACGGCATCACGGTGTCGCCCGGCTATGCCTACGAGCGCGCGCCGGACCAGCAGCACTTCCTCGACCGCGAGCGCACCCGCAAACTGTTCCGCGATATCTTTGCGCGCGGCAACCGCGGCAAGAATTGGGAATTCACCCAGTCCCAGCTGTTTCTCGATTTCCTCGCTGGCAACCAGACCTACGAATGCTCGCCGTGGAGCATGCCGCTGCGCTGCGTCTTCGGCTGGCAGAAGCCCTGCTACCTGCTCGGCGAAGGGTACGCAAAAACCTTCAAGGAGCTGATGGAAGACACCGACTGGGACAAGTACGGCGTCGGCAATTATGAGAAATGCGCCAACTGCATGGTGCATTGCGGGTTCGAGGGGACGGCGGTCGCCGATTCCATCAAGCATCCCTGGAAGATGATCCCGATCGCGCGGCGCGGCGTGAAAACCTCAGGCCCGATGGCGCCGGATATTTCGCTTGAGCGTCAGCGTCCGGCGGAGTTCGTGTTCTCGCGCCATGTCGAGCACAAGCTAGACGAGATACGGACAGCCAAGGCCCGGCCCAAGACGCTCGAGGCAGCGGAGTAACGCGTTCATCGCTCTGTTGGTATCGCGCGCGGTACGAATGAGCGCACCGAATTGTGATGGGTCATCCAGCAACGACAGCATCACCGCCGAATAATCGATGCGGCCTTCCTTGTTGAGTGCAAACGCCGCTGCCGGCGGCAAAGTGTGATGCGCGGCGTCAGAAATGGCGCGCAGTACCGTGAACGGCACCCCGCGTCCACTCGCCACCCGCGCCACAATGTGTGACTCCATATCAGCGGCAATCGCGCCGGTTTGCTGATGCAGCACAGCTTTCAACTCTTCCGTCAGCAGAACGACGTCGCTGCCCGCGACGGATCCAGATGCTGCCCCATATGTGTTGGCAAGTGTGTTAGTCCATGTTTCATCCGCGCGCCAACGTTCGCTTTGGCACATGACGTCGGTTCCAACGACAACCACGCCGACCGCAAGCTCCGGCGACAGCGCACCGCAAATACCGAACGAGAGAATCGCACGCGCGCCGCGGTCAATCGCTGCTTCGATCTTCGATGCGAGCGTAGAATTGTCGCTGCCGGCCGCAATCACACCGCAGCGGCCGCGCACCAGCTTCGCCTCTCGCTGCATGCCCGTGACGGCGATCAGCACACTCAGCGCCGGCCGCCGTAAGGCACAGTGAGAATTTCCAGGAAGTGACCGGACGGCTCGTGGAAGTACAGGCCACGCCCGCCATCGTTGCTGTTGATCTCGCCAAGCCGCCTTTTGGCGGGATCGGCCCAGTAGTCGAGCCCGCGTTCTTTGATGCGTCCGAACCCAACATCGAACTCCGCTTCGGAAACCAGGAAGGCATAGTGCTGAGCGTCAATCGGGCCGGAATGGTTCATGAAATCCAGGCTGACGCCATTCGCCGTCCGCAACACCAGGAACGGCCCGAAGGATTCCGGTTTGGCAAGGCCGAGGATCTCCGCAAGGAAGGCGGCGGATTCCCGCTTATCTTTGGCATGCACGATGGTGTGGTTGAGTTCGATGCTCATGCACGATTGTCCGTTGTCTCCGATCACAATCCTTGCGCCACGCGGCGGATGTTGCTGGCCTTGAGATTGCGGTAGCGGGCCAGCGCCCATAGCGGAAAGAATTTCGGATAGCCGTGATAGCGCAGATAGAACACCCGCGGGAAACCGCCGCCGGTGTAGTGCAGCTGGTTCCACAATCCGTCTTGGGCTTGTGTCTCCTGCAGATACGCAATGCCGCGCGCCACCGCTGGATGATCCACCTCGGCGGCCGCCATCAGGCCCAGCAAAGCCCACGCGGTTTGCGAGGCTGTGGAAGGCGCAGGCTCGTAGTCCGCGTAATCCAGCCTGTAGCTGTCGCACGATTCACCCCAGCCGCCGTCTGCGTTCTGAATCGCAATCAGCCATTCCGCCGCCTTGCGCATCATCGGATGTTTCGGATCGACACCAGCCGCAATCACGCCGGCCATCGCCGACCAAGTGCCGTAGATGTAGTTCACACCCCAGCGGCCGAACCAGCTGCCATCCTTCAGCTGCACGCGCTCCAGATACTCGATCGCGGCTTTCATGCGCGGTGAATCGACCGGCTCACCCAATTGCGCCAGCATGCCAAGGCAGCGGCCGGTCACATCCTCCGTCGGCGGATCCAGCAGCGCACCATGATCGGCAAACGGAATATTGTTCAGGTAGTGGTAAGCGTTATCGGCATCGAAGGCGCCCCAGCCGCCGTTTTTGCTTTGCATGCCCTCGACCCATTCGTTCCCGCGCGCGATGGCCTCGGCCGAACGCTCGCTTTTCGCCGCGCGGTCCAGCGCCATCACCACCACAGCCGTATCGTCGAGGTCGGGATAATGGGCGTTGTTGTATTGGAACGCCCAGCCGCCGGGCCGCACGTCGGGGCGCTCCTCCGCCCAGTCGCCTTTCACATCCAGCACCTGCAGCGGCTTCAACCATTCCAGTGCGCGCGCGATGGCGTCTTCCGTGCCAGATGATTCCATCAGCGCATGGCAGGCGAGCGCCGTATCCCAAACCGGCGACACACAGGGTTGGCAGTACGCCTCGTCATCCTTGACAACGAGCAGCTTCTCCACCGAGCGCCGCGCAACGGCGCGGTGCGGATGTTCCGTCGAATAGCCCAGGCAATCGAACATCATGACGGAATTGGCCATGGCGGGGTAAATCGCGCCGAGGCCATCCTCCCCGTTCAGTCGTTCGACAACGAAATTTTCACACGCCTGAATCGCGCGCTTGTGCAAATTCTTCGGCCAGAACCGATCGCCACGCTTCAACACCCAGTCGAGCGCGCCGAAGAACGCCGCCCAGCCGCGGCTCTGGTGCGGCGCACGGTTCCGCGCCGGGGAGCCGTGCGGCAGAAACAGTTCCGGCACATGCACGCTGCGCGGATTGCGCGCGCGGGGCTTCAGCGCCTGGAGCACGAGCAACGGCACGATCACCGTGCGCGCCCAGTACGACATCTTCGACAGATGAATGGGGAACCAGCGGGGCAGAAGGATGAGTTCGGCGGGCACAGTTGGCGTATTGCTCCAGGCTGTTTCGCCGAACAGCGCCAGCTGAATGCGGGTGAAGACATTGGTTCGATCGGCGCCGCCGCGGGCGAGAATGCCTTCGCGCGCGCGGATCATGTGCTGCGCGTCCGGCGAATGGCCAATCATCTTCAGCGCGAAATACGCCTTGACCGTCGCGCTGAGGTCGAAATCCCCGTCGTAATACAGAGGCCAGCCGCCGTGCTTCCCTTGGTTGCGTCGCAGATACACGCCGATCTTGCGCTCCAGCTCCAGATTCGGAGTTTCGGCGAGATAATGCGTGAGCAGGATGTATTCGGATGGAATCGTGGCATCCGCTTCTAGCTCGAACACCCAGTGGCCGTCCGCCCGCTGCTGCTTCAGCAGCGCGTCGGTAGCGCGGGTAATCGCCGCGGCCAGTTCGGTATGATCAATGGTGAGCGTCCGGTCCATGGCGGCAAATTACCGTGACAGCGAACGCAGCGCCAATTCCGCGGCCCGATTGCCGGAGCGCACGGCGCCTTCGATAGTGGCGGGTAGCCCGGTATCGGTCCAGTCGCCGGCGAGAAACAGGTTGGACCAGCGGGTTTCCGCCTTGGCGCGCCGCTTCGCCTGCTCCGGCGTAGCGGCGAAGGTGGCGCGCCGTTCCTTCACGATCTGCCACCGCGGCAGCTCTGGCCCAACCTCAAGTGCGGTTGCCACATCGCGCCACAGCGTTTTGGCCAAATTCTCGCGGTCACGATCCACGATGGCATCGGCGCCGGATACCGTGACTGAAATGCGATCCGGAAAGGCGAACACCCATTCGGCGGTGCCACCGATAATGCCGATCATAAGCGACGCGCCAGGCGGCGGCGCAATCGCAAAGTGCGCGTTGACGATGGAGCGGAACTCGTTCGGCGCTACCACATCGGGCAGCAGATCCGCCGTGACCCAAGCCGGAGTGGCGAGCACCACGCGATCGTTGTTTTCTAAGGAGATACTGTCCGCGAAATCGAGTGATGCGACGCACTGATCGGCGAATTCGACACCACGAAGCCGCAAACCGAACCGCACTTCGGCACCGTTACTCTTCAAGTAATTCAAAGCCGGATCGACAAAGGTGCTCGACAAATGCGGTGACGCAATGCGCGGCTGGCAGGCGCGCCCGCCTTTCACCAACGTTTCGCGCACAACAGCCGCAACCAATCCGGCAGATGCGGCTTCGGGTTCGGTATTCAAAGCCGCCAGCAACAGCGGCCGCAGCAATCGGGTCCACAAACGTCCGCTGCAGGCGATCACATCATCGATGCGCTTGCTCGGCAATGCCGCGAGCAGCTTCGCGATAGCGAGGTATTCGCGAACGGATGTCTCTGGCACGCGGCGGCTTGGCGAAAAAACCCACCAGGGAACGGCGCCCTCGTTCGGAGTTACGGTCCAGCGCGCGCCGCTGCGCACATCGATAAAGAAAAAGCGAGCGCGCTCGGGCCCCGCAAGCCGGTCCGCAGAGCCGATGGTCCGCAGATATTCGAAGGTCGCGTGATTGCCGGAAAGGATCAGATGATTGCCGTTGTCGATCACCTGATTCAGCACCGGATCGAGATACGAGCGGCAGCGGCCGCCCGCCTGCCCCGCACCTTCGATCAAAACGACGCGCGCGCCGCGACTTGCCAGCGCGACACCGGCCGCGAGGCCGGAAAGTCCCGCCCCGACCACGTACACCGTGCCGGTGGTCATCCGGTCAAGCCATGTGCCAGCACGATGGCTGCGAGTCGCGCCTTGGACAGACTCACGCGGCGGCGTGGCGGCGCCCAGCTCTGCTTCTCCATTTCATGCAAAATTTCCGCGTACACCGCCGCCATCAGCTTCGGGGCGCGGAGCCGACCTTTCGGCCGCGCCCGCAGAATGCGAGTGGCTTCCTGGAAGTGGGTGTGCGCTAGTTGCGCCACTCTGCGGCAGACGCTGTCGACAGCAGGATCCGCGATGGCTCGCTTGAGTTCACGCACAACAAGACCCGCGTCCGCGCAGTATTCCCTCGGCAGATACATGCGGCCGACGCGCGCATCTGCATCGAGATCGCGCAGGATGTTCGTGAGTTGCAGCGCACGGCCGAGATGATGCGCCAGTTCAAAGCCCGGCTCCTCGCCTATTCCGAATACTTTGATCGACAGCCGCCCCACCGCGCTTGCCACCCGCTCGCAATACAGGTCGAGCATCTCCAGGGAAGGCGCCCGAATATCTTCTCCTACATCCATCTCCATGCCGTCGATGACCGCAAGGAAATCCTGCTTTCGCAAGCCGTACCGTTTCACCGCATGAGCAAGAAAAGCCGCACGGCCGGGCGCGCCACCCGCATAAAGCGACTCCAGATCGGCGCGCCAGCCATCGAGCGCGGCGTGGCGCTCCCCCCGCGTGCCCATGCCATCATCGGCGATATCGTCCACCGCGCGGCAGAACGCGTAGATCGCGAACATCGCCTCGCGCTCCGGCTTCGCCATCAGCTTCATCGCGACATAGAAAGAACTGCCTTGCGCCTTGTTCTCGATGGCGCGGATTTCCGGGGCGGTTCCGACCGATTCTACCGCGCTCACGGGGAATGCCTCAGCGCGAGCGCGCGCTTGTTCCGCCAGACTCGGGTGAGCAGGAAGCGAGCTGTCGCGTGCAGAAGTAGCGGGATCAGATCGACCTTTCCATGATGCACCCGCTGATACAGCGGATCGCGTTTCGCGAGGTTGCGCGCAAGGTCTTCCGCCAACCGCTGAATAACGGTGACTTCGAAGGCGAGTCGGGTATCGCGGATTTGCGACGCAAACGGCTGCGCCTCCTTCAACAAACGCAGAGACCGCTGCGCGAGATCGGAAATCACACGGCGCAACGCAGGCGAAGCGCGATTCGCGCCCAACTCTTCGATGCGGGCTCCGGCAGCCGCCATAGAATCCTGCGGGATGTAGACTCGGTCGAGCGCCCGGTAATCCTTGCCGCAATCCTGCAGATGATTGATGACCTGCAGCGCCGCGCAGAGCGCATCGCTCGCGGGCCAGATGTCGCGTCGCTCGCCGTGTACGTCCAGCACGAAGCGGCCCACAGGCATCGCAGAGTACCGACAATAGTCCATCAGCTCGTCCCAGCTCGCGTAATGAAGCTTCGTCACATCGCGGCGAAATGCTTCGAGCACCATCAATGCATGTTGAGCATTCAGTTTGCGCTGGTCCAGCACGCGACGCAGCGCCAGCGCCTCTGGCGCGCTGTCGAGCTCGCCTGTTAGCGTACGGTCCATCTCGCCAAGCAAGCTGAGCTTCTCTTCAGCCGACGCCGTCGGATGGTCCGCCACATCGTCCGCCGCCCGAGCGAAACGGTAAAAGGCGAGAATGACGGGCCGGTGCCGTCGCTGAATCACGAACGAGGCGACCGGGAAATTTTCGTCCCGGTGTCCCTTGCCCGATTGAAGGTTCGCCGCTCTGGTCATCGCGCTATCGCCTGCGCGCGACCTTTCCACATCCCGCCCCGGCCGAACCAGTGCTGCGCGGCGGAATCCAGCGTGAACACAGCGTAGAATAGCCCGATCAGCGGTAGCGTGAGCGCCCAAGTCGGCGAGCGGCCGTAGAACTGCAACATGGGAATGAAACTCGCCGCCATAACCAGCCACGCTTCAATGCCAGGGATAAGGAGAACGCCCGTACCGAATAGCGCAAGCAGGACCGGCGCAGCGAACATCACCGACAACCCAACGAACATGCCGGTGAGCAGCAGCGCGGAGTAGTTCAACTGGGCAAAGGCCGAGCGCGCCACCATGCGGCGGATGGCATGCAGATCGGCGTACGGCCGGATGGAAACAGCGCGCTCTGTCAGCCCAAGCCAGATCGGTCCTTGCGCTTTCATCAGCTTACCCAGCGCACAGTCATCGATGAGTGCGTTGTGGATGACAGCAAGCCCACCAGCGCGCTCCAGCGACACGCGCTTTACCAACATGCAGCCGCCTGCAGCCGCTGCCATTCTGCGCTTCGCACTATTCACCCAAGCAAACGGATACAGCATCTGGAAGAAGTACACGAACGCCGGGATGAGAAAACGTTCGGCGGGTGTGGTGCAGGATAGCTTCGCCATCAGTGAAGTGAGTGACAGATTCTGCTGCTCCGCGCGTGAGATGAGACGGCGGAGATTGTCTGGCGCATGCGCGATATCTGCATCTGTGAACCAAAAATAGTCGCATGGTTCCTTCGCTGCGTGCGCGATCCCTTGCGACATGGCCCAAAGCTTTCCCGTCCATCCTGCAGGGCGTGCTGCGCCTGATATCACCATAAGCCTGCCGCTCGCGTCGAGTTCTCGAGAAATCTTTGCTGTCCCATCCTCGCTCTGATCGTCGACCAGAATGAGAGAAAAAGTTCCGGGGTAGTTCTGCGCTAACAGGGTGCCGATGGAACGCGCAATTACATCGGCTTCGTTGCGGGCGGGCACGATGGCGGTCACGGAAGGCCAATGCCCCGGCTCTGGGATTTCTTGAACATCATCGCGTTCGCGTGCGCGCCAGAACATGCCGCGACCGAGCAACAGGTAAAGCCAGATGGCCAACGGCAGGAACGCGAGGACGGTCAGCACACTCACTACAAATACCCGGAAACCTTGAACCAGTTGACCGCATCGGCAATGGCAAGCCGCCAAGGCCGCGTGGCGTAGCCGAGTTCGCGTTTCGCCTTGGCCGACGAAAAGAACATCTTGTGCTTCGACATCTTCAGCGCATCCACCGTAAGCATCGGCTCCTTGCGCGTAAGTCGCGCGATCAATTCAGTGACGTAAGCGAGTGGGTAAAGCGGCGCGCGAGGCAAACTCAGACGCGGAGGCTTGCGGGTCATGAGCCGCGCGATTTCCGCCAGCATCTCCTTCAGCATCACATTATGTCCGCCCAGAATGTAGTTCTCACCCATTCTGCCCTTGGAGAGCGCAAGCATATGGCCTTCCGCCACATCATCGACGTGCACGAGATTTAGCCCGGTTTCCACGTAGGCTGGCATATTGCCCTTCGCCGCTTCGACAATCACGCGGCCTGTTGGCGTGGGCCGAATGTCCCGCGGCCCGATAGGCGTGGACGGACTGACGATCACCACCGGCAATCCTTGCGCTATCTCTTCCTCTACCACACGTTCCGCCGCCACTTTGCTCTTCTTGTACGCGCCGACAGCGCGGTTCATATCAGAACGATCGCCCTCATCAGCATCGCTGCCGTCCTCGCGTGGCTTTAATGCGGCGACCGAGCTGGTGTAGACAATCCGATCGACCCCGGCTTCGCGGGCGGCCTCCATTACCATCCGTGCGCCGTCGCGATTGTTGCGGATGATTTCGTCAGGATCGTGCGCCCACAGCCGGTAATCCGCCGCGACATGAAAGAGATACCGCACCTCACGCAGAGCCACCGCCATGGCGGCACGATCCCTGATGTCGCCTACGGCAATTTCACAATCCAGCCCCGCCAGATTTGCACGCGGGCTGTTCGGCCGCACCAGCACGCGCGCTGCGTAGCCGCGCTGGATTGTCTTGCGAAGTACGGCGGAGCCCAAGAATCCGGAGGCACCAGTGACGAGCACCCGGTCTGTCACGGCGAGCCCTGCCAAGTTCTCTCGCGCGGATGCAATGCACTCCGGCCCTCCGCTATTTGCCAGCTCAGCAGCACCGGAACGGCAAGCGCCACTTCCCGGGCTCGTTTAAGCAGCGACACGGCGATGCCGATTTCAGCCGGCAATCCAAATAGCGGCATCATCACGGCGTAACCCGCCTCCTGCACGCCAATAGCGGCGGGAATAAATATGGCCGCGCTGCGGGCGGCACACAGCAGGCCTTCGATAGCGACAACGGAGACGAAAGGAAGGGGATGGCCGATCATCGCCAGTGCGAGCCAGGTGCCGAAACCGGCGGAGAGCCAGCCCAAAAGGTGCAGCGCAAATCCTGCTGCCAAGCGCATCGGGTGCATGTGAATGTCGTTCACGACGCGATCGAGATCACCGGCATGCGTTTCCGCTACAGGAAGCAGGCGACGCGCCACTCGCTGTAGCAATGCAAAGCCGCGCCGCTGAACCGCGACGAAAAAGGTTGCAAGGATGGCTGCGACGCCCACGCCCACGGTGGTGACCTTCACCAAGGGTGTCTGGCCCGCATCTGGTAGCTGCAAGGTCAAAATGGTGAGACTGGCAAAGATGAAGACGATCTGTGCGATCATCTCAAGCGTGATGTCCACAATCGTCGAACCGAACGCCGTGGATCCGGAAATTCCGCGCAGCATTGCAGCACGCGCGCCGATCACCATGCCGCCGAACTGAGAGAAGGGCAGCACGTCGCCCGCTGAATCCCGCACGGCGCGGCCCCAGGCGAACGTCGTGGCTCTTACGCCGGTGTACGGCGGCACTAGAACAAGCCATGCGAGTCCCAGCAGCGTGAAATTGGCGAGCCCGTAGAGGCAAAGCAGCGCAAAGCCGGCCCAGCCGACCGACAGTGCTGCATTGATAACGGCAGGGAATCCTAGGTGAAAAACGAGATAGGCGGCGCCCGCGACCCCGATCAGCGCGGCGGCAACAGCGCCTGTCCGCGCTGGACGTTTGGGTATGGCTGCACTCACGCGCGCTCGGGGTTTCGCATGAAACGGTGCGCAAGCCGAACCATGCCCGGCACGAATTTGGGCCGCAGCAGCCGTGCATCGTAAACGCCGAGCCGACGGTCGTTTTCGGCGAGGCAAGTGTCCATCAGCTCGGCGACGGAGATGTCGACACCCAATTCCTGCGCGCCGCTGACGGTGAAGTTGTTATCCTGCGGCGCGCCGCTGACGTCCTTGGCAATGCCGATGCGTTCCCAGACGAGAAAGGCCCACACCGCCGCAATTTTCAGCGCGAACCACGGCCTGCGCCAGAGAGGCATGTTCCGCCTGTACCAGGCCACCCAGTTCACGAAAAAAAGGATGTGCCGGCCTTCCTCACGCATCACCGGCTCGAACGTGTCAACCAGTTCCGGCGGAAAGAAGCCGGAGCGGCGCGCCGTCTCGAACAGACCAAAGGCGAAGAAGCTGTCGATGCATTCGCTGTAGCCGGTGACCATGAAGGCCCATTCGGGATCGCGTGGGACGATATATTCCGGCTCGGGCGCAAGTTTGATCCCGTAAGCCTCGACCATGTTATGCAGCACATGCTTGTGCCGTCGCTCCTCGAACGCATTGAGCGCGATTGCCTGCCGTAACAGCGGATTCGGGACCGTTTCCCCGTAGGTAGCTACGTTCAAGCCCGCTCGCCCTTCCGTTTGCACGGCGATGTCCCAGATGGGCAGTGAGGTCAGCCGGGCGAGCGTATCGGGCGTGAGCTTCGGCCAATCGATTACAGCCGGTTTGTACGGATCGAAGGTCGTCAGCAGCGTATGACAGAAAAGCTTCTTGTGGCCCTCGCTGCCAAGCCGAATCTGCCCCGGCTCCGGTGTAGTTGTGTCGGACGGCAGATCCGGAAAAGTAAGTGCTTCGAGGGTCATAGAGGCTCACGTGGTGGTGCGGCGCGCGCGCAGAAAATGGAAAAATTCCACGCCCTCGCGCAACCGTCGGACCAGCATGTCGCGGGAGGTCACCATTTCGCTCACGATTTCCGCGATCTTCGAGGGGCGGAAGTAGAACCGCTTATAGAAATCCTCGACCGAATCGAAAATTTCGCCATGTGGCAGATGAGGATAGTTGAGCGGCGCGATTTGTGTACCGCCATCGGTCAACAGATCGATGTCTTCCGCAAACCAACCGTTCTTCTTCGCTTGATCATATAGGAAAGTGCCTGGATACGGCGCGGCAAGCGAGACCTGCAGGGTTCGCGGGTTCACCTGCTTCGCAAATTCAAGTGTCTCCTCGATCGTTTCGCGTGTCTCGCCGGGAAGTCCAAGAATGAAAGTACCGTGAACAAGGATGTCCAGTTCGTGGCAGTCTTTTGCAAAACGCCGCGCCACGTCCACCAGCATTCCCTTCTTGATGTTGTGCAGGATTTTCTGATTGCCGCTCTCGTAGCCCACGAGCAGAAGGCGCAGCCCATTGTTTTTCAAAATTTCGAGCGTCTTTCGCGGTACGTTGGCCTTGGCGTTGCATGACCAGTTCACACCGAGTTTGCCAAGCTCTCTCGCGAGCGCTTCGACTCTCGGCAGATCGTCGGTGAGCGTGTCATCGTCAAAGAAGATCTCTCTGACCTGTGGGAATTCGCGCTGGACGAACTTCACTTCTTCAATGACGACGGGAATGGAGCGGTAGCGGTATTTGTGGCCGCCGATGGTCTGCGGCCAAAGGCAGAACGTGCAGCGCGATTTGCAACCGCGACCTGTGTACCAAGACATGTAAGGATGTTGCAGATAGCCGCCGAAGTAATTCTCGATCGTAAGATCGCGCTTATAGACCGGCAGAACGGAGGGGAGGCGGTCCATATCCATCAGGATGGGGCGGTCCTCGTTATGAACGATAGCTCCGCCATTGGTCCGATAGGATATTCCTTTGATGCCGGACCAATCGCATCCGGCTGCGATTTCCTGAATGGTGAACTCGTATTCGCTGCGAGCGACGAAATCGATCGCGGGCGAAGCCTTGAGGCTCTCGTCTGGTTGGACCGCAACCTTTGCACCGATAAATCCGACGACGGCGCCTGGATTGATCTCCTTGACCATGCGCGCAGTCTGAACATCCGATTTGAAGGAGGGTGTCGACGTGTGGATGATGATCAGGTCATGCGCCGCTAAATCGCCTTCGATGTCTTCGAATTTCAGACGATGAGGCGGCGCGTCGATCAATTTTGAGCCCTCGACCATCGCGGCGGCTTGGGCCAGCCAGGTGGGAAACCAGAAGGACTTGACCTCGCGTTTCATCTGATAGCGCGCACCGGCGCCGCCATCGAATCCGTCGAACGACGGGGCCTGAAGAAACAATGCGCGCATTAGCCACTCACCTGCGAAATTACGCCGTCCTTACCAATGCGGAAACGGTCATCACGCCAGCTGATATCCATATTGACGAGCGAAGCCACAAAAACACCAAACGACATCAGATCCCGAATTGGAAGCAGCCACAGGGGGCCGGCGCTCGTTCCGGCTACATCGTCTACGCCAGCTTTCAGAAGAAGCCGAGCTAGTATTACCGCTAACAGCGCGGTGAGGCCGGCTGGCGAAAAATCCAAAGCGGCAGAACCGAAGAGGGCCAATGGAAATGCGTGGCTTGCCAAGCTACCCCAGTGGCCGGCAGCGCTGATCGAGCGCACCGTGCGTGCCCAGCGGAACTCGCGGCGCCAGAGTTCCGTCCAGTTGGCATCCGCGCAGTCATGGCGGACCAGTACGGGTGGATATGCGATCGAATAGCCCGAGGCGCGGACTCGTCGGCCGATTTCATAATCGTCGGCCAGACAGTTCCGCAACACGGCGAACCCGCCGATTTTCGCAAGCACATCGCGCCGCAGCGCCATGGTAGCTCCGAAAAACGGCCGCGCGAGCCGGGCGGCTGTCCCGAACGCTGCGTTGGGGAGGAACTGATAGCTGATCCCCATGGCGGAGAGTTGAGACCAGCGATCCCGGCCAGCGCCGATATAGAAGCATGTGGCCGCTCCAGCTTGATGCGTGTTCAGCGCAGCGGCGATGCCAGTTAGCCAACTGCGGGGTACTGCGATGTCGGCGTCGGCGACCACCAGCAGGTCGTGCTTGGCCGTCCTTTCCATGTTCATCAGGTTGGAAATCTTGCGGTTCGCCCCGTGTAGCCGTGCGTCGATAATCAAACTAATATCGCGGTCCGGATATCTTTGCTGCAAGCGCTCAACAACGAACCGCGCCGGATCGCCAGCATTCTGAAGGCCGCAAACCAGCTGAACTGGACCGTCGTAATCCTGGTCCAGTGCGCTGGTGAGCGCCGCTTCCAGGCCGGCCGGCGCTCCGTGAAGCGGCTTAAGAATAGTGACCGCGCCGCTCTTCAGCCGATGGGTCGGGCCAGAGCAAGCCAGCCGGTACCGGATCAGCAGCGTACCAGCTGCGGCACAGGCCGCTCCGACCAGCGCCAGCCCCAGCGCAAGCCACCCGAGAAATAGCAACAGCACTTGTCTCCACCGCGTTAGCTAGGCTCTTAGGGCGTCCTTTTCGGTCAGACCGCGTTTGAGGGCAACCTCTGCAACTGTGACTTTGACGGCGATGCCAAACATGTTAACGTGGCCCCCTGAGGAGTGGGCAGCGCCTGCCTCATTTTCCAGCTTCGTCATCATCGCCGGGAAGCTCAGGTTCGCCGAAGGGATTTGAAAATGGTTCGCATTATCAGATGGTTTTTGCTCGTGTTGTGCGTCAATGTGGGTTTTTCCGCAGCGGCTTTCGCGAGTGACGTGCATTGTCCCCGGCCCAATCCAAGCAGTGATGTGTTGCCGCCGCCGGATCTGTTCAGCAACGGCGGTGTGCTGAAGGCATCCCTAAATTACTGGACCGAGGTCGACTTCGCCGGCCGTACACTCTTCTGTTTTCGTACCACCGATGGCCTGGAGTCACCCACCTTGCACGTGAACCCGGGGGACACGATCGATATCACTCTCACCAACCAGGTAGTGCGCCCGCTCAACGGTCCATCCGAAATTGTCTCCAATAAGAAAAATCAATGCGGCGACAATCGGATGAACCTGTCATCGGTGAACATGCACTTCCATGGCACCAACACATCACCGCGCTGCCACAGCGATGAGTCGATCCATACAATCGTGAATTCTGGTCAGACCTTCACATACAAGATCAAAATACCAAAGGACGAGCCACCCGGACTCTACTGGTATCATCCCCACGTCCACGGAATCGCATCAATGGCGGTTCAGGGCGGAGCGTCCGGCGTCATTGTGGTCGAAGGCATCGAGAACATTCAGCCAGCGGTCGCCGGCCTGCCCCAACGGATCGTGATCATTCGCGATCAACCGCTGCTGAACAGCGGCGGGCCGGATGATGGGCCGATGCCGAACTGGGATGTGAACGTCAATTATGTCCCGGTACCCTTTCCGGCATATCCCACCGCCATCGTTCGTATGACGCGCGGGACCCAGGAATTCTGGCGCGTTGCCAATGCCTCTGCGAACACCATCCTGGACCTTCAGGTGGTTTACACCGGCAAGCCGCAGCCGCTGCAGGTCGTTGCGTTCGACGGGGTCCCCACAGGTTCGCAGAACGGCAAACGGCAAGGCACCATCGTCACGCTAAAACACGTGTTGGTGCCTCCCTCGGGCCGGGTGGAATTCATTCTGGCGGCACCTACCAAGAAAACGTCTCAGGCATTTTTAGTGACCAAGGCGATCAACGGCGGCCCTGCGTCGGATACCAATCCAGACCGGCCTCTCGCGCAGCTGATTGCCACGGATTCTCCGGCCAAGCTCACGCGCGTTCCGGACCGATCGGGCCCGCCAAACCATCAGCGGTTCGAGAATATTGATGACGCGAAAGTGACCGCGAAGCGCACACTTTTCTTCCTGGAAGTTCCCGGGCACGCGCAGAAGAAGGGGCCGGCCGGCGAACCCGTGAATTTCTTTATTACCGTTGATGGGCAGGCATCGCAGCTGTTCGATCCGAACAATCCTCCCTCGATCGTCACCACGAAAGGCGCAGTGGAAGACTGGACCATCCAGAACCGTACCTTCGAGGTGCATGAATTCCACATGCACCAGATCCATTTCAAGGTGATGGAAGTGAACGGGAAACCAATCGCGAAAGAACAGCAGCAATGGTACGACGTTTTCCAGGTGCCTTACTGGGATGGCGCTGGGAAATATCCGTATATCAAGGTGCGGATGGACTTCCGCGGGGCAGTCGTCGGTGATTTTGTTTATCACTGCCACATCCTCGACCATGAGGATGGAGGCATGATGGCGATCATTCGGGTGAAGCCGCCCAAGGTATAGATGCAAAGCCGAAGCGCCGGGATAGTTCGCGGTGTCGTCAGGACGTGAGGGGGAAATGATTCGGATCATCGCCGGAGCCGCGGCTCTGCTCGGTTGTGCCATGATGTCGGGCGTTGCTTCAGCTGCCGACATCTGCCCGCGCTATACGTCGGGCTCGGAGGTGCAGCCGCCGCCCGATTTGTACAGCAAAAAAGGCGTGCTGCACGTGGCGCTCAATTATCAAACGACGGTGGATGAGGCCGGCCGCACCCTGTTCTGCTATCAGACTCCAGACGGGCTGGAATCGCCGACGCTGCACGTCCAGCCTGGCGACCTCGTGCAGATCGATTTGACCAACATGTTGCCGCCTGGTCGGAACATGCACAAGCTTCCCGCGAATGCGTCGGCGTGCCGCGATAAAAACATGACCGATACATCGATCAACATGCACTTCCACGGCCTGAACATCTCCCCGAAGTGCCATTCCGACGAGACGATCCATACGCTGGTCAATTCGGGAGAGACCTTCACCTACAAGCTCAGAATTCCGAACAACGAACCACCGGGACTCTACTGGTATCATCCGCACGTGCATGAGGTTGCATCGCCTGCCGTGCAGGGGGGCGCCACCGGCGTGATCGTCGTCGAGGGTATCGAGAACATTCAGCCGGCGGTTGCCGGCCTTCCGCAGCGCGTACTGGTGTTGCGCGATCAGCCGCTGCTTAATGGGTTCAGCTGGCGCGCCCCGGCGCCGTTCTGGGATGCGACGGTAAACTATGTGCCGGTGCCCTATCCGGATTACCCGCCGGCCATCGTGAAGATGACCACTGGGACGCAGGAGTTCTGGCGTGTGGCCAATGCCGGCGCGAATACCATTCTCGATCTGGAAGTGGACTACGACGGCAAACCGCAGGCGCTGCAGGTCGTCGGGCTCGATGGCGTTCCCACCGGCTCCCAGGACGGAAAGCGACAGGGAACGATCGTCACGCTAAGGCACATTCTGCTGCCGCCCGCCGCGCGTGCCGAGTTCATCCTCTCGGCGCCGACAAAATCCAAGATTAAGGCGTATCTTATCACGCGCGCGATTGATGGAGGCCCCGCTTCCGACAGCAATCCGCGCCGGCCGCTCGCGCAAATTACAGCGACGAGCGCGCCCAATCGCCTCCCACGGCTGCCGGAGCGGAGCCGCCCGCCGCATCCACAACGATTTGAGGACGCTGCAACATTAAAGCCAGATATTCAGCGTAAGCTCTATTTTTGGGAAACGACATTCGCCGGTAGCAAACACAAACCACCGGCGGACGTGCAAAAGTTTTACATCGCTGTCGATGGACAGGACGTTCATGTCTACGATCCCGATGCGCCGCCGGACATCACCACCACGCAAGGCGCCCTCGAAGATTGGACCATCGAGAATCACACCTTTGAGGTGCACGAATTCCACATTCACCAGATTCATTTTCTGGTGCTGGAGGTAAACGGCAATAAGGTTTCCGCGAGGGAACACCAGTGGCGGGACACCTACCAGGTGCCATATTGGACGGGAAAGGGTCGCTATCCCAGTATCAAGGTGCGAATGGATTTCCGTGGCGCCGTAGCCGGTGACTTTGTCTATCATTGCCATATTCTCGATCATGAGGACCGGGGCATGATGGCTATCATTCGGGTGTTGCCGAGGACCTGAACGGATGATGGTGTGCTGAGCGTATTGCGGAGTTGTCTTGCGCTGGCAGCGGTGCTGACTTCTGTTGCGTCTGCGGCCGTGGCGGCCGGGCCGGTGGTCGAGGAAACGCTCCCGTCTCCTGCAATGACGGGCCATTTCAGCTTGCACACGCTGGACGGAAAAACCGTCACGGATGCCAGTCTTCGCGGCAAATGGCTGCTGGTCTATTTTGGCTATACGAATTGCCCGGATGTCTGCCCGACGGTGCTGAACGAGATTGGCCTCGCGCTGAACGAGCTCGGTCCGGCCGCAAAGAAGCTTCAACCGGTATTCATCACGATTGATCCGGCGCGAGACAAGCCGCCCGTGCTGAAGAAATATATGGCGTCCTTCGATCCCCGCATTGTCGGCCTTCGCGGCGATGGCGAGGAAACGGAGCGCGCAGCGAAGGCTTTCCACGTCTATTACCGCCCTGTTGCGCTCGGCAACGCGCAATACACGATGGATCACAGCGGCTTTCTTTATCTCATCGATCCCAAGGGCAAGTTCACATCCCTGATCACCGGCAACCTTCCAGGGCATGACCTCGCAAAGTCGCTGCGAAAGCAGATCGGCTGATGCGTTCTGCGATTTTGGGTACGGTTTTCGCGCTTAGTGCCGCGGCCGTGGCGTGGGCCGGACAAACGGCTGTCACGCATTTCGCCAATGCAGACGACACCAGCGCCTTGGCTCGTGGCCAGCAGGTCTATCGGCAGCAATGCGCTTCCTGCCATGGGCGCAATCTGGAAGGCACCTTTTTGTGGCAGCTCCAGGACCAGTATGCGCATAGGCGCGCTCCAGCGCACGATGCCAGCGGCCATACCTGGATGCATTCCGACGAAGACCTGTTCCACATGACGAAGTATGGGCGCTTTCCGGATACGCCCAAGGACGTCCACTCCTACATGCCGGCCTTCGAGCACCGACTGAAGGATGCTGATATCTTGGCCGTGCTCGCGTATATAAAGGTGCAGTGGCCACTGGGCATCAGAGTGTCTCAGTCAATGTTGAATCCACACTTTCAGGGGATGCCCAAGGATGCGAACAAGGTGGCATGGACTCTGCCACCCATCTGCACGTCATCCTATAAGCGATGGAAGGTGATCTCGCGTTAGCTGACCGTCACAACGCGGATGTCGCCGGTGCGGCTGAGGATATCCACGACGACGTCCCGACCATGACGCTGCAGAAGCAGATCGATGGTGCTCTCGCCGAGGCGGAGATTGCGAATGCGGATGTCGTCGATGGAGGGCGGCAGCAACGGCCGCTCGAACCGGATCTCGTTATGCAAGCCGTCCGCCGTCAAACCGAGGCATGCCTGCAGCAACATCAGCGGCGTTCCGCTTGCCCACGCCTGCGGGGCGCAGGCCACGGGATAAAGGGTAGGGCCGCTGCTGGTGCGCCGTGGGAAACCGCAGAACAATTCCGGCAGACGCATTTCCACATAGCGCAACGCGTCGAACTGGCCGCCAAAAATCTTCAGCACGTCGTCCTTCAGTCCATAATGAGCGAATCCGAGCGCTATCAGCGCATTATCGTGCGGCCAGACCGAGCCATTGTGGTAGGACATGGGATTGTAGCGGCATTCGCTCGCGTTAAGCGTCCGAATTCCCCAGCCGGAGAAGGCATCGCGGCTCAGAAGGGCCTTGGCCACCGCCCGCGCACGCGCCTCAGATGCAATCCCGCCGAAAAGGCATTGTCCGGCGTTCGAGCTGCGCACCCGGCATGGCTGCTTATCGCCATCCAGGGCTAGAGCGTAGGTACCGATGTCTTCGCACCAGAACGCGCTTTCGAATCGCGTCCGCAACGCTTCGGCTTCCCGCAACACGGCGTCCGCGCGGTCCACTTTTCCGAGGACCCGCGCGAGCGCTGCCGCTTGGCGCTTGGCCGCATAGACATAAGCCTGCACCTCACACAACGCGATCGGGCCGCGCGCAAGCGCGCCATCGGCGTGCGAGATGCAGTCTTTAGAGTCTTTCCAGCCTTGGTTGTTAAGGCCCTGCGGTGTTCGCTGCCGGTATTCGACAAAGCCGTCGCGGTCGAAATCGCCGTAGTTCTCAATCCAATCCAGCGCGGCTTCGATGTGTGGCCAAAGATGTTCGATCGTCCCGCGGTCGCCGGTGCGCTCGAAATATTTTCCGGCTAGCAGAACGAAGAGCGGCGTCGCATCGACGCTACCGTAATAGTGCCGGAATGGAACTTCACCGAGCCGGGCCATCTCGCCCTGGCGGACTTCGTGCAGGATTTTGCCCGGCTCCGCTTCGGAGATTTGGTCGAAATCCTTTGCTTGGTGGGCCGCGAGAAAGAGCAGCACGCCCCGAGCGACGTTGGGATCGAGCCACAGCATCTGTAGCGCCGTTATGATCCCGTCCCGTCCGAAAGCGGTCGAGAACCACGGAATGCCGGCATAAGGATACATGCCCTGCGGCGACTCCGTAATCAGCATGTAGAGGTCAGCCGTGGAACGGCGCAGCACCTCGTTCAGCAGGGTGTTGGAGCTGCTGACGGCGGCGGCGCTACTGGCGCGCGCGCGCAATTCCTTTCGAGTGCTGCGAAGTGCATTCACCAGCTTGGGTCCCCCGATGCGCGCCGAGGTGCCGAAGCGAATTGCACTGACACAGGACCAGCGCTCGCCCGGATCGAGCTTCAGGTCGAACGCGGCGTGGTGATGGTCGAGCAGGGATGGAGCGGGGGAGAACTGCAGGTGCGTGTAACGGTCAAGATTGTCCAGCCCACGGTAGTGAAAGACGACCTGATCATCCGCAATGCGCTCGCCATGACAGCGGCCACGCCGGGGCCGGTGAATGCCGCGCACTTCGAACAGGTCGGCGAAATCCGCGGCAAACCACAACAACAAGCGGGTTTCATGCGGGCGAGAGTCGAAATTTTGGGCGGCAATGCGTTCATAGCAGGCCGCCTTCCACAAGAACTTGGTGCGCGTGATGTGCAGCGTCTCGCGCGACATCGCAATTTCCTCGCCGCGGGCAATGTCCGGATTGGCGAGATCGACAGTGAGGACAGCATTGTCATCCTGAATGGTCGAGCTCAGGAGCAGCGGACGATGTCCCTCGATCAGGAGATAGCAGCCGGAGAGATAGCGGGTGTCTTCATGAAAGATACCTGCAGGGTTCCCGGCAGAATTGAGAATGTCACCGTGCTGATCGAACATGGCGAACGTATCGCCGTGCTTAAGGGTGCGCGGCCACGCTTCCTGAAACGACGTTGTCGCCGCAATATAGAAAGGTGCCGTTTCGTCAGTTTCGGCAGTGGCGGTGTGTAAAATTTTATCCATGAGGCGATCTTACCGTCGCCGCAACCGCTACTCTAGGCAGCGGCGATGGCACCCATTCGCGAATCGAGAAGCCGAGCATACACCTCGAGATATTTTGCGGTCATTTGCTCGACGGTAAACCGCTGCTCGAAACGCTTGCGAATCTGTCGGCGATCGAGCGCACTGGCGCGGTGCACCGCTGCGGCCGCCTGTTCCGTGCTCTCCACAATCAGGCCTGTGACGCCGTTCTCGAGAACTTCGGGCACGGAACCGCAATTGAAAGCAATGACGGGCGTGCCGCACGCCATGGCCTCGATCATCACGATGCCGAATGGCTCCGGCCACCTGATGGGGAACAGCATGGCCCTTGCCTTACACAGAAGCTCGTTCTTCTCCCGATCGTTCGCTTCGCCAACAAACTCAACATATTCGCTGCTGAGGCGTGGTTTTACGCGCGCTTCGAAGTAGTCGCGGTCCAGCTTGTCCACTTTCGCCGCGATCTTCAGCGGCATCGCGGCACGCTCTGCGATATCTATTGCAGTTTCGATGCCCTTCTCGGGCGAGATGCGCCCCACAAAGGCGAGATAGTCGCTGCTGCCATCCGGGTGAGCACGATAAAGATCCTTCGGCATTCCATGATGCACCGTGGCGACCCAGTTCACCGGCGACATGGGCGCACGCTGCGCGTGGGAAATGGAAACCAGCGGCATCTCCGGAAACTTTCGGTAGAAGGGCTGCAGGTCAGGAGAGTCGAGCGCGCCATGCAATGTCGTGACGGTCCGCTCGGCGAGGCTGCGAAACAGCGGGCAATGGATCAGATCGACATGGAAATGAATAATGTCGAACTCGTCGGCACGGGCGTATACCTCGTCCACCAGCAGCATATTGTGCGGCAGACAGTCGCGCGTGTTCGGGTCGAGCCGCAGCGCACGCGGAACGATGGGAACAAGTTCGGCGGCGGTTCGGGAATCGCCGCTAGCGAACAGCGTGACATCATGACCGCGTCTGACAAGGTCTTCCGTCAGCCAGGAGACGACGCGCTCTGTTCCGCCGTAGAGTTGTGGCGGGACGCTCTCAACTAAAGGTGCAACCTGGGCAATTTTCATAAGCTACCCCGTGCCAAATGCTCCGGCGCCTCCGCCCTCCCATAATCGCCTGACTGCGCTAAGGTTCCGGCTTGGGGACGGGATGTCAATTCACAGATTTTGGCATCAATCGCCGCCATTTTCCGGTGCAATGGCATGAATGGTGCCGCAGAATTCGCAGCGTGCGCGGATGAGACCATCTGCGTCTGCTAAGCCGTCGAGATCGGTTGTCGGATACGCGCGTAACACTTGAGCAATCCGGGCCGCATCGCACCCGCAATGAAAATCCAGCCGCTCCGGCGTATGCACGCGAACGGCATCCTCATGGAACAAGCGCCACAACAGCTGTTCGGCGGAAACGTCTGTGTCCAAGAGCTCGATGTCTTCTACCGTTTCAAGGAACATGGAGAAACGGGTCCAGTCATCCTCGTTCCGATCCTGTTCCGGAATGGCCTGCAGCATGATGCCGCCCGCGCGCCACGCCGGGTGCGGATTGCCCGGTATATAGGCCGGTGCTGCGGCGAGTTTTATCACCGTCGGAAGCTGTTCGGATTGCAAGAAGTAGTGTTGCGCGCTGGTGCCGATGCTGTCCTTTGCCAGCGTTACAATGCCTTGATAGCTTTGGTCCCCGAGGCGGGGCTCTATAGTAATGGCGAGAACGCCTTCGCCTGTGAGATTTGCGAACGCGCGCGCCTGCTCGCCCAAGGCGGCGAGCCTTGCTTCATCGATGCGGGCGTAGCCGCGCAGTCCGGCACAATCGCGCGCTTCGTCGGCCCCATAGTAGTCTGCAGTGAGCAGGTCCAGCGGTCCGGAGCCCTTCGCCTGTACCGTCAGCCGCCCGTCGAGCTTCAGGGATGAACCCAGCATCGCGGTGAGCACCAGCGCTTCGCTTAGGGTCCGTCCGGCGTCCTCGGGAAGCGCGTGCGCTGACAGTGCGCGCGCCGACACGCTGTCCAGCCGCACCACGCGGCCGCGCACGCCATGCTCAGGCATGGAGAAGGGCAACACGAAATCGGCCGCGGGGGCGGGTGCATAATGCTGGAGGGCCATGGAGAAACCGATATGGGCGCTGCGACGCCGGAAATCAACCGCCCGCGACTCGGCAGGTGCCTAGTGAAATATGTAACGGGCGATGAAGTAGCCGGCAACGATCACCGCTAAAAACCCGACGATCACCCATTCGAGATATTTCTCGATCGCCATCCGCACGGGTTCACCAAAGAAGTAGATCAGGGCGGCAACGCCCATGAACCGGATCGTGCGCGTGATGAGCGAGAGCGCGAAGAAGAGCGCCAGATTCATTCCGGCAAAGCCCGAGGCGATAGTCACGATCTTGTATGGGATGGGCGTCAGCCCCTGCAGAACGATCAGCGCGCCGTACTTGTTGTTTGCGGCGCGGAAGGAATCGATGTCGCCGCCCATGCCATAAACACGGATCAGCCACTCGCCGACGGAATCGTAGAGCAGGGAACCGATGAGATATCCTACAAGACCGCCAGCGACGGAAAACAATGTACACCACGCGGCCAGCAGAAATGCGCGGCGCCGGTTCTTCAGCGCCATCGGAATCATCACAATATCCGGAGGCATCGGAAAGAACGAGCTTTCCGCAAAGGCAATGGCCGCCATCGTGGCCCAGGCATAATGCCCTTCGGCATTGCGCATGATCCAGGCATAGAGCCCGCGCAAAGGATTCCAGCGCGTTCGCGCCTCTACTCCAGACGACATGACGATCCAGCGCTCCTCCGGAACATACCTACCAACCTCGCCCGCGTTCGTCCATGCTTGCCCCGGGCCTGCATGGCTCACTAGTTTTTGCTCAGGCTGGTAAGGATTTCATGAAGCGCAAGGCGAAAGGGTCAAAGGGCCCTCTGGCAAAACTCCGAAAAGCAAAGGCGAAGAAAAGGCTGAAGGCCGCTTCGGCGGCGCCAAAGCGCGGTATCGATAGGTCGAAGGCCAGAAAAAATCCGCCGGTGTCTGTGCGCCGCACACGCACGAAGATGGAAGCGCGACGATGGATTTTACCCGGCCGAGCCGCGGCCGCGGCATCATCGCTGCCGATCAACAATGCGTACGAGCTTGGCCTCGCGCGCAATGCTGCAAACTACCAGCCTCTGACACCGCTGAGCTTTCTTGAACGCGCAGCAAGTGTGTTTCCTCAACGAATTGCCGTGGTGCACGGAAATCAGAGGTTCTCTTACGCGCAATTCTATGAGCGCTCGCGGCGCCTTGCATCCGCACTGGTTCGATGTGGTGTCCGCCGTGGCGACACAGTATCGGTGATGCTTGCCAACACACCGCCGATGCTGGAAGCACATTACGGCGTTCCCATGGCAGGCGCAGTGCTCAATTCCCTTAATACACGGCTTGATCCGGTGACGCTCGGGTTCATGCTCGACCACTGCGAAGCAAAGGTGCTGATCACCGACACAGAGTTTTCGCAGGTGATGCAAGACGCGTTGCCGCGTGTCCGCGCGCGGCCACTGGTGATCGACTATCAGGATCCGGAGCTCCCGCAGACAGGCGATTCGCTCGGCGAGCAGGACTACGAAAGATTCCTTTCGGGAGGCGAGCCTGATTTCGCATGGGCAATGCCGAAAGACGAATGGGATGCCATTGCGCTGAACTACACGTCAGGCACGACCGGAAATCCGAAGGGCGTGGTTTACCATCACCGCGGCGCGGCGCTAATGGGCTACGACAACGTGCTCGCCGCAAACATGCCGCGGCATCCGGTGTACCTCTGGACCCTGCCGATGTTCCACTGCAACGGCTGGTGCTTTCCCTGGACGCTATCGGTCGTTGCTGGCACGCATATTTGCCTGCGTTCGGTCCGTGCCAAAGCCATCTACCAAGCCATTGCCGAACATGGTGTAACGCATCTCTGCGGCGCGCCAATCGTGATGTCGACGCTGATCAATGCGCCGGCCGAGGAGCGTCGGCCGCTGCCGCATCGCGTACAGTTCGTCACCGCAGCGGCGCCGCCGCCGGAATCGGTGCTTGCCTCGATGGCGGATGCTGGGTTCGATGTCACGCATGTGTATGGACTGACGGAGACTTACGGCCCAGCCGTGGTGAACGAGTGGCATGGCGAATGGGATGCGCTCGACCGCGGCCGCGTTGCGGCGAAGAAGGCGCGTCAGGGCGTGCGCTATCATGCGCTTGATGACCTCGTGGTGATGAATCCCGAAACGATGGAAGCGATGCCGGCCGACGGCGAAACCATCGGCGAGGTCATGTTTCGCGGCAACATCGTGATGAAGGGGTATCTAAAGAACCCGGCAGCCACGAAGGAGGCGTTTGCCGGCGGATGGTTTCATTCCGGCGATCTCGGTGTGCGGCATGCGGATGGCTACATTCAGCTTAAGGACCGATCCAAGGACATCATCATTTCCGGCGGCGAGAATATTTCCTCCGTGGAGATCGAGGACGTGCTGATGAAGCATCCGGCGGTGATGTTTGCTGCGGTGGTGGCCTGTCCCGACGAAAAGTGGGGCGAAACGCCCTGCGCCTTTGTGGAGCGACGTTCCGGGCACGAAAGCGTTTCGGCTAACGACCTCATTATCCATTGCCGGCAGAATCTCGCGCGCTACAAATGCCCCAAGCACGTGGTCTTCGCTGAAATCCCGAAGACCTCCACCGGCAAGATGCAGAAGTTCAAGCTGCGTGAACTCGCGAAGACGATCAGCTGACTACAGCGTCAGCAGAATCTTACCGATGTGCTGGGAGCTTTTCATCCGGTGGTGAGCGGCTTGTACGTCGGCGAGCGGAAACGTGCTGTCGATCACTGGCCGGATGCGCCCGGCTTCGATCAGTGGCCACACTTCCCGCTGCACCGCGGCACCGATGGTCGCTTTTTCCCCGTTGGTGCGGGAGCGCAAGGTCGTGGCCAACAGCGACAACCGCTTCATCAGGACAGGCCCGAAGTTCACCGTGGTGGTTGTGCCGCTCTGGTAGGCGATGTTGACGATACGACCCCAGACTGCCGCTGTCTCGATATTGCGCTGGACATAGTCGCCACCCACCATGTCGAGGATCACGTCGACACCGCGGCCGCCCGTGAGTTGCTTTACAACCTGGACGAAATCCTCGCTCCGGTGGTTGATGGCGCGCGCAGCACCCAGCCTCTCGCATGCGGTGCATTTCTCCGCGTTTCCTGCGGTTGTGAACACCGGCTGGCCGCGCGCGGTGCAGAGCTGAATGGCCGCCGTGCCGATGCCGCTCGATCCGCCATGCACGAGCACCGTTTCGCCCATGCGCAGGCGGGCCGTATCGAACAGGTTGGTCCACACCGTGAAGAAGGCTTCCGGCAGCGCTGCGGCATCTATTGGTGTTGCGCCTTTCGGCAACGGCAGCACACATTCAGCTGGCGCAGTTGCGAATTCGGCATACCCGCCCCCGCTCAGCAGCGCACAGACCGCATCTCCAACGCGAACGTTCGACACGTCCGGACCCAAAGCCGCAACTTCTCCTGAAACTTCAAGCCCCAAAATATCTGAGGCGCCCGCAGGTGGCGGATAACGCCCTTGCGCCTGCAAGATATCGGCGTGGTTGATGCCCGCTGCCGCTACCTTGATCAGCACTTCGCCGGGCCGCGGCTGCGGCCTTGGAATATCGGCAACCACCAGCCGGTATTCCACGCCGGGGTTTTCGATTTGGATCGCTCTCATGCTCTTGCGGGTGCACGTGTTCGCGTACAGTTTACCAGCGCCGCTCAAGGACGCGAATGGTTCATGCCCATTGATCCCGACGATTTAGGTCCGCGAATCAAGACGCCGGAGTTCGCGCTGGGCCAGGATCTTTCCGCGATGTCGGAACATGAGTTGTCCGCGCGCATTGTGGCGCTGGAAGCCGAGATCGCGCGATGCCGGGAAGCAATCACAGCGCGCCAGGCGACACGCGACGCGGCTTCTGTTTTTTTCAAGCGCTCGTGACGGACATAACCTCCGCAATGCACCGTGCCTCCGCCTTAATCGTTAACGCAAACGCGCGCTTGCGATCTTCCGTCGAATTGGTAGCGTGCCGAGCGGTTGGTGGAGGCGCGGCATGTCTATTGCGGACTTCGACGAGAAGTCCCTGCATGGGATGACGATGAAGAGTTTCGCCGGATCCGCATTGTTCGAGCGCACGTTTGAAGAGGGGATGTCGCTTGTCGAGGAAGCGGCGCGCTACTTCGACGGCCGCGGCCGCCAGGAAGCGCGTTCCCTTCCGGGACAGGCGGCGATGCTCTACTCGAGCGAGAGCCTGCGCGTCACAACGCGGCTCATGCAGGCGGCAAGCTGGCTGCTCGTGCAACGCGCGGTGGTTGACGGCGACATGACGGCCGAAGACGCCGCGAGCGAACGCTATCGCCTGGGCTCGAAGGAAATCTGCTACGGCGGACGGGTGGAAGATGCGCTGTCGCTTCCGAAAGCCCTGCAGGATCTGCTCGTGCGCAGCGAAAGCATCTACCGCCGCATCGCACGGCTGGAGCAGGTCTTGTCGGGTACGGAAAAATCCGGCGGCGTGCGCACGCAGTTTGCGCGCCTGGAGCAGGCGTTCAGCGGATAAACCGCGGATCAGCTCTTCACGTAATCCTTGAAGCGCTTGTTGAAGCGGGAGAGGCGGCCGCCGCGGTCGATCAGCTGCTGCTGGCCGCCCGTCCAGGCAGGGTGGGTCGTCGGATCGATATCCAGCGTGAGTTTGCCGCCAGCCTCGCCCCAAGTCGTGCGGGTCTTGTATGTCGAGCCGTCGTTCAGTGCGACGGTGACGAAATGATAGTCGGGATGAACGCCCTTTTTCATGGCCAACTCTCGGAAAAGCTCACGGAAGCGCGCGCTTATAGGGGAACGGGAGAGGCCAGGCAAGCCACGCGGCGATAGGCCCCGTTCGGACCGGGGCCGGGACCCACTATATGTTCTGCCAGAGCGGCAGCCGCACAGCCCATGTCACAATCCGGGGAAGAATACACCAACGAGATCGCCCGCGTGGCTGCCAGCCGCGGCAAGGCTCGTTCGCTCCAGCCGCTGCGCCGCTTGTTTCCGTTTCTCGCGCCCTATCGGCTACGCGTCGCATTCGCGCTCGTCGCGCTTCTCATTTCCTCGGCGGCGACGCTGGCACTACCGGCGGCGGGACGTGGGCTCATCGATCATGGATTCAGTGCCGCGGACGCCTCGCGCCTCAGCCAGTATTTTCTCGCTTTCATCGCAGTTGCGGCGCTGATCGGAATTTCGAGCGCGACCCGCTTCTACTTCGTTACCTGGATCGGCGAGCGCGTGGTGGCGGATATCCGCAAGGCGGTGTTCGACAACGTTTTGGGGCTGACGCCGGAATTCTACGAGGTCACCCGCACCGGCGAAGTTCTTTCGCGGCTCACGGCAGATACGACGCTGATCCAGACGGTCGTCGGCTCGTCGGTTTCGGTGGCCATGCGCAACACGGTCACGCTGGTCGGTGGACTCGCCATGATGATGGTGACCAGCCCGAAACTCTCGGGCCTTGTGATCGGAGCGGTGTTGCTTGTGCTGATCCCGCTCCTCCTGTTCGGGCGCTGGGTGCGCGTGTTGAGCCGCAGGAGTCAGGATCGTCTTGCCGATACCAGCGCGCACGCCTCCGAAATATTGAGTGCGGTGCAGACGGTGCAGGCCTTCACGCACGAAGCGCAGGAGCGGGCCCAATATGCCCGTGCGGTGGAGCGTTCTTTCGACGTCGCCGTGCTGCGCACGCGCGCCCGCGCGGTGATGACGGCAGTGATCATCTTCGCTGCGTTTTCCAGCATCGCCGGGGTGGGTTGGGTTGGTGCACAGGACATCATCCACCATGCGATGACTGGCGGGCAGCTGGTGCAATTTATCCTCTACGCCATTCTGGTGGGCGGGGGGGTAGGTGCGCTCAGCGAAACGTGGGGAGACATGCAGCGCGCCGCCGGCGCCTCGGAACGGCTGATGGAGCTTCTGCACATCGAGCCTGCAATCGCCGCACCGGCCAACCCCCTAGTATTGCCTGAACCGGCGCGCGGACAGATCGAATTCCGCGATGTGGTTTTCCATTATCCCTCGCGGCCGGAACATGCCGCGCTCAACGGTTTCTCGCTGGATATCCCCCAAGGCGAGGCGGTGGCGCTGGTTGGCCCCTCGGGCGCCGGCAAGTCGACCGTGTTTCAACTGCTGCTGCGGTTCTACGCACCGCAGCAGGGAAGCATCCTGTTTGACGGCATTGATGCGGCACGCCTCGATCCTGCCGAGCTCCGCCGGCACCTCGCACTCGTGGCGCAGGACCCGGTAATCTTCTCCGGCACGATTGCCGACAACATCCGCTATGGGCGCCCCGATGCGAACGCTGCGTCTGTGCGGCGCGCCGCCGAAGCCGCCGCCGCCGCGGAATTTATCGAGACACTTCCGGATGGCTACGAAACGCCCATCGGCGAGCGGGGCGTCAACCTTTCCGGCGGCCAGCGCCAGCGCTTGGCCATCGCCCGCGCCATCCTGCGAGACGCGCCTCTGCTGCTGCTCGATGAGGCAACCTCAGCCCTGGACGCCGAAAATGAGCGGCTGGTGCAGACTGGGCTGAACAATCTGATGGCGGGACGGACAACCATCGTCATCGCCCACCGGCTCGCGACCATCCAGCGCCTGAAGCGCATCGTGGTGGTGGATCAGGGCGGGATCCTGGCCGAAGGCAGTCATGCCGAACTGGTAGCTGGCGGCGGGCTTTACGCCCGCCTTGCCGAGCTCCAGTTCAGCCAGGGCCTGGCACTGGCAGGCTAGCTCGCCATCCGCTGCCGATCCCGGCGGACCTGATGTGGCTGATAGGCTTTCCGGGCGTGGGCCTCGCAATAGGGGGAACCCGTCTTCGGATTGCGGCCGCAGAAGTGGAATTCTTCTCCGCTAGGGTCGCCGATTGGCCAGCGGCACATGCGGTCATTGATCGCCAGGACGCCGATGAAGCTGCCGTCCTCGAGCTTCAGCGGCTCCTCTTCCACCACCGGTAGCTCGGGCTCGCGGGCGCGATAAAGACGGGGAGCTGAGGGCAGGCGGGGGCGGTCCACTCGCGAAGGGCTTGCACGTCCGGCGAGCCCCAGCCGATGCACCTTTCCGATGACAGCGTTGCGGGTGATGCCTTCGCCGAGAACCCGGGCGATCTGGCTAGCGCTTAGACCTTCGGTCCAGAGTGACTTCAGATGGTCTACCCGTTCGTCTGTCCACATTGGTGCCTCCCACCTCTGATACTACATATCGTATCAGCAGCTTTATTCAGCACAATAGGTGCGGGCGGGCCGCCTAGAGATTGTCCACAAGAAGCCGAAGGCGCCATTTGCGTGATCCAAAGCGTAAAACCGAACGGTGTTCGGGAAAACTACGGCCGCCAAGCATACGAAAGGGGCCTAATAATCCTGCAAAAATTGCCTCAACTTCGCAGCACCTGTTCTCATTTTGTGCTTGTCAGCGGCACGCTCCTTCTTCAGAAGTGCGCCTGACACGGCTCGGTTCGCGGAAAGCCCGCTTATCGGGCTTTTTTATTGCCATCTGAGACGCTGCACCTCGAAGCATTTCCCGAAAATTTCTCATTCAGAAGGAGGACATCATGTCTGCCCTGTTTCCCCTTGCGGGTACCTAGACCCATTCGTGCATTCCCGCGCCCGATCATGATCGCACCCGACCGGCTGCTAGCGCTGGCGGACGTTGTGGTGAGAATTGCGGAGCCGAAACTCCTGTCGCGAAAAAAGTGCGTCCAAGGCCTTGCTGCGGAACCGCGCACGCATATGCGACTCCCGGAGGCCAACGCGGTCGAACACGGAAAAACGGGATGAAAATCGAGAATTTCCTTTTTTGATTCAGCGCTAACGCCAGGTGTGCCTTGTGCTCGCGCATGGTCCGAATGCATAACAGGCGGCAGGGTTTTCAACCCTGCCGCCTGCCGGAGTTGCCCACGAAGGGCTTATATCTCCACTCTCTGCTGCTGATTAATCCTCTGCCGGACTCATGTCGGGCGACGCTGCATCCGGACGCGGCTTCGGATCGATCGGCCGGTAGCCGGCGTTCGGAGCACCGGCCCTCGGGCTGGCACTACGGGGAGGCGGGGGGACCACACGCCACGTATGTCCCGCTGTAGCGGTGGGCGTGGTTTGCAACCCGGACGTAGTTGACGGCCGGTTCACCGTCATATCGGTCGGCGCCGTCGCGGTTGGCGGCTGTGCCATCGCGCTCGGCGGCGGGCCTAGCGGATCCTGGTGCGGCTGGAATCCGGACGATGCGGTCGGCGCTGTTGCGGTCGGTGGTGGACCAAGCGGATCCTGCTGCGGCTGGAACCCTGGCGATGCGGTCGGCGCAGTGGCGGTTGGTGTGGTCTTTGCCTTGTTGGCGGTGCCCGGCACGAGGACCGCGTGCGATTTTCCTCCCGCTGCCATTGCGGGGCCAATTGCGACCGCCGAAATCAGCGCGAGAGAACCTAACAAACAAGTGGTGCGCATGGTGCAATCTCCTGTGTATCTGTCTCTCCATCCCATAGAGATTCAATGACCGGGAGAGACGCATGTTCCGCGCGAATACTTTTGATGATCACGGCACAATTGACCGGCGGGCGCGTTTGGGGGGCGAATTTCCGAAATAGGAGGTTTTTGTTTGCGAGGCCGGTGCATCCGGCGCGCCTTCATCTTGCTGAATGATCTGTTCATCGCGCCTTCAGGTCTTAGCCTACCTAATAAGCGCAATGAGCCCGCTACAAGATCTGCATCGCAAGCGCGCCGAGTATCTTGAAAACGAGCATTCCGCGCGCACCAAGGCCACTTATTCGGCGGATCCCGAAGACCGTTCCTACTGGCAGCAACTTGCGGTGTCCTGGCACAATCTGGCCGACCATATCGACCGGGCTATTTCCCAGGTGCATCAGCCGTAACAGCGATTTTCAGCCTGCTTAAAACAGCCCCGCCGCGAGGTTGATCATCGTAGCGAGGATTGCGGTGTTAAAACCGAATGCGACCAGGGTGTGCAGCGTCCCAAGCCGCCGCATCTCTCGCGAGGTGAAAGTGATGTCCGCCGTCTGCGAGGTCGCGCCGAGCACCAGCGAGAAATGTAAAAAATCCCAGTAGTCGGGATCGCCATACGCGCCGAATGAAAGTCCGCCGCGAACGCCTCCGTCATCACCGTCAAGATAATAGAGGTGCGCGTAATGGATCGCGAAGATGAATTGTACGAACAGCCACGACAGCACCACCGTGCTGCCGGCGAGCAGCACGTGCAGGCCGCTTGCCGGCTCACCTTTGGCCTGTGATAGCTCTGCGACCAGCGCGCCCACGCTGGCAACCGCGGCCAGGACGGTTGCGAACAGGATCGGATGGGCGCCAGCACTGTGCGCACTCGCACGCTCCTTCATTTGCGCCACGCCGGTGCGGTGCATGTACAGAAGCGTCAGGCTGAGGAAGAGCAACACGCCGCCGTCCCACGCGATCAGCTCGCGCCTGAACTCGTGTTGCTCCCACAGCCCACCGAAGAAGTAGATCGCCACGATCGTCGCGATCGACACGACGAGATATGGCCGGCTCCTCAGTGCACGGAACATCCGACGCGCGCTGAAGCGTTACGGCGTAAACTGGTAGATCGCGCCTTCGTCGTCTTCGCCGCCATGGACGGTCGAGCCGAAGAAGACGTTGGGGTCACCATTGATCATGCCGCTATAGCCATAGGCGCCGTCAGGCGGACCGGAAAAACTGTGTTCCACGCTTTCCGTCCACGTTTTGCCGGAAGGCGTGAGTTTGAAGATCACACCGTCGCCGTCTGCGCCGCCTTCGCTGGTGGTGCCATAGAGGTTTCCAGCGCTGTCGAGATTGACATTGCCGATGGAACCGAAGCCGTCGGCGCCGCCGGTGAAGCTATAGAGCACCTTCTCCTTCCAACCCGCTTTATGCAGCGAAAGCTGGTACACGCAGCCCGCATCATGCGCGCCGGCGTAGTAGGTCGTGCCGTAGATATTGCCGAGGGCATCGAAGGTGAGCCCGCCGTAAGGAAATCCCGCATCCGGTTCGCCGGCGAATGAATAGAGCAGCTTGAATTTCCAGCGGCCCATGGTGTTCAACGTGAGTTGATAGATGGTACCATTGCCGTTGGCTCCGCCGGCAGTGGCAGCGCCGTACAGGCCGCCATTGTGCAGCACCAGAGCGCCGGCCGAGCCGCCGATGCCGTCTGCGCCGGTGAAGGCGTGCAGCAGTTTGAATTTGTACGTGCCGTGCTTCGCCGGCTTCATTTCGTATATGGTACCAAGTCCATTGACGCCGCCGGTGGGCGCCGTGCCATAGACATTCCCGCTGTCGTCGAGCGTGAGCCGCGCGCCGGGACCTTGCCCGTCATCGGCGCCGGCGAACTGATGAATGACGGTTTGCGTCCACGTTCCGTTATTGTCGGTGAGCTTGTAAGCGACGCCGCAGCCGCCTTCGCAAACGCCGCCGCCGCCCGTCACCGCCGTGCCGTAGAGATTGCCGGCGGAATCAAGCGTCACGCCCTTGTAAGGCTCGGCGCCATCCGCGCCGCCGGTGAAGCTGTAGAGCACGGTGTGCGTCCAGCTGCCATCCCCGTTGGGATGCAGCTGCCACACCGTACCACTGGCATGGGTGCCGCCCTGCACCGAAGTGCCGTAGAGATTGCCGGCGGCATCGCGCACCAGATCGGTATCGGTATACTCGCCGTCAGCGCCGCCTTCGAAGCTGTAGACGACAGTCGTCGTTGCGGCGTGCAGCGGCGCTGCGACGCCTGAGGTGGTGAGAAGGGCAAGAGCGAGTAACGACGCTTTCATGGATGTCCCCTTAGTCCCGGGCGGGCCAGGTAATCTATCATTTCAGCGCGCATGTCTCCACTGACGTCCCATGCGGCGATTTCGGGCTATTGCGAAGAGTGCGCATCGAGCGCCGATCGGTGCGGCAGTTGGACCAACGTCCAATTGAGCAATCCGGAGGGTGGGCAAATCATGGTTTCTTTTTAAGGAGAAGGTGCCATGCGTGCCTGCCACAAGTTCCTTCAGGTTCTCGCTTTCGCCCTCGCCATCGGCGCGCCTTCTCTGCCGGCGACGGCGCAAAACTCGCAGACCTTTGATCAGGGTCAACTGGATTCCCTGCTCGCGCCCATTGCCCTCTATCCCGATCCGTTGATCGCCAAAGTGCTGATTGCCGCAAGCTATCCCGATCAGGTGCAGGAAGCAGCGGTCTGGATGCAGGCGCATCAGAATCTGAAAGGCGCAGCGCTGGCCAATGCCGCGGCTTCTCAGAACTGGGACGAAAGCGTCAAGGCCATCGTCTCGGTGCCCGGCGTGGTCGAGATGATGAACGATCAGCGCGACTGGATGTATCAGGTGGGCGGTGCGTTCGTGAACCAGCAGAACGAAGTGATGGATTCCATTCAGCGCCTGCGGCATCAGGCGCAGAACCACGGCAGCCTTCAAACGACTGCTCAACAGCAGGTGATGCAGGAAGGCGAGAATATCGCGATTCAACCTGCGGATCCCCAGACTATGTATGTGCCCTACTACAATCCCAACGAGGTGTACGGAACGTGGGCCTACCCGAATTACGCGCCGTATTACTGGTCCCAGCCATATGGCTATGGCTACGGTGCGGCTCTTGCGACGGGGCTGGTGTGGGGCGCAGGCGTGGCGCTCGCCGCCGGTTATTGGGGCAATGCCTTCCGCTGGGGCGGCTACGGCGTGTGGCACGGCGGCGGCTGGTACAGCCATGGCGCCTGGAACGGCGGCCACTACAACAATTGGGGACACGTCAACCACTACAACAACACCTACAACAACTTCAAAAATAACGGGAACACCAACATCGGAAACAACAACAACATCGGCAATCGTGGTGATCGCAATGGCCTCGGTGATCGCAACGGCGTGGGCGACCGTAACGGGTTGGGTGACCGCAACGGCATCGGCAATCGCAATGGATTGGGTGACCGCAATGGCGTCGGCAATCGCAACGGTGCCGGTAACCGCAATGGCCTCGCCAACCGCAGCGGCGCCGGCAATCGCAGCGGTGCCGGTAACCGCAATGGCCTCGCGAACCGCAACGGCGCCGGCAGCCGGAACGGTGTAGCAAATCGCAGCAACAGCAGGGGTTATGGCAACAACAGCCGCTATGGCAGCAACGCCCGGCATGGCAGCAGCAGCCGATACGGCAGCAACAGCCGAAGCGGCAGCCACAGCTATGGCAACCGTGGCAGTTACGCCAATCGGGGGACGTATGGCAGCCGCGGCGGCTACGCCAATCGCGGCAGTTACGGCAGCCGTGGCGGTTATGGCGGCGGCATGAGCCGCACGGGCTATAGTCGCGGCGGCGGCATGAGCCGGAGCAGTGGCATGAGCCGCGGCGGTGGAATGAGCCGGGGCGGTGGGATGGGCCGTGGTGGTGGCGGGCGCGGCGGCGGCGGCCGCAGGCGCTGACCTTCTGCCTCAGACCGGCCCCGTACTCTTCGACACCTCGGCCGGTCTCTCTTTCCGTTCTTGACCCTTGCCGTTGCTGCGGCAGATAACAGGTGCGGCGCCCGGGAATTTCCTGGGCGTTCGTGCATGGGATCCGCTTTCCGTGAGTTTCCCGAGCCTGCTGCCCACCTACGCGCGTGCGGATGTGGCGTTCGTGCGCGGCGAGGGCGCATATTTGTTCGACGAGGGCGGGCGGCGGTATCTCGATTTCGGTGCCGGGGTGGCGGTGAATGCGCTTGGGCATGCGCATCCGCATCTGGTGGGGGCCTTGCGCGAGCAGGCCGGCAAACTGTGGCACACCTCCAATCTCTACCGCGTGCCGGGGCAGGAGAAGCTGGCGCGGCGGCTAATCGAGGCCACCTTTGCCGATACGGTGTTCTTCACTAATTCTGGCGTGGAGGCGTTCGAGTGCGCCATCAAGACCGCGAGGCGCTATCATTTCGTCAACGGCGCGCCGGAGCGCTTCCGTATCGTTACCTTTGAAGGCGCCTTCCATGGCCGCACGCTCGCAGCCATCGCGGCGGGCGGGCAGAAGAAATATCTCGAAGGCTTTGGGCCCAAGGTGGAAGGTTTCGACCAGGTGCCGTTCGGCGATGCGCGCGCGTTGGCCGAGGTAGTAAGCGACGCCACCGCCGCGCTGCTGATAGAGCCCATTCAGGGCGAAGGCGGCTTGCGTCCCGTGCCGCCGGAATTTCTCCGTCACCTGCGCGCACTGTGCGATGAGCGCGGCATGCTTCTGATTTTCGACGAGATTCAGACCGGCATCGGCCGCACCGGCAAATTGTTCGCGCATGAATGGGCGGGCGTGGAGCCCGACATCATGGCAACTGCGAAGGGGATCGGCGGCGGCTTTCCGCTGGGCGCGTGCCTGGCTACCCCGGAGGCCGCGAAAGGCATGACCACCGGCACGCACGGCACCACCTTCGGCGGCAATCCGCTGGCGATGGCGGTGGGAAATGCGGTGCTGGACGTGGTGCTGGCGCCCGGATTTCTCGAGCACGTGCAGCGCGTCGGCAATTACGCCAAGCAGCAATTCTCATCGCTGATCGCCGATTACGCGTCCGTCTTCGAAGATCTGCGCGGCGAGGGCCTGATGCTGGGCCTCAAGATGCGCGTGCCGAATACGGAGTTCATCGATGCACTGCGCGCCAACGGCATGCTGGCGATCGCCGCAGGCGACAACGTCGTCCGTCTCCTACCCCCACTGATCATCGATGAATCCCAAGTCCGCGAAGCGATGGAGAGATTGTCGGCCACGGCCCACGCTTCCCACAAGAATAGTGCTGCTGTTTCGTAGATTGCACCGCGGCCTCAGAGCCCATAGCGGGCCGGCCATGCGTGTGCTGCTCCGCCGAAATGATTTGCGCAGTCCAGCAATTCCTCGCGAAAGAAATCTACGAGCACCGCCCGCAAATTGTCGGGTAGATCGAGTTTCTGCTTCTTGGTCTTTGCATTGTAATCTGCCGATAGCTCGCCGCTTGCCTTCGCGGGGTCGGCCCCGAGGTAGCACAGAATGTCGTGACGCGTCCCCTCTGGATCGCGGGCCAGATCGTCGAACAGGAAGTAACGGAAAGACAAGTTGGGTGCCTGTTCCTGCCATCGGGTCGCCACGCGTGTCGGAAAGTGCTCTCCGCCGAGACTGCCGGGACTTTCGAGAAACGCTCTGTAGGACTGTGCGCTGTCCAGCGTGCCTTCGGGAAGATTGCCTCCGCGTTGCCACATGCTGGTATGCGACCACGCGCGGCTTACAGGATCGCGCACGAGCAGAATAATCTTCGTGCCGAGCAATTTGCGAGCGATTTCCGCGATGCTATCGCGGGGCAAAGCCGCGTATCCCGGCGTGATGTCGCCGGAGAGCATCCCCTCCTTGTGCCGGAACAGGCTGATATAGGACTCGACGCCAGACGTCGTGCCTGCTTCTTCCAGAAAGGCCGCATCGCGCGTGTCGTCCTCCCCCCGGTTTGAAAATCCAGAGAGGACCTTGGTGCGCTTCTTAGGGCGTGCCAGCCGATGAAGTCGCTTCCTCATTTTCTTGCCCATTCGGGGTTCGCTGTGCTTCAGGTAGCCCCAGTCTTTCACCGGCGGCATCCAGAAATCGGGGTGGCAATAAAGCTGGTCGTAGAGCCAGCCTGTCCCCGCTTTGGCCATACCGACGCAGATGAAGTCGGGTCCCGCGATACGGCTCAATGAGATGTCAGGCGAAGATGTGTCGTTCATTGCCACGAAATATAGTTGCACACTGTTGCATTGGAGGTTGTACGTTGCAGGCCATCCTCGCTCCAGCGAGCAGATTTGCACAGGTTGGTGTTAGCACACCCGCTCCTCACTCACAGCGCTTGCGCCTATTGCGCTGAGGATGCCTCCGGGGTTTGATTCCGGGCAGACGCGATTGTGCGGCTTCGACGGTGTCCCGGCGCGCCGCAAACAGGCGTGTCACCAGATATGCACCCGTTGGTCCGGTGCCACATAGAGCTTCTCGCCCGGTTTCACAGCGAAGGAGTCGTACCAAGCGTCGATGTTGTGCACCACGCCGTTGACGCGGAATTGCCGCGGGCTGTGGGGATCGCTCACCACCTGTTTGCGGACATAATCATCCGTCACCTTGCCGCGCCAGGCCTGCGCCCAGCCGAGGAACACGCGCTGATCAGCGGTCAACCCATCGATTACCGGGGCCGGCTTACCACCCAAAGAGGCGTGATAGGCCTCTAGCGCCAAGGTCAGTCCGCCAAGATCGGCGATGTTCTCGCCCAGGGTGAGCTCGCCGTTCACATGCACGCCGGGCAGGGGCTGGAATTGTGAGTACTGCGCGCCAAGCCTTTTGGCGCGCGCGTCGAACTTGGCGGCGTCGTCTTTTGTCCACCAGTCTCGCAACGTGCCGGTTGCGTCGATCTTGCGCCCCTGATCGTCGAAGCCGTGCGTCAACTCGTGCCCGATGACGCCGCCGATGGCGCCGTAGTTGATGGCCGCATCGGCGTTGGCATCGAACATCGGTGCCTGCAGGATGGCGGCGGGAAAGACGATGTCGCGCAAGGATCCGTTGTAGGCATCGTTGGTTTGCGGCGTCATAGTCCAGTCGCTGCGATCCACCGGTCCGAACAGGCGGCCGGAGTAATAGGCCCAATCTGCCGCCCCCGCCCGCCGCACATCGCCGATGAGATCGTCGTCGGTGATTTCCAGCTTGGAATAGTCGCGCGGGTGATCGGGGTAACCCACTTTAATGGCGTACGTATCCAGCTTTTTCAGCGCTTCCTTCTTGGTCGCCGGTCCCATCCAGTCCAGGTGTTCAATGCGCCCGCGGTACGCCGCTTTGAGATTTGCCACCAGCGCCTCGATCTTGGCCTTGGCTTCGGGCGGAAAGTATCTGGTGGCGTAGAGCTGGCCGACGCCGAAGCCTAAGGTGCCGAAGGTGCCGAAGCGGTCACCAACGCCGAAATCGCCGCCGCTGACCGAATATACCGCGCGCTTCCAGCGCACTTTCTGTTGCTGCTGGCCGGCCAGTGTCTTGTCGCGCATTTCGAAATAGGCATCGGTGAATGCCTTCGACAGGTACGGCGCGCCGTTGTCTGCGACGTGAAACGCGCTCCAGGCCTGCAGGGTTTGAATCGGCGTGCGCGCGTAAGTTGCGGTGAGCTTCGGGAAGGCAGACTTCTCGCCGACGATCACACGATTCACCCGAGTGAGGCCGGCGTTGAGCAGAAACGGATACCAGCGAAAGCCTGGCGCAAATCTCACGAGCTGCCGCACGCCCATGGGATTGTATACTGCAAGCGGATCGCGCTGCTGTGCCTTGGTCCAGCTTGCTCGTGCGACTTCGGTTTCGAATGCAACCACGTCCTTGGCCGCGTGGACTGGATTGGGCCAGCCGATCAGCTCCAGCAGCCGCGACACGTACCTTTCGTACTTGCCCTTCTGCGCTGAGAATTCCGGCTTCAAATAATAGTCGCGATCGGGCAGGCCCAATCCGCCTTGGGAAAGATATACCGCGTACCGTGTCGGATCCTTCAAATCGACATCGATGAAGAAGTTGAACAGCGTGCCGTTGAAATCGGATTGGTTGCGTCCCATGAGTGCCGCCAGCGCAACTTGCGTGGTCGCTGCACGCACGGAATCCAGTTCCGGCGCAATTGCCTTGGCGCCGAGCTTTTCGATGCGCGCCTCCCCCATGAAGGCCTTGTAAAAGGCGCCCATCTTGCCTTCGAGATCGCCCGGCTGCCGCGGCGCTTTTCCCGCGGCAGCTTCCATCATCGCGTGCAATCGCGCTTCGGTGCGGTCGGTCATCTCCAGACGGAGGCTGACGCCGGGTTTGTCGGACGGGATCTGGTGGGTGTCGAGCCAGTGACCGTTCGCGTAGCGAAAGAAGTCATCGCCAGGTTTGACGCTGGTATCCTGGCCGGCCGCATCGAAACCCCAACTGCCGTATTGCGGTTTGCCGGATGACTGCGCGCTCGCTGCAAGCGGCACGAAAGCGAAAATAAGGGCAAGGCAAAAGCCGAAGCGGACGGGACGCATGAATTTCCCCTTCTTGGATCGTAAGCGATTGTCCTTATGATCCGCATTGATTGAACGGTAACGTCAAGCAGGAGACCGAAAGGATGCCGGCGAAGATCGCCTTCATCGGGCTGGGCGTGATGGGTTATCCCATGGCGGGGCATCTCGCACGTGCCGGGCACCACGTTGTCGTCTTCAACCGCACAGCGGCACGGGCGGAGCAGTGGATCGGGGAATATGGAGGACAGGTGGCGCAGACGCCGGCAGCCGCCGCGACGGGTGCCGCGTTTGTTTTGTCCTGCGTCGGCCGCGATAGCGATGTTCGGGAAGTGACAACGGGGCCGCAAGGCGCGTTCAGGGCCATGCAAAAAGGCGCTGTGTTCATCGATCACACCACGGCATCTGCAAACCTCGCGCGCGAACTGGCGTCGGAAGCCGAAACCGACGGGTTCTCCTTCATCGATGCGCCGGTTTCAGGGGGCGAGCAGGGGGCGAAGAACGGCCAACTCACCATCATGTGCGGCGGCGGCGAAGCCGCTTACAGGGAAGCCGAGCCGATCCTGCTGATCTATGCGCGGCAGTGTCGAAGGTTGGGGCCGGCCGGCGCAGGCCAGCTCACCAAGATGGTGAACCAGATCTGCATTGCGGGGGTGGTGCAGGGCCTGTCTGAAGGATTGAGCTTCGCGCGCGCCGCGGGCCTCGATGCGGAAGCGGTGATCGAAGTGATTTCGAAAGGTGCGGCGCAATCCTGGCAAATGGAAAACCGCTACAAGACGATGCTGGCTGGGCACTTTGCGCAGGGCTTTGCGGTGGAGTGGATGCGCAAGGACTTGGCAATCTGTTTCGACGAGGCCCGCCGCAACGGCGCCACTCTCCCGGTTGCGGCGCTGGTGGATCAGTTCTATGCGGATGTGGAGAATTTCGGGGGCGAGCGCTGGGATACCTCGAGTCTGTTCGCGCGTCTCGAGCACCTGCGGAAATCAAGACCATGATACCGGCGCTCTCTCGCGATTTGGTGAGTCTCGATGCGATCCGCGACGCCGCGGAACGCATCGCGCCGTTTGTTGCAAGAACCCCGGTCGTGCCGATGGTGCCGAGCGGTCTGGGACTAAAAGCCGAAAGCCTGCAGCCGGTCGGTGCTTTCAAGATTCGCGGTGCATTTAACGCCATCCTCTCGCTGACCGAGAAGGACCGGCGCCACGGCGTGATCGCGCATTCCAGCGGCAACCATGCGCAGGCGGTGGCCTATGCAGCACAGCGGCTCGGCATCAAAGCGGTCATCGTCATTCCGGATAACGCGCCGCTGGTGAAGGTGGAGGCGACGCGCCGCTGGGGTGCGGAAGTTCATCTCGTCGATTTCCACGGCAACACCCGTTACGACACTTGCGCCGCGCTGGCGCGGGAATATGGCTACGTCGTGATCGAGCCGTTCAACGCCGAAGCGATCATTGCGGGAACTGGCACCATCGGCCTCGAGCTTCTTGCGCAGCGCCCAAATCTGACTGCGGTTTACGTGCCCGTCTCTGGCGGGGGGCTGATTTCGGGGGTTGCCGCCGCCATAAAGCAGAAAAGGTCCGATGTCCGGGTGATTGGCGTGGAACCAGAATGTGCGAACGATGCCGCGCAGAGTTTTCGCGCTGGGCGTCTCGTCCACATTTCACCAGAGGAGACGGTTCGAACCATCGCCGACGGCCTGCGCGTTTCGCAACTTGGCGCGATTCCCTGGCGGCACATTCGCACCTATGTTGACGATGTCGTTACCGTGACCGAACATCAGATTCGCGATGCCGTGCGGCGCATTGCAGCGGAAGCACGCCTGGTCGCGGAGCCGAGCGGCGCCACCGCCGCTGCTGCGGCGCTGGCCGTGGACGGCTATCTGAACGAGTCGGTCGCCATTCTTTCGGGCGGCAATGTCGATCCCAAACTCTACGCCCAGATCATCGGAGCGTAACGTGCGCGTGATGGAGCTGGGCGCCCCTGGCGAGTCGCTCCGGGAACGGGAGCGGCCGCCGCCGACGCTCGAGAGTAACCAGGTGCGAATCAAGATTTCCGCCTGTGCCGTGTGCCGCACCGACCTGCATGTGGTGGATGGCGAGTTGCCAAATCCAAAACGGCCAATTGTTCCGGGTCACGAGATCATCGGTCGCGTGCTGGAAGTCGGTGCCGATGTGACGAATGTCGCGAAAGAAGATCGTGTCGGTGTACCTTGGCTTGGCTGGGCATGCGGCGTGTGCGAATTCTGCCTGCGTGCCGAAGAGAATCTCTGTCCCTATGCGAAGTTTACGGGTTACGAGATCGACGGAGGCTATGCGACCGAAACGATTGCCCACGCGCGATTCGTCTTTCCCGTGCCTGCGAACTATTCCGACGAGGCGGCTGCGCCGTTGATGTGCGCGGGTCTGATCGGCTGGCGTTGTCTTACGATGGCGGGCAACGCGAAGTGGCTCGGATTATATGGCTTCGGCGCGGCGGCACATCTCATTGTGCAGGTCGCCAACGCAAAGCACCAACGCGTGTTTGCTTTTGTCAGTCCCGGGGATGAAAGCGCAAAGGCGTTCGCGAAGGAGATGGGCGCGGAGTGGGCCGGCGACTCGACAGAAATGCCTCCGGAGCTGCTGGATGCTGCGATCCTCTTCGCGCCAGCGGGCGCATTGGTGCCGCTGGCGTTGCGCGCGATAAGGCCAGGCGGCACTGTGGTCTGCGGCGGCATTCACATGAGCGACATTCCCTCATTTCCTTATGAGGCACTTTGGGGCGAACGGGTGTTGCGCTCGGTTGCCAATCTCACGCGCAAGGATGCGGAGGAGTTTTTCGCGTTCGCCGAGCAGCACACGCTTCACACTGTGACTACGCGGTACGCGCTGAGCGACGCCAATCGTGCCTTGTCCGACTTGAGAACTGGCCGCCTTTCCGGCGCCGCCGTTCTTATGCCTTGAGGGCAACCGACAACGCCGCCGCAGAGTTATCAGCCCATGCATGCCAAGCCCCCTCGCCAGGACCACGGTTCGTCGCAGGAGCTGGAAAACCTCGTCGTGCCGGTCGGTACGCTCTCCATGGAAGCAAAGCTCGTCGATGCGCTGCCGCTGGATCAGGGTTGGCAGTTCGAGCCGAAATGGGACGGCTTCCGTTGCCTTGCCTTCAAGGTACGCAATGAAGTGGCGCTGCAAGCAAAATCTGGCAAGCCGCTGACCCGTTTTTTTCCGGAAGTTGTGGAGGCGCTCCGTAACGCGCCGTTCCAACGCGTTGTGATTGATGGTGAGCTTGCGATCCCGCTGGGCGATTCCATCTCCTTCGACTCGCTGCAACTGCGGTTGCATCCGGCGGAAACCCGCATTCGCAGGCTGGCGAAAGAAACGCCCGCGATTTTCATTCTCTTCGATTGCCTGCTCGCGCCGCGCAATCGCAGTTTACTGACTGCTCCGCTGAGCGAACGCCGTGCCGAACTGGAATCGATTTTCGCGAAGCTCAAGAGCGATGCGCACTTTCGTTTATCGCCGTACACGCGCGATGTGAGCGAGGCGAAGAAGTGGCTGAACCGATCCGGCGGTGAATTGGATGGCGTGGTGGCGAAGCGCATCGATGGCCCGTATGTGCCCGGCGAGCGCGCGATGCTGAAGATCAAGTGCCTGCGCACGGCTGACTGCGTCGTCGGCGGCTTCCGCTACGCGCAAGGCACGCGCGAGGTGGGCTCGCTGCTGCTCGGCCTCTACAATAACGAAGGCAAGCTGGACCATGTCGGTTTCACCTCGACCATCACGCATGCGGAGCGAAAGGTTCTGACGAAGAAGCTGGAGAAGCTGCGCAAGCCACCTGGCTTCAGCGGCAACGCGCCGGGCGGGCCATCGCGCTGGAGCACCGAGCGCACCGGCGAATGGGAGCCGCTCGCGCCTAAGCTGGCGGTGGAAGTGCGCTATGATCACGTCACCGACAACCGCTTCCGCCACGGCACCAAGCTGCTGCGCTGGCGGCCGGACAAATCGCCCAGGCAATGTACCTTCGAGCAGCTGCAGCAGGAAGCACGGCCTTCCACGCTCGTCGCGGATGTGCTGCAGCAATGAGCGACCCGATCTTTCATGGTGTGCGCCTCAGCAGCCCCGAGAAGGTGCTCTACCCGGAGCAGGGCATCACCAAGCGTGCGCTGGCCGAGTACTATGACACGGTGGCGCAGTGGATGCTGCCGCATGTGATGAACCGGCCGATCAGTCTGGTGCGCTGTCCCGCCGGACGCGCCAAGAAGTGTTTCTTCCAGCGCCATGCTGGTTCGGGTGTGCCGCCGCAGCTGAACGAAGTGCCGATCGAAGGCTTTGGCGAATCTCAGGCTTTCCTTTACATCAAGAACGTCAACGGCCTGATGGCGCTCGTGCAGATGGGCGTGCTTGAGATGCATCCCTGGGGCTCCCGGATGGACAATCCCATGAAGCCGGACCGTATGATCTTCGATCTCGATCCTGGCGCCGGGCTTCCATTCGCCGATGTGATCGCGGCGGCAAAGGAGCTGCGCACGCTCTTGAAAGAGTTGGGGCTCGTCTCCTTCCTGAAGACCACCGGCGGCAAGGGTCTTCACATCGTGGTGCCGATCGCGCGCCGCTATGCCTGGGCCGATGTGAAGAGCTTTGCCAAGCGTGTCGGTGAGTTGATGACGGCGAAGTTCCCGGAGCGCTATCTCACCCGCATTTCGATTGCAGAACGGCGTGGCAAGATCTTCGTCGACTATCTGCGCAACGATCCCTCGTCCACGGCCGTCGGCCCTTACTCCACCCGTGCCCGCGAGGGCGCACCGGTCGCCACGCCTTTGGCGTGGGAGGAACTCACGCCAAAGCTCGATCCCAAAGCCTTCGACCTCAAGTCGGTTCCGAAGCGTCTGGCCAAACTGAAATCCGATCCGTGGGCAGGCATTGCCAAGCTGGCGCAGAAGCTGCCAGCGTTGCCGGCCTAAAGGAGCGGCGCATGATCCGGGTTGGAATTGGTGGGTGGAATTATCCGCCATGGCGGGGGGCGTTCTACCCGAAGGGGCTGGCACAGGCGAAGGAGCTGGAGTTCGCCAGCCGCGCGCTCACTTCTATCGAGATCAACGCCACCTATCACCGGCTGCAGAAGCGCGACAGCTTCAAGAGATGGGCGGACACCGCGCCGGACGGCTTTCAGTTCGCGGTGAAAGCCTGGCAGTTTGCCACCGCGAAGAAGAATCTGGTGGAAGGCGCGCTGTTGATGGACAAATTCCTCAAAAGCGGCTTCACCGCGCTAGGCCCGAAGCTCGGTCCCATCCTCTGGCAGTTTGCGCCCACGCGGAAATTCGATGCAGAAAATTTCGAAGCCTTCCTGTCCTTGCTGCCGGCCGAACTGGAAGGCGTGAAGTTACGGCACGCGCTGGAAGTACGCCACGAAAGTTTTGTCTCGCCGGAGTTCGTGACGCTGGCGCGCAAGCGCAACGCGGCCATCGCGCTCGCCGATTCCGCGAAGTACCCGCTGATCGCGGATGCCACCGCCGATTTCGTTTACATGCGCCTGCAGCGCACCGAAGACCGCGTCGCCACCGGCTACACCTCCCGCGCGCTGAAGCAGTGGGCCGAACGCGCACAGAGTTACGAATCCGGCTCTACGCCGGCTGATCTGTCGTCACTCGGCAGATCCCCCAGCGCAAAGTCCAAGAAGAAGCGCGATGTGTTCGTTTACTTCATCTCCGGCGCTAAGGTCCGCGCCCCCGCCGCCGCGCAGGCGCTGATTGAGTTGCTGAAGGAGTAGCTAGCTCGCTCGCGAATAGTGTTCTGCAATCACGCGGGCGATCGCCATGGTCACCCGTTTGCCCGTGGGGATGTGCAGGAATTCGTTGGGGCCGTGCGCATTGGAATGCGGTCCCAGCACTCCGGTGATGACGAACTGCGTCTGCGGGAACTTCTCGCCCAGCATGCCCATGAAGGGGATGGTGCCGCCTTCGCCCATGTAAGCCGGGGGCTTGCCGAAGGCTTCTTCCGACGCGTGCGCTACCGCGTTCTCCAGCCACGAGGCGAGCGGCGGTGCGTTCCATCCCGTTTGTCCGCCTTCGGCGTGGAATTCCACCTCTGCGTTGTAAGGCGGATCGGCTTCCAGCGTGCGCTTCATCCCCTGCACCGCGGTTTCGCCGCCGAGCGTCGGCGGGATGCGCATGCTGAGCTTGGCGGTGGAAAACGGCAGCAGCACATTGCCTGCGTTATCCGGCGAAGGGTATCCGTCCATCCCCACCCCCGCGAGCTGCGGCCGCCAGGTGCGGTTCAAGGTGAGCTCGCCGATGTCGTCCGACATCGGGCGAATGGAACCGGCGAAGGGAAATTTGTCGTACACCGCGGTGCCCAGAATGCGCGCAGCTTCTTTCGCCTGCTCGATGCGCTGCGGCGGAATTTGCACGTAGAGTTCGGGCAGTTTGATTTCGCCGGTGTTCTCGTCCTCGATGCGTGACAACAGCGTGCGCAAAATACGGAAGGAGGACGGCACGATGCCTGACGCATCGCCGGAGTGCACGCCCTCCGTCAGCACCTTCACCGTCAGCGAGCCTGCCGCAATGCCGCGCAAGCTGGTAGTCAGCCACAGCCGCTCGTAATCGCCGCAACCGGAATCGAGGCACACCACCAGCGACGGTTGGCCGATCCGCTCCAGCAGGTAATCGACATAGAACGGCAGGTCGTAGCTGCCGGATTCCTCGCACGCCTCGATCATCACCACGCAGCGGGCGCGCGGCACATTCTGTTCACGCAGCGCCTTCAGCGCGGCAAGCGAGGCATAGATCGCGTAACCATCGTCCGCCGACCCGCGGCCATAGAGCTTGTCGTCCTTTCGCACCGGCTTCCACGGTCCAAGATCATCCGCCCAGCCCTTCATCTCCGGCTGCTTGTCGAGATGGCCGTACAGCAGCACGGTGTCGTTCTTGTCGCCCGGCAGATCCATGAAGATCAGCGGCGTGCGGCCGGGCAGCCGCACCACGTCCAGCGTGGCGCCGGGGAAAGATGAAAGCTGGTCGCGCGCCCAGGCTTCCATCAGCTTCACCGCGTCATCCATGTAGCCGTGCTCCACCCATTGCGGATCGTAAGCGGGCGACTTGTTGGGGATGCGGATGTAGTCGGTGATGGAGGGAAGGATGGAATCCTCCCAGAAGGTTTCGGCAAATTGCTTCAGCTTCGCGGTATCCATCGGCGCCGTTTTCCTTTAGGTGCGTTCTCTCTTCGCATCCTAGCAGGATCGGCACGAGATGAAACTTGCGAGCTTCGAGAGTGGCGGCCGCGAAAGCATCGGCATTGTGGTGGGCGATGCGCTGATCGATTTCGCGCGTGCCGCGCCCGACCTGCCGTCCGATATGCGCGACCTCATTCGCATGTGGCCGCAAGTGGAGCAAACCGTGCGCGCGCTCCCCTCTCAGGCGCAGGCCGATGTGCCACTCGCGAATGTGCGGCTGCTCGCGCCGGTGCCGCGGCCGCAGAAGATTCTCGCCATCGGCCTCAATTACGACGATCACGTTGCGGAAAGCGGCCGCGACAGGCCGCAAACGCAAACGTGGTTCTCCAAAATGCCGAGCGCGGTGAACGGTCCTTACGATCCCATGCAGCTGCCGCGCGCCTCATCGCAGCTCGATTACGAAGCGGAGCTGGTGTTCGTCGTCGGCAAGCGCTGCCGCCATGTGCGGAAGGAAGACGCCGCATCCGTGGTGTTCGGCTATTGCGCCGGCAACGACGTCTCGGTGCGCGACTGGCAGTTCGCCACCACGCAGTTCGTGCTCGGCAAATCCTTCGACACGCACGCGCCGTTCGGACCATGGATCGTTACGCCTGACGAAGTGGGCGATCCGCATGCGCTCGGCATTCGCTGCTTCGTCAACGGCGAGAAGCGGCAGGAGTCGAACACGCGCCACCTCATCTTCAACGTGTTCGACCAGATCGCCTGGCTGTCGCAGGCGCTGACCTTGGAGCCGGGCGATGTCATCTACACAGGCACCCCGGCGGGCGTGGGCTTTGCCATGAAGCCCCCGAAGTTTCTGCAGGCCGGCGATGTGGTGCGCGTCGAAATCGACCGCATCGGCGCTTTGGAGAACCGCGTTGAACCGGAGACTTAACGTAACTCATTGATATGGCGGCGCAACCAAGGGGCGGGGCTTGCGTTCACGGTGCGGAACCTTGGAACTTTCGACTTCGTGCGCGCGCATTCCGTCGAACACGTCTCAAATGTGGAGAGCCTCGCGCAGGAGCTGGTCAGTGGGCTGGAAGCGGCACAGCCGAAAGTCGCCTACAAGGCGCCGCGCGGCAGCCGGTTCTCGGCGGATGTAAAGGCGCTCGCGAAGCGCTTTCGGCTGCATCTCATCACGCCGGCGCAGCTGAAAATCACGCGCAGACGCGCCGGCGAAGGCTTCGCGTTCTACTCGGCAAACGGCAAGCATATCAAAGATAAGAAGATCCTCTACCGGTTGAACGCGCTGGCGGTGCCGCCGGCCTATGAGGACGTGCATTACGCGGCGGACCCCCGCGCGCACATTCAGGCCATCGGGCGCGATGCGGCGGGGCGGCTGCAGTACCGCTACCATCCGGATTGGGAGAGGGTGCGCGAGGCGCGTAAGTCGGCGCACCTGCATGATCTGATCGAGGTGCTGCCGAAAATTCGACGCTCTATCGCGCAGCATCTCGCAGGCGACGAGCCGAAGAAGGAATTCGCGTTGGCGGCGGTGATCGCGATGGTGGCGTCCGCCTCCATCCGTGCCGGCAGCGAGGAGTATGCGAAGGAGCACGGCACGCGCGGCGCCGCCACCTTGCTCAAATCAAACGTGAAGACGGAGAACGGCCGCATCATGCTGCGCTTCAAGGCGAAGGGCAGCAAGCTGGTGGAGAAGGACTGCGAGGATGCGCGGCTCGCCGCTTCCATCGAAACCTTGCGCGCGCTGCCGGGCAAGCGGTTGTTCCAGTATCGCGACGTCGCGGGCGCGGTGCACGCGGTGCGCGCCCGCGACGTGAACGTGTTCCTGCGCGAGATCGCGGGCTGCGCCATCTCGCTGAAGGATTTCCGCACGCTATGCGCCTCGGCCACCGTGCTGGAGACTTTGGCCCGCGCCGTGCCCGCAGGTGCGCCGCGCAGCCGCCGCAAGCAGGTGCTGGAGGCGGTGCGCTCGGCCGCCGAAGAGCTCAAGAACACACCCACCATCTGCCGCAAGAGCTATGTGCACGACGCGGTGGTGACCGCCTTCGAAGCCGGCGTGCTGGAGCGCTTCGCCAATACGATCAAATCCTGCCGATCCCCTGCACGTAAAGAGCAGTTTCTGGCGCAAGTGCTCGCCACGGCTACTTGATTCAAGCCTCCCTTTCCTCAGCTTGACGCCGTTCCCGTCAGGGGGATAGTGCCCGCTATCCCGGCCGCTGCCCAAGGTGATCCGTGTTGTCTCCGGAACTGAAGAAAAACAGGCCCTCGCTCTCGCTGCATATTCCGGCGCCGAAATGCCGGCCGGGCGACAAGCCGGATTTCTCAAACCTCATCATTCCGGAAGCAGGTGCCGCCCCGCGGCCCGATATCGCCGCCCATCCGCGCGAGATGATGAACCTCGCCTGGTCGCTCATCCGCGTACTCGACAACAAAGGCCGCGCCGTCGGCCCGTGGGACCCGCGCCTCAATCCCGAAACCTTGCGGCGCGCGCTCGACCACATACTCGTCACGCGCGCCTTCGACGATCGCATGTATCGCGCGCAGCGGCAGGGCAAGACCTCGTTCTACATGAAGTGCACCGGCGAGGAGGCGATTGCCGTGGCGCAGGCCTACGCGCTGGACCGCAACGACATGTGCTTCCCCAGCTACCGCCAGCAGGGGCTCTTGATCGCGCGCGGTTATCCGCTCGTGGCGATGATGAACCAGATTTATTCCAACGCGCAGGATCCGGTGAAAGGGCGGCAGCTGCCGATCATGTATTCCACCAAGGAGTACGGCTTCTTCTCCATCTCCGGAAATTTGGGCACGCAGTTTCCACAGGCCGTGGGCTGGGCGATGGCATCCGCCTTCAAGGGCGATGACCGCATCGCGGCGGGCTGGATCGGCGACGGCACAACCGCGGAGGGCGATTTCCACTACGCGTGCAATTTCGCCAGCGTCTATCGCGCGCCGGTAATTTTAAATGTGGTGAACAACCAGTGGGCGATTTCCACCTTTGCCGGGATAGCCGGCGGCGATGAAAGCACCTTCGCGGCGCGCGGGATCGGCTACGGGCTGCCGAGCCTCCGGGTAGACGGCAACGATTTCCTTGCAGTGTATGCGGCGACTGCGTGGGCGGCGGAGCGGGCGCGCGCCAATCTCGGCGCGACCCTGATCGAGCTTTATTCGTATCGCGCGGAAGGCCATTCCACGAGTGATGACCCCGCGCGCTATCGCCCCGCCGACGAAGCTAAGGCATGGCCGCTGGGCGATCCTGTCGAACGGCTGAAGCAGCATCTCATTGCGCTCGGCGAATGGGACCAGGCGAAGCACGAGGCTGCGCAGAAGGATGCGATGCAGCAGGTGCGCGCGGCGAATGCGGAAGCTTCCGCCAACGGCACGCTCGGCGAAGGCAAAATCCCCAGCGCGAAGACCATGTTCGAGGACGTGTACAAAGACATGCCATGGCATCTGCGCCGGCAGCGCCAGCAGACGGGAGTCTGATCGTGGCGACGATGAACATGATTCAGGCGCTGAACTCCGCCCTCGACGTGATGCTCTCGCGGGATGAGAACGTGCTGACGTTCGGCGAAGACGCCGGCTATTTCGGGGGTGTATTCCGCGTCACCGATGGGCTACAGAAGAAATACGGCGCCTCGCGCTGCTTCGATTCGCCGATCAGCGAAGGCGGCATCATGGCCACCGCCGTTGGCATGGGTGCGTATGGTCTGCGGCCGGTGGTGGAAATCCAGTTCGCTGACTACATCTATCCCGGCTACGACCAGATCGTTTCGGAAGCGGCGAAGATTCGTTACCGCTCCGCCGGCGAATTCACCGCGCCCATCACGGTGCGCACGCCCTACGGCGGCGGCATCTTCGGCGGCCAGACACACAGCCAAAGCCCGGAATCGTTGTTCACGCACATCGCGGGGCTGAAGACGGTGATCCCGTCCACGCCTTACGACGCCAAAGGCCTGTTGATTTCTGCCATCGAGGACGACGATCCGGTGATCTTCTTCGAGCCCAAGCGTATCTACAACGGCCCGTTCAACGGCCATCACGATCAGCCGGTGCAGCCGTGGTCGAAATTCGCGGCAGCCGACGTGCCCGAGGGTCACTACAGCGTGCCGCTCGGCAAGGCGGCAGTGGTGCGCCAAGGCAGCGACGTCACCGTCCTCGCTTACGGCACCATGGTGCACGTGTCGAAGGCCGCGGCGGAAGAAAGCAGCATCGATGCGGAGGTGATCGACCTGCGCACCTTGGTGCCGCTCGACACCGACACCATCTTGGCGTCGGTCGAGAAGACGGGCCGCTGTGTGATCGTGCATGAAGCGCCGCGCACCAGCGGCTTCGGCGCCGAGCTCGCCGCGCTGGTGCAGGAGTATTGCTTCTTTCATCTGGAAGCGCCGATCGAGCGCGTGACCGGCTGGGACACGCCCTATCCGCACGCCTTCGAGTGGCACTATTTCCCGGGGCCGGCGCGCGTGATCGAAGGACTGCGCAAGGCAATGGAGCGTTAGATGGGGCGCTATGTGTTCAAGCTGCCGGATGTCGGCGAAGGCACCGCGGAAGCGGAGATCGTCGCCTGGCATGTGAAGGTCGGCGACGCCATCGGCGAAGATCAGAACCTCGTCGATGTGATGACGGACAAGGCGACAGTGGAAATGACGTCGCCGGTCACCGGCAAGGTTGTGTCGATCTACGGCGAGCCGGGAGAGATGGCGGCGGTGGGTTCGCCGCTGGTGGAGCTCGAAGTCGAAGGCGAAGGCAACGTGAAGCCCGGCGCTGCCCCTGCTGTAAGAGCAGACGCGACAAAGCCTACTGCAAAACCGGAAGCAAAAGCTGAAGCGCCAACAAAGGCCGCCGAAGTCGTGCCTTTGCATCGCGCGCCCGAGCCCCAAAGAGAAATGCGCGCGGTCACGCCGGCAATGCGCAGACCGGGTGACAAGCCGATGGCCTCGCCGGCGGTACGCGAGCGGGCGCACGAACTCGGTATCGAATTGCAATATGTCGCGGGATCGGGGCCGGCGGGACGCATCACGCATCAGGATCTCGATCACTACACCGCATCAGGCGGGCGAGGCGCAGTGACTACGCGCGCGAGCGGTTACGCGCTGCGCGACGGCATCGAAGGTATCAAGGTGATCGGCCTGCGCCGCAAAATCGCGGAGAAGATGCAGGACGCCAAGCGCCGCATTCCCCACTTCGCATATGTCGAAGAGATCGACATGACGGAGCTGGAGTCCCTGCGTGCGCATCTGAACAAAACGAAGCGGCCCGACCAGCCGAAGCTCAACGTGCTGCCGTTCCTCATGCGCGCATTGGTGCGCGTGCTGCCGGACTATCCGCAGATCAATGCGCGTTTCGATGACGATGCCGGCGTGGTGCACCGCTACGCCGCCGTGCATATCGGCATTGCCACGCAGACCGCGAACGGCCTCATAGTGCCGGTGGTGAAGCACGCGGAAGCGCGCGACGTGTGGAATAGCGCGCTGGAAGTGGCCCGTGTGGCGTCGCTGGCGCGCGCCAACAAGGCGTCTAAGGACGACCTCACCGGCTCGACCATCACCATCACCAGCCTGGGCACCCTGGGCGGTGTGGTGACGACGCCGGTGATCAACCATCCGGAAGTGGCGATCATTGGGCCGAACGCCATCATCGAACGTCCGGTGGTGCGCAACGGCCAGGTGGTCGTGCGCAAGATGATGAACCTGTCGTCCTCGTTCGATCACCGCGTGGTGGATGGCTACGACGCCGCCGAGTTCATCCAGCGCATCAAGGCGCTGCTCGAACATCCCGCCACCTTGTTCATGGACTGACACATGGCCGAACCGATTCACACCGGGGTCCTCATCGTTGGCGGTGGACCGGGCGGGTATGTGGCGGCAATCCGCGCGGGGCAGCTGGGGCTCGACACCACGCTGATCGAAACCGACAAGCTCGGCGGCACCTGTCTCATTCGCGGCTGCATTCCCTCCAAGGCGATCATCCATTCCGCCGGACATTTCGAAACAATGGCCCGTGCGGCATCCGACAAGGGATTGCACGGCATCAGGCTGGCGAGCCCGCCTGCGCTCGACATGCCCGAGCTGTACAAATGGAAGGAAGGCGTCGTCCGGAGACTTAACACCGGCGTCGGCGCGCTGCTGAAACGCGCGAAGGTGCGCGTCATCGAAGGCTGGGGCACCTTCTCCGATGCCAAGACCTGCACGGTGAAGACAAAGGACGGCGAGCAGGTTGTCACGGCTGACCATGTCGTTCTCGCCAACGGCTCCAAGCCCGTCGAGCTGCCGTTCCTGCCGTTCGGCGGTGACGTAATCTCCTCCACCGAGGCGCTCGACCTGCAGGCGCTGCCGAAGAAGCTGGCGGTCGTTGGCGCCGGCTACATCGGCCTTGAGCTTGGCATCGCGTTCCGCAAACTCGGTAGCGAGGTCACGGTTGTGGAAGCGCTGGATCGTATCCTGCCGCTGTACGATGCCGAGCTTGTGGCGCCGGTGGCGAAATGGCTGAAGGCGAACGGCGTCACCGTGCATCTCAGCGCCAAGGCGAAAGGCAAAGACGCTAACGGCCTCATCGTCGAAACAGCGGACGGCAGAACCGAAACGCTGCCCGCCGACAAGATCCTCGTCACCGTGGGCCGCAAGCCGAACACCGAAGGCTGGGGCCTAGAGAACATGGCCGTCGATATGGATGGCCGTTTCGTCAAGGTCGACAAGGAGTGCCACACTTCGATGAAGGATGTCTGGGCGGTGGGCGATCTCGTCGGCGAGCCGATGCTCGAACACAAAGCAGCGCACCAGGGCGATATGGTCGCGGAGATCATCGCCGGCCATAAACGGGAGTTCAGCCGCGACATCATTCCCGCCGTGTGCTTCACGGAGCCGGAAATCGTCAGCGCCGGATTGCTTCCATCGGAAGCGGGGGCCAATACCATCGTTGCGCTGTTCCCGTTCGCCGCGAACGGCCGCGCCCTCAGCATGGATGCCGGCGAAGGCTTCGTCCGCGTGGTGGCGCGGAAAGACGATCACCGCATCCTCGGCATCCAGGCGGTGGGCGCACATGTCGCCGAGCTATCCGGCGAATTCTCTCTCGCGCTGGAGATGGGCGCCGTGCTGGAGGACATCGCCGGCACCATCCATGTGCATCCGACGTTGAGCGAGGCCTGCCATGAGGCGTCGCTCCGCGCGCTGGGGGATGCAATTCACATTTGATTGCTTTTCAGCGTTTTCAATCGGATGTCTCCAGCCGACTACCTTCGGGAACATTAACATGGGATAAGACGTTATGCCGGGGCGAAGGCGGCTTCAAGAACTGGAGCAAAGCATGAAATACCTCTTGATTGCAGGCTCGGCTGCGGCGTTTCTCGCGAGCGGCTATGCCATGGCGCAGGACGCAATGCTGACGATTGAACCCGCGCACCGGACCATTATCAAACAATACGTCGTCAAGCAGCACGTACGGCCGGTCATGGTAAAAGAGACCGTTGCGGTGGGCGCCGTTCTACCCGGGGACGTGGCTTTACAGCCCGTTCCGGAGGAATGGGTCACCACGGCCCCGGAAGTGAAGAACTACGAGTATTTCGACTGGAACGGCAAGGTGGTGTTCGTCGAGCCGAAAACTCGCAAAGTCGTCACCATCGTCGACTAAGTTTTTGCACGCGTCTCAAACGGCCCGGTCTCGAACCGGGCCGTTTCTTTTTGGCGTCAGGGCCGCTCGATGATGTTTACATTGACCATTCCGCCACCCTCGCACATCGCTTGCATCCCATAGAGGCGACCACATTTCTTCAATGCGTGAACCAGCCTGGGCCATCAGCCTCGTGCCAGACGCGTCGATCGGGTGTCCCAGCGCTATAGCACCGCCGTTGATGTTGAGCTTTGCGCCTGTTTCCGCAACCAGGCGATCGGCACCGGCGCGAAGCGCGCCATGCGCAAATCCGCCTCGCACCAAAATGCAGGATAGATCTCGCGCGGGCTTCGGTTACCAGACGCTGGCGAGATTTGCGCGCAGGCTTGCCGACGCGGGATTTCTGACCTGATCCGTCAGAACATCTCTCACCGTTACCGGTCGACCGTAAAAGGCCGCGTTGTTGCTGTCTTGCGGCGCAACGATCGAGCCGTTCAAGGTAATCCCCCCGTAAGCGCCTTTCGCCACCGCCCACACAAGGATATCGCCCGACAGATTTCCCGGCGTTGCCGCTTCGGCCGATGCGCCCAGCGTGATCACCGTCAGGCCCGCGCCAGCACCAAGTTTGACCTTGCCCTGCTCGATGCCGAGCAGCGCGCGATCACTCATGATGAACATCACAAGCTGTGCCTGTTCCAGACCGATCTGCAGCCCAAAGGAAGCCGAACCCAGGCTGTAAAACACCGGCTGGCTCCATCCCCTGCGGGCGCGCACAACGAGAACGCCGCTACCGCCCTCGGCGCCGAATATGAATCCGCCCTTGACGAGCGCCGGCACGATCAGCACAGCGCGCGCCTTGCGGAGCGTGGCGCGCGCTTTCGAGAACACCGGATCGTGCTTGAGATCGGACACCGTTGCATTGGCGTGCGCCAAAATCGACATTTCGTCTGCCGCGCGCGCCGCCTGCCCAAAGCCGATCAATGTCGCCGCCAAAGCCGCGGCGGCCGCTAGGTTGAGAAACCGTTTCATCCTTCCCTCCATGTCTGCCGCGCCTGCCGGAGAATTCGCCGGAAAGCACGGGACTGTCGTCAAACGCTCCCTGCGTGCAGTTATTAAACTACTTGGCCTTCAACATCGAAGCGGTCGCTGAGGCATCGTTCCGCGCCGCTTTCAGATTGCTCGCCGCCAGTCCTTCGCGTGCCTTCTCGGCCGCGGCTTCGAGCGATGCTTTCTTCGAAGCATCTGCCGTGTCCGGAATGGCGCCCTTGCCGCTTTGCGCGCAGGGGTTCATCTCCTTTGCGTCGAAACTTTTGCCCCCGGGGCCGACCAAGCAGTTGAGCGCGTGATGCAGGTGGCTGTGCACACCATTGATATCTGAGGCGCCGGCAGCCAGTTCGGCATGGGTTGCAGCCGTGACCGTCTCAGAACCGGCATCTGCCTGCACAGCCGTCGAGAAAACCAATGCGTAAGCCACTGCCAATAACGCTTGGGATAATGCGCGGCTCATCGAACCCTCCTTGTCCTGTCTAGCCATAATTGGGGCGCGCCGCTCGCGCGCTTGTCAATGCGGGAATTCCAGCACAGCATGGTCCGCCGGTGCCAACACGACACAAGAGGCTGGCCAGTGTCAGGCAGAGGACGACCGTGATGGAGGCTTCCGCGCACCAGCTGGGAAACCCCCGGCCTTCGCCGTCGCGAAGATTTTTGAATTTTCTCACATTCGGCGCGCGCACCCGGCCCGATGAGCCGAGAATTCCTTTTTATCGCCATGCACTTGCGGTGCGCATCACCCACTGGCTGAATGCGGGCGTGCTGCTCGTAATGCTGATGAGCGGCCTGCAGATCTTCAATGCGCATCCCGCCCTCTATTGGGGCGCGCAGTCGAACTTCGCGCATCCGCTCCTGTCGTTCTCCGCCTTGCAGAATTCCGCCGGGCAGGTGGTGAGAGGCATTACGCAAATCGGATCGTGGCAGTTTAACACCACCGGCATCCTGGGTGCCTCGCGGATGGACGGCGTGTTGGTGGTGCGTGGTTTTCCGGCCTGGGCGACCCTGCCCGGCCCGCAATGGCTGGCGATGGGGCGTGTTTGGCATTTCTTTTTCGCTTGGCTGTTCGTGATTAACGGCGCGCTCTTCGCGCTCTACGCCCTCGCTCGCGGACATGTCCGCGATCTCCTTCCCACCGCGCGCGATTTTCGCAACCTGCCGCATGAGATCGTCGAGCACATCCGGCTGTGCTTTCCCAAGGGGGAAGACGCAAAGCGCTACAATGCGCTGCAGAAGCTCGCCTACTTCACCGTGATTTTCATTCAAGGGCCCCTGGTGGTGCTGACTGGCCTCACCATGTCGCCCACGATGGACGCGGCGTTCCCATTCCTGCCATGGCTATTCGGCGGGCGGCAGAGCGCGCGCACCATTCACTTCCTTTGCGCCTTCTCCTTCGTGGCGTTCTTTGTCGTTCACATCGTGATGGTGGTTCTCTCGGGCACCTGGAACAATCTGCGCTCAATGATCACCGGCCGCTATTTGATCGAAGGCGACGGAGGTACGCGTGCCTGACCGCCGCAAATTCCTCAGCGCCGCGGCCGCGAGCGCCGGCGCGCTGTCGCTCGCTGGCTGCAAGTCCCTGTCGCAGACGCCGTGGGTACAGGATGTGCTTTACACGGCCGAGGGGCTGACGCGACGGGTGCAGCGCCTGTTCGCCGGCAGCCACGCTCTGGCGAAGGAATATACCAAAGCCGACATCGCGCCGGTATTCCGCGCCAATGGCACGATCAATCCGCCGACCGACGACTATCAGCAGCATGTGAAGGAGGGTTTCGCCTCTTGGGAAGTGACGGTGGACGGGCTGGTCGAACACCCGCTGACCCTTACGCTCGCCGATCTGCGCAAGCTGCCGTCGCGCACCCAAATCACGCGGCACGATTGTGTGGAAGGCTGGTCCTGCATTGGCGAGTGGACCGGCGCGCCGCTGCGCGCCGTGCTGGCGATGGCGAAGCCCAAGCCCAACGCGCGCTATTGCGTGTTCCATTGCGCCGATCCCATGACCGACACAGACAGTGATGGCGTGGCGGACGCCGACTTTTATTATGAGAGCCACGATCTGCTCGAATGCCTGCATCCGCAGACGCTGCTCGCCTATGATTTGAACGGCAAGCCGCTGCCGGTCGCCAACGGTGCGCCGGTGCGCCTCCGGGCGGAACGCCAGCTGGGCTACAAACAGGCGAAATACGTCGAGCGCATCGAACTTGTGGAAAGCTTCGCCCATATCGGCGGCGGCAGGGGCGGCTATTGGGAAGACCAGGGATACAACTGGTACGGCGGGATCTAACGCGGCTTGAACCCGGCTTGACCTCACCCACATTCAATTAAAATTCACGCGAGGAAAGACCATGGCCGACGTCGCACAGGCCCAGCCAATCCGCAATCAGGAAAGCCTCAGAGGCACAGCCATCCTTTGCTATGGGCTGTATCTATTCGGCTGGCCTACGGTGCATATCGCGACTCTCGTGGCGCTGGTGCTGGCCTATGTCCTGCGCCGCGACGCCCAGGGCACCATCTGGGAATCGCACTTCCGCAATCTTATCGAGACGTTCTGGGTGGCAGTGGTAATTGCGCTTGTGGCAATCCCCCTGTGCTTTGTTTTTGTCGGTATTCCCATCCTGATCGGGCTTGTCGTCTGGGTGCTCTACCGCACGATCAAAGGCCTTGTTCGCGCCATCGAGGCCCAGCCTTACACCTGATGGAATCAGCGTATTCCGCGGCCCGCTATGGAAACATCCGGCGCGGAACCCATTTCTTAACGGGAACGGCCTATCGTCGGCTCGCCAAATGGCCGTCATCATTTGGGAGCTGAATCATGCGAGTCGCGACGCTCGGGACGCGGAACGGACCGGTGCAGAAAGCCTTTTGGCTCGCCCTCGGATGGACCTTGGTGGTGATCGGCATAGTATTCCTGCCGGCGCCCATTCCTGTTCCATTGATCGGAATCATGCCGCTTCTGACCGGCCTTGCGATTCTCACTACGCATTCCAAAGCCATGCGGCGCCGGCTCCAGTATGCCCGGCACCGCTTTGAGTGGCTGTCGCGCGGGTTTGAGCGCTTCGCCCATCGCATGCCGCTGATGGTGAAAGCGATGATTCACCGCACCAGTCCCGTCGCCTATGTTCGTCAGGCGCGGTTGCGGGAGCATCGCGAGCAAAGCAAGTAGATGGCAATTGCCTTCGACCGCACCTTCCATGCGCCATACGATGAGTTGCTGCCGCTCTCGCCGATGGTGTCGCGGCTGCTGGCACGCAACCCGAGCCCGTTCACCTTCCGAGGCACCGGCGTTTACATCGTAAGCGCCGCGCAAGACACGCCCGACATCGCGGTGATCGATCCGGGACCGCTGATTCCGGAACACATGGAGGTGCTGAAGCGCGCCATTGGCGGGCGGCGGATTACGCACATTCTCGTCACGCACACGCATTGCGATCATTCGCCGGCGGCGCAGCCGCTGAAAGAGTGGAGCGGCGCGCCAACCTATGGGTTTGGTCCACACATTTCTGGCAAAGACGACAACGTGCAGGTTGAGGAAGGGGGCGATCTCTCGTTCGTGCCCGATGTTGTTGTCCGCGATGGCGATATTCTCGAAGGCAACGGGTTTACCTTCGAATGTGTGTACACGCCCGGACACACCTCCAACCACATGTGCTACGGGCTCAAGGAAGAAAAGGCGCTGTTCACCGGCGATCACGTAATGGGCTGGTCTACCACCGTGATTGCGCCACCCGACGGCGACATGGCGCAATACATGGCGGGCCTGAAGAAGCTGATCGCACGTGACGACCGGATTCTCTATCCGACGCATGGTGCGCCCATTCGCAATCCCAATCCGTTTCTTGAGGCTTATCTCGATCATCGCCTGGAGCGCGAGGCGCAGATACTTGCCTGTATCCGCAACGGTACGAGCACGATTCCAGAAATTGTCGCGCGCCTTTATGCGGACGTGGACGTGCGCCTCCACCCGGCCGCCGCTCGCTCCGTGCTCGCGCATCTGGTCCAATTGGAAGCGCAAGGCCGCGTGCGTGCCACAGATGGCCGGTATCTCCTGCGACACTAGCGATTCAATAGGTATCCGAAAGGGTTTTCAGGAAGGACCGGATGTGGGCTGCATTGCGGCCCATGTCAGTTGCCCCGAATGGTCCCGCCGAAAGATCTTCGCGACTCTTCGATCGTACGTCCAGGCGCGCGCCGACGCCCGCAGGTCGCACGCGAATGGCGATATCGTCGGTGAGGCCGAACCATAAACTCGTGTCAGTTGCCTCGATGCGACCCTGTTGCGGCACGATCGCGACGACATCCCATCCCAGCTTGTAGGCGGTCTTTACCGCGCGCTCGAAGAACTTGTCTGGCGCCGTGAGATCGGCGCGCGGATGAATGTCGGGATAATATTTCTTCTGCAATGCGACCGTTGTGGAAGCCGTGCCATCCGGGCCTGCAGCGATCTTCGGACCATCGTAGCTGGGTGGTGTGAGCTTTGCGGGATCGCGCGTCTGTTGCTGCCGCAGTTTTGCAAGCGCCAGAAATCGCGGCGGGTTCTCCACGTCGGTGGAAATGTCGTGAATCGCAGGTGACACTTCCGCCTGGTAAAGGTCGTAAAGCGGCAGGGCGATCAGAACCGCCGACCCGATTACGCCAACAAGGCCATAGCGTGCCGCCTCGCCGCGATTGGCGATCACCGCCCAGAGCACCCAGATGAGGCCGCTCGCGAAGGCCGCGAGGCCGAAATATATGCTCCAGGGAAACAGCACGAACAGGCCGAAGAGATAATCCCACGCACCAAGCCGCGTCCCCAGCGCGGCGATGATTCCGATGAGGCACGAAATCCCGAAGGCTGCGAAGCTCAGCCTGGCGAGCCAGGGACGCGGGTGCATGAAGGCCTCTATTCCGCAGCGGTCGGAAGCCTGTGCCGTCCGAAGCGCTCGCGCAAGACGGTTTTCTGAATCTCCCCGTGGCGGTGTGCGGGATTTCGTCCGTGAACGCCACATCGTCGGGCATCCACCACTTCGGGAAAGATTTTTGCATATCTGCGCAGGATATCTTGCCGTAGATGGCAATTCGGGTCGCAGTGCTTACCGCAATGGGACGGATAACGTCGGGACTCAGGGGCTAATCCCGTTCACACCGGCCTTAGGCCGTAATAACAAGAAAGAGCACGCAACTGATTGCGTGCCAGGGTTCGCAGCGGCTGTACCGCCGGCGAGTTGAGCGCTTCGAGTGCGTCGAGCAGATCCAAAAACCTTTCGCGATTCACGTGCTGGATGATTTCAAAAATCTCAGCCGATTTCTCCACGCCTGCATCTGACATCGCGCGTTGAAAGGCTCCTCTGGGTACCCTGGGAAACTGCCGGTGGCCCAGAAGCACGTATGCCAATGAGATTCGGTTTCCCTCGACCGAAATTTTCGGTACCCACGGCGCTTCTTCTTCGTTGAACTCCCTGTCGATCCAGATTTCCTTGCCGCCAACGGTCAAATTCATCTTGAGGCTGAACCCCGTCGGCTCCTGGGGAGCAAACATCCAGTGCGTAAACAGATCGTAAGGATCGGCGGGGAGGGTATATCGAACGAGCACTTCTCCATCGAATTGGCCATGCAAGGATACGCCCCACTGCGTGTCGTATCGAACACCGGGGCCATGATTTGCGAGTTCGATGATAGGCATGATCACGCGGCGGCCGCCGGAAGCCGTAATCGCGCGTGCGGCGATAAACATGGTCGCAGTCAATCGCGGTGAAGGGGCCTGGAAGAAGCTGCCGAGTCCCAGTTGGGTTGTGAGCATTTCGCGCAACGCTTCGGGCAACTCGCTCATCATGGCCAGAAAGCGTTCTGTTTCGATGCGTGTTGTTCCCCAGGAGAAGTCCTGTTCGTATCGTTCGATGAACGCACGGGCGCGTTCGTCCAGCGAGGATGCGGGGCCCACCCGGAAAGCATGGTTCTCAAAGACCACATGCTCGAGCTGTACGAGCAAGTTGTCAGGGATACGGATCGTTACCGGCTTCTTGGGATCGACAGGAAACAGGCCGCGGCCAAACGGGCCATAGCCCAGCCGGACATTATTCGCTACCCCGCCAAGCGCGCGAAATTCCTCCAGCATCTCATCCCACGAAGTGTCAGGCATTATCGTCAGCTATTGGGGCCAAGTACTTCTGTCCCGATCAACTCATCGCAGCGTAGGCAACACTCTGGCGCACTGTCATGGGGGCACCGAGCACGAGCGCAAGCTCACAGCTCCCGGACGCCGAAGCAGTAGGTCAGCGCAAGGAGCTGGAGACGCGCCATGCGCCGTAACTGTCGCACCATCGCGCCGTCAAGCGCCTCCAGATCGCCCAGCAATGCCAGATGATGACCCTGATTGACCATGCGAATCTTGTCGAAGGGTTCATCTACATCGGTGTGGCCTGCGGCGCGCAGCACACTGCGGAAGTTGCCGCGACACAGCCGTGGCATTTTACGGTTTCCCAGCATCAGGTAATTCAGCTCCACAACCCCGGCATCAGTCGTGGTCAATGTCGGGAGCACTGGTCTTATGCCAATCGTGGTGTTGACGGTGCGCCGATGGACATGGAGCGGCGTAGTGCCGACCGCGCCCTTCAGTGCGATGCTGAAAGCAGTGTCGCACTCGGCCACAAACCCCCACGAGACAAACATACCGAGAGTATCTGCGATGGCGTATTGCACGGTGATCTCGTCCGGGGCGGTTCCCTTCAGCGACAGGCCATCGGCGTCATCGTACGAACATATCGCGCCGTGATTTGCGAGCTCGATGATCGGCATCATGACCCTTCGATCTTCGAAAGAAATCTCTCGCGAATCGACAAATTGGTTTTGAATTAGTGCCGGCGAGGGCTCACGGAACCACTCGCCGCAAACATATTTCGTGAAAAGCTTGTGCCGAAGTTCAGGTGGCAGCTCCGCCGCCTGCTCGAAAATGCACTCGACCTCCTCGCGCCCGCCGCCGCCCCAGGAGATGAACGCATAATAGTCCTCATAGAACTTCCGCTCCCTCACACCGACATTCGCGCCAGCCGCAACTTTCAGGGCGCCGTTCTCGAATACAATATCGGAGACGCTCACCAGAAGACTTTCCGGCGCGCGAACCAGAAACGGCCGCGCGGGATCGATTACAAAAAGGCCGCGCCCCAAGGAGCCTTGGCCCAGGCGGACGTTCTCCACCGTGCCGCCGAGCGCACGGAATTCGTCAACTAGCTCGTCCCAAAGACGTGAGGGCTGATCGTGCATTGGTATTGCTCGCGCGGCGCTTTGCTTTATACGGTGAGAGCATGCGAATTGCAGCCATGCAATTCGGAGACGGCTGACCGACACACTCGTTTCATCGCACCGCGGCTTCGCGAATCCGCAAATCGGTGACAGGACATCATTTCGCCTCTAATTCTCTCGCCCCCCACCCCGAGGTGCCGCTTTATCGGCGCGCATATCGATCCTGTTTGCCGCTCGGTTCCCTGACGCTATGTAGACGGGCGATCCGCCGCTGGAATTCCAGCTCGGGCCGAAGTGTAAGGGCGCCGAGGGCTGCGATCCGCCCCCGGCATGGCCGACATAGCGTCGCGGTCGCGATTATTCGCAAACCGGAGGCTGCGCCGCATCAACGTTTGATTCTGGAGACCTTTGTTCCTTCGAGGGTTATTCCCGCCATCAATCCCTTCTGGTCGAAGATGAATGCGTAGGCGTCGTCCTTTAGCGTTGTCGTCGAAAGGTTTTTCGCGACGCCCTCGTTCACAAGAACAACCGTCGGTCCCACTCCGATCTCCCAGCCGTCGGATCGGTCAAGATATTCCACCGCCTTCTGGTTCATCAGGAATACGGCGTAGCCGTAAGCTTGGGCGCCTGCCTGAAAACCCCAAGATGCCGAAAACGAGTTGTAGTAGTTCGCCACGCGCCCGCCGATTCTGAGCTCGCCCTCTCCATACGCACCGCCGAAGACCAGACCGGCCTTTACGATGTTGGGGAACACCAGAACGGCGCGCGACTGCCTGGCGATACTCGCGGCCACAGGATTCGTCCGGTAAAGCTTCTGGAGGGCACGCGAAGCATCGTTATTCAGATCCGCCGCTGTCGACGCCGCGGCTCGGGCAGCACCATTGGTCCCGGAGGCGGCGGCGAACGCCACCGCAATCACGAAGCATAATTGTGCAAATCGCCTTATCAGGTTCGACATGGCTCCCGCTCCTTTGTCTGAGGACATGAGCGACGACATTTGGCCGAGTCGCGGCTTTAGGCAACTGAACCTGGCCCGCAACGGATCAGTTCCGCGGCTCTCCTATCTGACGTTGATGACGACGATCCCGGTTTTCTGTCCCTTTTCCACATAGCGATAGGCATCGGCGATGGCCCTCAAGGGGATACCGGCGGTCGATGACCGCGCGGAATTCGCCCGCCTCCATGCGCGCTCTCAGGAAATCAACGAAACCGGGAACGTGCTTCGGGATCGGCACGGTGACGCTCCTGCGGCCCGTGATCGCCCGCCACATCGTGAGCAGCAAGGTCTGGCCCCAAGGCCCCATGTCCGTGCCGACGAACATCGCGCCGGGCTTTAGTAATCTGCGGCAGCGCAGGTAGGTGGTTTTGCCGACGGCATCCAGCAGGGCGTCGAATGTCTCGCCGATGCGCGTAAAATCCTCCGTCGTGTAGTCGATGGCGCTTTCCCCCCCCGAGCGATCGGGCGAGATCGAGATGCCGCGTGTCCACGACCGCGGTGACGCGCGCGACTATTGATTTGGCAAGCTGGACCGCCGCCGTGCCGATGGCGCCGGACGCGCCATAGACGAGGATCTTGTCGCCGCGTTTGAGGTTGAGCTTCGACAGACACGCCTGCGCGTAAAACGCGCCCTCGCACACCACGGCCTCTTCGAAAGGCAGGCCGTCCGGCATCATGGCGAGGTAGCCATCTTCCGGCACGCACACGTAATCTGCACGCGCGCCAAGCTCGCGCAGCCGCAACATCCCGAAAACGCGATCACCCGGCTTGAACGCGGTAACGCCATCCCCGATCGCCTCGACTTCACCGGCGAAGTCCATGCCGAGAATAATGTGGGCCGGCCGGAAGAGCCCACACATTATCATGTCCAAAAACAAATCCGTCTGCTGTATCGCCTTGCTCGCCACGATTGCCGGCGCCGCCGCGGCGCAATCTGCACCGGGCGCTTACGCGAACCGGCAATTCGGCTATTCCGTACGATATCCCGCAGCGCTGCTGAGGCCGATCGCCGGCCACAGCCCCGAAGGCCAGGCGTTTGCTTCCACTGCGGGCCATGCAGGATTTCGCGTGTTCGCGCAGCTGAACGGGCGCGCGCCGCAGGACCTCGCCCATGATGCGCAGGCGATCTGCCCGGGCGCACGACCATCGTATCGCGTGGTGAAGCCCACGCTGGTGGCGGTGTCGTGCCGGACGGGCGATCACATCGTGTATCAGAAATCGCTGGTCAGGGGCGACATCGAGATCACCGTGCGCGGCGAGTATCCGGCCAGCGAGCGACAGACGTGGGATCCGGTCGTGACATCGATCGCGCGCTCGATGCGCGCCGCGCCGCGCGGCAGCGGGATTTAGACTGAGCAGCACATGGCCATCCGGCCGGAGTATTCTCCGGCCGGATAACAAAGCGCGTTACGGGCTGGTGTAATTGCCCGTGCTGCAGCCATGCAGACTGTTGAGATAGTACTGCGTCACTTCCCAGCTGCCACCGGAGGATGTAAGTGTTCCTTGCCCACTGCATTTGTCGCCGATTTCATAGCCAGCGGAATCGTTCCACGCCTGCGGAAAATCGGGATTCGAGCCGGGTGTCGGCACGTTGTCCGTGGTTGCTTCGGCGTATTCGTGCGAGGCGGCGAAAGTCAGGAAGCCGAATCCGGAATTACATTCCGGTTCGACGCTGTAGAAGACGTTCGACTTCTTCGCGATCTTCGCCTGGTTGGTCGAGAAGTGGTAAGCGCCGTAACTCTGGCATGAGATCAGCCCGTCCAGGTTGATGGAGATGTTGCTCGGGAAATAGATCATGTAGAGCGTGTTTGGATCGCGGGGCGGAAGCACGCCGTCGGCGATCTGCCGCTTGATTTCCTTCTGCACGTCGGCGTCCGACAGCTGGTTCGAGGTGTTGTGCGGCTTGAGCTGCACCTGCCCGAGATAGGTTCCACGGTGGATGGTTTGGTTGGTGCTCTTGTGGCCGTTGATCGCGTGGACGCCCTTCGTCTTGTACTCGGCCATCTTGTCCACATAGGTGCTGTCGACGATCGCGGCGGAGAACAGCGGGATCTGGTCTTTGGTGTTCTGCAGGACGTCTTTGTTCCAGATGACGCTCACGAGCTTCACGCTGGAGAAGACGGAGCCGCCGTAATAGTTCATGTCGGATGCGGGCGGCTGAACGTGCGCGTTGCGCGAGGCGAAAGAGGTCATCGGAAAGATGTGATAGTTCTTGGCCGGCTGCGCATTCGCCGAGGCGGCAGCAGCAAGAACAACGGCGACGGCGGTTGCCGTCGGAAGGCGAAAGATTGACATCGGGAGGTCCCTCTTAGGATTGGCGAGCGTGGCTCGGGGGCGGGACAATGAAGCGGGTCCGCGCTCGTCGCAAGCGCATTTGAAGTTAGCCTATGTTAGCGTGGCCGAGCGCGTGTACCCGGGCCGCGCTAACGCGAACTACTCCGGCGAGCCGGATTGATCGTCCGTCTGCGATTTCTTCTTTTTCTTCTTAGGCACAGCCGGGTTTTCAGGCGGTGCATTTTGTGGCGGCGCGGCAGTTCCGTTTTGCGCTGGCGCATTGGCGTTGGGTGCGGACCCCGGTCCGTTCATGCCGGAGGCGCTGCGGCGGCGCGGCGTGCCGCCGCTTGGTGTTTCATCCACATTGCCTGAACCGGCGCTTGGGTTGCCGGAACGAGGTCCGCTCATCGATGGTGCACCACTTTGATCCGGACCGTTCGTGGAATTTCCGCCGCTGCGGCGGCGCGGCGCGTTGCTGCCGTCAGATGCACCGTTCGCAGGCGCCGCACCGGTCTGATCGGGCGAAGTCCTGCCGCCGGCATCGGGTGCCGCGCCATTGTTGCGCGTGCGTGTTCGGCCCGTCGCTTCACCCGGCGGTCCGCTCATCGCCTCGCCGGATGGGTTGCTCATGCCCCCGCCGTTATCCTGGCGGCCACCACGACCGTTCGCTTTTCCGCCGCTTTGCTCCGTTCCATTGTCCGGAGCTGCGCCGGTGGCAGCAGAACCTTCTCCGCGGCCGCCGGCATTGCGCCGCACCGCCTGCACATCGATGGGATGCGCGGCACGCTCGCGGACGCGCACCTGCTTGCCTTCATCCACAGTGGTGATCACCGCATCGGGCTTGATCACGGCCTTTGCCGAAACCGGCGCGATGCGCCGGCCAGCGGCGCGCTCGACCACCCGCACATCGACGCCGCGGTTGACGACGTGATTGTTCACCACTTCGAATTTCGTCACCGGACGCGTGCGCCCGAGCACGATCTTGACGCGCTCGCGCGGCACGACGAAGCGGCGATAGTCGCGTTCAACCAGATGCCGGTTGTTCACGAACACGAAGAAGCGATCCGGATCGACGCGGCCGCCATACCATCTGTTATAGAAATTCAGGCCAACAGGACCGATATTGATGCCAAATCCAGGGCCTGCCCCGGAAACGAATTCCTCGTCCGGCGGCATCGGCATCCAGCCGGTGTAGTCGTCGCCTTCGCGCCACACGACCCAAGCTGGCGCCCATGTGTATCCGGGCACCCACAACCACTGCCATTGCGGATCGTACACCCAGCGCCCGTAGTGATAGACGACATCGTCGAACGGATCGTTGGAGACCCAATACCAGCCATATTCGTCGGTGAATTCCCAATAGCCATTTGTGTATGGCTGGAAATACGGGCCGACCAGGCCTGGCCGCGGCCGCCACACATCGCCCCAGATCGGATGGCGAGACCATCGCCCGGCATGGGCGAGCCGTTTGTGGAAGAAATCGTATCCAATGCGGACGCTCACCTGCGCAGTGGCAGGTGTCGACATCGCGACCATGCTCACGCCGCTGAGCAAAAGTGCTGCCGCGCAGGCGGCAGAAGAAAGACGTCCCGACATATTTGCGCTCCGAAAAAAAACCGTGGTGCTCCGAAAGGGGCAGCATGAGCGGCAATTGGGCAAATCTGCGGCGGCCGCAAGGAAATGCGTCTGCTGTCCCCAATGACCCGTTAATGCGGATCCGCCTTACTGGACGATCTGCAGAATACGCCGCGTGTAGGGCTCAACGAACACGACCTGTCGGCCGGCAACGAAGTATTCGTAATTGCGTACCTCCGGCACCCTCGCGACCATTCCCAGCGGGACGGGAGCGAGCTGAATTTCCTCCGGGACCGTGGCGCCGATCTCCAGAGGCACGGTTACACTCACGGGCTGTACGCGCTCGGTGACGACATATTCCTGGATCAGCTTACCGTGCCCCGGCCCGATGGTGAGCTTGGTGTTCTGGGCCGATGCCGGGCCGACCAGCAAAAACGCCGCTGCCACCCAGACAAGAGATCTAGTCATCTGCATTTCCCCCGTTTGCTGCACAGACTTGAACGGCTCACCGGCATGTTGTGTTCCGGCTCGCGCCGTCTCACGCCTCGCGGCCGATGAAGGCGAGCGCCTGCGTGGCGGTGCGCAGGCCATGGTGGCGCTTCATCGGCGTGTTGAGATAGCGGTTGACCGCGGCGTACATCGTATCCGCCCATGGCGCATCCGGCGCAGCGGCAAGCTCGTCCTCCAGCGCGCACAGCACCTTGACGCGATGGCAGGCGATGATCGGCTCCGGCATGCCGTGGTCGTAGAGTCCTGTCATTTCGCGCGCGAGAAAAGACTCGCGATCGTTAACGCGGAAGCGCGCGACATCCTGCCCCGCGTCCACATATTTGCGGTTGCGGCCCACGAACAGCGCCATCTGCAGCAGCGCGCGCGGCCACAGATCCGGACGCTCTTCGCAGAGGTGGCGGCAGGCATTGGCGAACGTAAGGGCATGGGTGAAATCGAGCCAGCCGACGTTGTCGGCGATGGCACCGTCCGTCGCCTCTTCGAAGGCGCGGTTGAAGTGCAGCAGGTTCCAGGCGGCGGCGCCGAGCAGCGCATTGTAAAGCTCGCGTGTATCGCGGCCCGAGCTGGCGAGCGTGTGCTTCAGCGCGCCCTCGATTGACGCACCGATGAAGTTTTCCGCGCGCGCCAGTTCTCCCCCTTCGCCATCCCACGCCGGGAGCGCCCTCGCATAGAAGCGGAACGCCGGCAAGCGCTCTTCGCGCGTGGCGCGCACCAGCATCCGGGTGAGCGCGAGCAGTAGCGGCTCCGTAGCCTGCGGCTCGTCCAGCCGCGCAATCAGCTGGCCGGTTTTGAATGTGTAAATGGCGCAGCGGCCAAATCGGCGTAGTGCGCCAGCGCCGCTTCGGCGAACGCCGGCCGCAAGTGGCCATAGGTGAGGCCGGCGGCAAGTGCGCCGCGCACCAGCGCAACCGCTTTCGCTTCGTCTTCCGCTTCGATGGCGGCGACAAAGGACTGCGCATTCCATTCGGATACGCTCTCCGCATACGGAAAAATATCGGTGCCCAGCGTGTCCTCGGCGAGATGCGCCACTGGTTCCAGTAATGCGGTGAGCCGCCGCTCGGGCGACGGGGCGCGCTTTGCCAGCATCAGCCAATCGGACGCGGCGGCATAGGCGTGCGTCATCCCGTCTTCCAGATGATCGTTGCGCATGGCGATCCCATGGGCGAGAGCGTGGCAAGCGTCGAAGCCGGCCCGCTCAAGCCGCGCCATCTGGGCCATGTCGTTGTCCGCCATCGCCGCATCGAGCCCATGCAGCGCGCGAGCGCGCTGCGCCTCCGCAGGCGGATCGGCGAGACCGATGAAGATATCCTCATTCCGCAATTCCACGGGATAGGTGCGCACCGGATCGCTACCCACGATCGCTTCACCGTCTCGCAAGTCAAACTTCCAATTGTGCCAGTTGCAGGTGAGAAGACAGCCGGGCGACAATGTGCCCTCACTCAGTGGATAGCCTTCGTGCGGACAGCGGTTGGCAATCGCAAACACGCATTCGCCTGCAAAAATCAGGAGGATCTGCTTTCCATCCTTGCGGACGACTTTGCGTCCCCTCGCACGAATCTCGGTTAGCGTTGCGCCCGTTGCGGTGAACATTGCATCGCTCCATCCTGTTACGGTGTACGAATTCCTGTTGCCATTGCCATTGCGGCGTGTGTGGTTTGCAAGCACCGGCGTTGTGAAAGTGCATCTTACGCTAAGCATCATCGCGTTGTCCTCACGCATCGCCGTTGCAAGTAAATCGCACCCAAGTGTGTGCGGCAGACGACATTGAAAAACATTCATCGATATGCGCGTTGGCGCGGTGAAACGCGCTTGCTGCCGCACCGTTCTGTGTGCTGTTCGTTGCTTCGCGGAGTTAGCGTCGCCGTACGCATTTCAAATGGTGGTGGCATTCTCACAAGCCATCACACGACCACAACGGGGAGCGAATGGCATTCAAAGTGAGAGTAAAGCGCGCGAATGGGGAGATAGTAATGAGCGACGTCGTTCGCGCGCCAACGCCAATATTCGGCTCGACGCTTCCGGTTCTCATCGGCGATCAGCAGATCGTGGTGCAGGTCGTAGCCTTGGCGCAGCGCGTCTCGGAAAGCGGTCAGCTGATCGATTATCTGGAAGGAAACGAAGTCTGAATTAGTCTATTTCTGCACAGCAGATTGAACTGGCGGGAGAAACCGAGCAGTAGGGTTTTACCGCACGTCGCTCGCTTCTTTCAGAGCTCAGAACGTGACGACCGTACGAATGCTTTCGCCCGAATGCATCAGGTCGAACGCCTTGTTGATGTTGTTCAGGGGCAGCACATGGGTGATGAGATCGTCGATGTTGATTTTGTTTTCCATGTACCAATCGACGATTCTGGGCACGTCCGTGCGGCCCCTGGCGCCGCCAAAGGCAGTGCCTTTCCACACGCGGCCGGTCACCAGATGGAACGGCCGGGTTTTAATCTCCTGCCCCGAACCCGCCACCCCGATGATCACACTTACGCCCCAGCCACGGTGGCAGCATTCCAGCGCCTGGCGCATGAGATCGACATTGCCGACGCACTCGAACGAATAATCGGCGCCGCCTCCGGTAAGTTCAACCAAATGCGCAACAAGATCGCCGCCGACGTCTTTCGGGTTGACGAAATGCGTCATGCCGAACTTGCGGGCGAGGGCTTCGCGCGCGGGGTTCACATCCATACCGACGATCATGTTGGCACCGACCATGCGGGCGCCCTGCACCACGTTGAGACCAATGCCGCCCAGCCCGAACACCACGACATTGGCGCCGGGCTCGACCTTTGCGGTGTTAATCACCGCGCCGACTCCGGTGGTGACGCCGCAGCCGATGTAGCAGACCTTCTCGAACGGCGCGTCGTTGCGGATCTTCGCCACCGCAATTTCCGGCAGCACGGTGTAGTTGGAGAATGTCGAGCAGCCCATGTAGTGATGCACCATCTCTCCGCCGATGGAAAAACGCGATGTGCCGTCCGGCATCAAACCTTTACCTTGCGTGGCGCGAATGGCGGTGCAGAGATTGGTCTTGCGTGAGAGGCAGCTTTTGCACTGGCGGCATTCCGGCGTGTAGAGCGGAATCACGTGATCGCCATGCGCGACGCTGGTGACGCCTGGTCCTACATCCACCACGATGCCCGCGCCCTCGTGCCCGAAGATCGCCGGGAACAAACCTTCTGGATCGGCGCCGGCCCGGGTGAATTCGTCGGTGTGGCAAATACCAGTTGCCTTGATCTCGACCAGCACCTCGCCGCCTTTGGGGCCTTCAAGGTCCACTTCCTCGATTACGAGGGGTTGACCGGCTTTATAGGCGACGGCGGCTTTGGTTTTCATGGGTGGCCCCGAAAAAACTGTCGAATGACTATACATCACGGATTTGCCGCAGCGGACCAGAGTTGAGGCGCCGCGCGCGGGCGTTTATCTTCAGTGCGTCGCCAGTCGTGGGTAGCAGTTTGAGTTTGCGGAAAAATTTGGGCTGCGGCGTTGCCGTTTTTTCAGCGTTCGGCGGCCTCGTTTTCTCCGGAGCGGCAATGGCGCAGCAGGCGCAGGGCCAATTCTCGCCCGACGCCACCGCGCCGATTCAGCTTCACATGCCGGTGCAACTCCATATGCCGGCACAGAAGCGTGCGCCGGCCAGGCGGAAACCGGCGGCGAAGCACGTGGCTCCGGCCACGACTGCCGGTACGGCGGCGTCCACCGGCGCCGCGCCGATTCCGTTCGGATCTGCGGCCCCCGCTGCAAGCACGGCGAAGCCTGTGCCACAGAAAAGCGCGCCGGTGCACGCCGTAACCGCGACGCCGCCCGCCTCCCATGCCGAACGCCGCAAGGCGGTGAAGGAAGTGCTGGCCGCGCCGGCCAGCACCACGGCAACGTCCGATTCCGCCGCCGACGTGAACGCGCCCGGCGGTGCCATTCCATTTTCCTTCGACAGCAACGCGCCGCCTCCCCCGCCCGCGAAACCGAAAGCCCCTCCACCGCCCCCTAAGCGGAAGCAAAGCTCGGCAGCGCGCCCGCACACCGACGTAGCAACTCTGGAACAACCGCCGAAGGAAATGCCGGCGAAGGAAATACCCGCGCCGCCGAAGCCCAAAGGCGATCCGCATGCCGGCATGACCAAGAAGGGCGAAGTGCTGTTTGCCGGGACCGATATCGACCCGCAGAGTGACAGTGCCGACGCACTGAAAGCGATGGCGGGGGATTTGAATGCGGCCATCGATTCCCATTCGGGACGTGTGGAGCTCGAAGCGTTTGGCGGCAATCCCGGCGACAAGTCGTCCGAATCACGGCGGCTGTCACTCAGGCGCGCGCTCGCCATCCGCCAGCTGCTGATCGATAAGGGCATTCCCGCCAGCCGCATCGACGTGAAGGCGATGGGCGGCGTCGACGACCACGGGAATGCCGATCGCGTGGACGTTTGGCTGCGTGGCGCCGGCTAATCAGGCTGGCCGCTCTGCAATCCGCATATCGACATGCCGCGCCTCGCGGCCGAGCGCCGTGAGCACGGCGATACTGAGAGCGGCCGCGATGGCAACGCTGGCTAGCGCAAAAGAATAATACTCCTGCATGCGAGCGGCGATTTGCGTCTGCAGGACGAGGTTGTAGGACGCGATGAAGTTGCCGAGTTGATAGACCGTCCCGGGGAACGTGCCGCGCGCCTCAGGTGGCGACAGCTCGTTCAGGTGCGCGGGGATGACGCCCCAAGCGCCCTGCACGAAGAACTGCATCAAGAACGCGCCGAACGCCAGCATCGTGGCCGTTTCCGAATACGCCCACAGATACGTCACCGGAATGGCGAGCAGCGCGGCAAGAATGATAGCGCGGCGGCGTCCGATGCTCTGGCTGAACAGCCCGAACGTCCAGCCGCCGAGAATTGCGCCGATGTTATAGATGATGGCGATGTTGCCGGTGGTGTGAACATCGAAATGATGCTGCACCTGCAGGAAGGTCGGATAGGCGTCCTGCGTGCCATGGCTAAAGAAGTTGAAGGCCGTCATCAGGACGATGGTGTACAGCGCCAGCGCCCAGTGCTTCCGCAGCACGTTGAAGACTGTGCCGGCGCGCGCATTCTCTGCTGACCAGCCGGGCGATTCCGGAACGTTTCGGCGGATATAGAAGATGAGCAGCGCCGGAAGAATGCCGACCAGGAACAAGCTGCGCCACGGCGCCATGCCAGTCAGGTTTCCAAGCGGCTCGTAGAAATTGCGGTATACGATCGAAGCGAACAGATAGCCGGTCGGATACCCCGATTGCAGCAGGCCCGACACGATCCCGCGCGATTCTGGCTTAATACTTTCCATTGTGAGCGAAGCGCCGATGCCCCATTCGCCGCCCATTGCGATTCCGAAGAGAGCGCGGATGACAAGGAAGGCAATCAGACTGGGTGAAAACGCGGTGATGAACCCGAGGATAGAATAAAGCGCCACATCCGCCATCAGCACCGGTCTGCGGCCGAAACGGTCTGCCAGTCGTCCGAAGATGAAAGCGCCAATGGGCCGTAGCGCCAGCGTAAGTGTCGTCGCCCATGCGACGGTGCTCTTCTCCACACCGAATGCTGCGGCCACATCCTTGATGACAAACACCATAAGGAAGAAGTCGAAGGCGTCGAGCGTCCAGCCGAGCCAGCTGGCGATGACCACATGCTTCTGCGCCGAGGTCCAGCCTCGCAATGCGTCCAATGCCGCCACGCCCTGCCCCGCTTGCTCGAATCAGTTCACAAGCGCTGCTTCGGTTTTCGCGTCGATCTCATCCCGCGTCACATCGGGAGCGACTTCGACCACACTTAAGCCCTCTTCGCGCACATCAAACACGCCGAGGTTGGTGACGATGCGCTGCACGCAGTGAATACCGGTGAGCGGTAGCGTGCACTTCTTCAACAGCTTCGGACGGCCGGCCTTGTCGGTATGATCCATGATCACGACACAGCGCTTGACGCCTGCGACCAAATCCATGGCGCCCCCCATGCCTTTCACCAGTTTGCGGGGCACCATCCAGTTGGCAAGGTCGCCTCTCTCGGACACTTCCATGGCGCCGAGAATAGAAAGATCAATATGGCCGCCGCGGATCATGCCGAAGCTGTCGGCGGAGGAGAAATACGCGGTCTTCGGCAGCGCAGTGATCGTCTGCTTGCCGGCATTGATGAGATCTGAATCCACTTCGTGGTGCTGCGGGAACGGCCCCATGCCGAGCATGCCGTTCTCCGATTGCAGCGTCACTTCCATCCCATCCGGGATGTAGTTCGCCACCAACGTGGGAATGCCGATCCCGAGATTCACATAGAATCCGTCGCGCAGCTCCTGCGCCGCGCGCACCGCCATCTGATCGCGTGTCCACGGCATGATCAGGCCTCCCGCACGGTGCGCTTTTCGATGCGCTTTTCGTAATACTCGCCCTGGATGATCCGTTGCACGAAAATACCCGGCGTGTGGATGCAGTCGGGATCGAGCGTGCCGACGGGCACAAGCTCTTCGACTTCCGCCACCGTGACCTTTCCCGCGGTCGCCATCATCGGATTGAAGTTTCGCGCCGTCTTTCGATAGACGAGATTGCCTTCCGCGTCGCCGCGCCAGGCTTTCACGATAGAAAGATCGGCCACAAGGCCGCGTTCGAGGATGTAGGTCTCGCCGTCAAACTCCTTGTGCTCCTTGCCTTCGGCAATCAGCGTGCCGACACCCGTTTTTGTGTAGAACCCCGGAATGCCAGCGCCACCAGCGCGGATGCGCTCCGCGAGCGTGCCTTGCGGGTTGAACTCAAGCTCCAATTCGCCCGAGAGATACTGCTTCTCGAAGGTGTCGTTCTCCCCGACATAGGAGCTGACCATTTTTTTTATCTGCCGCGTTTGCAGCAGCAGGCCAAGGCCGAAATCGTCCACACCGGCATTGTTCGAAATCACTGTCAGATTCTGCACGCCGGACTCGCGGAGCGCGAGGATCAAAGTCTCCGGGATGCCGCACAGGCCGAAGCCACCGGACATCACCGTCATGCCATCGAACAGCAAGCCATCCAGCGCCGCTTTCGCGCCTGAATAAACTTTCTTCATGCCGGCTTCCCTGCCTGCTGCTTGCGCCGCGCTGCCCAGCGCGCCTGAAATTCTTCGGTGGTGTTGGTGAGCGGAAACGGCGCTGACGGCACCGGCACGTCCAGGAAACGGCACAGCGGTTCCCAGCCTTCTTCCGGTTCAAAGACCAGCAGCCGGTCTTTTGGAATTACGCGGAGCACTTCGGCATTGTGCCGCTCATAGGCAGCGATCACATGCTCTTCGTCGTAACGGCTCTGAAATGTCTCTTCCATCAGGCGCATAAGCAACTGGCTATGCGTGTCGCGCACCTGACCATCCCCTTTCCGCTCGATATTGCGCGTCACCTCGAAAATGGTCTTCGAGATACTGGCATACCACTTCTGCGCATCGCGGCGGCTGAGGATGACCTTCGCCTGCGGATAAAGCGCCGCGAGTTGCTTGTAGAAATGGCAGCTGGGGAAATCTACGCTGGAGCGATAATCCGCAAGGAAAGTGTCCCAGTCCACGGTTTCGCCGTTCACGGCGGCAAGCCAGGTCGCGTCCTGTTCAGGATGCTGAATGACGTCGATCATGTGGTGGCAGGGGCCGAAGCCCAGCTGCTCCAGCACCGTCTTGAGCGTCATTGTGCCGGTTCGGCCGAGGCCAGCGCCAATCACCTGCAGAGCCATCGCATTCCCCTTGTGAGCCGCGCGGGTGTAGTATGCCGGACGGTCCGGAGACAATCGCCATGAAACGAACCGTCTTTGCGCTGCTTGCCTTGCTTTGCGCCCCACCTGCATCGGCACTGGAACTGACCAGCCCCGATGTTCATGAGGGCGCGGCGATCAACATCCAGCAGGTGTACACGCGCTGTGGCGGCCAGAATGTTTCACCGGCGCTTTCGTGGAGCGGTGCGCCCGACGCCACGCGCAGCTTCGCGATTACAGCCATCGATCTAAGCGTCAAGCCGAACGGTTGGTCGCACTGGATCGTGATCGGGTTGCCTGCGGGCACACATGCGCTCGGCAAAGGCGCGGCACTTCCCGCAGGCGCACGCGCGATCATGACGGATTTCAGCGATGCAGCTTACGCGGGCCCTTGCCCGCCCACCGGCTCCGGCGTCCATCGTTACCAGTTTACCGTGTGGGCACTGCGCACACCGACGGTGGGAATTCCAGCGCATGCCAGCGCGACCGAGGTGGCTGCCGCCTTGCAGAAGGCCTCGTTGGCGAAGGCATCGGTCACCGGTACCTACCAGCGCTAGGCAGCAACGTCGGCGAGGCGGTCCACGGTTCGCAGCCGCGGAAACAATTTCATCCAGATCGCCACGATAAGCATCGTGCCGATACCGCCAATCACAACGGCGGGCACCGTCCCGAACCACGCTGCCGTAAGACCGGATTCAAACTCGCCCAACTCGTTCGACGCGCCGATGAACAACATGTTTACCGCGCTCACCCGCCCGCGCATGACATCAGGCGTGGCGAACTGAATCAGCGCGGAGCGAATGAACACACTCACCATGTCCGATGCGCCAAGAACAAACAGTGCCGCCAGCGAAAGCCAAAAACTTGTCGAGACGCCGAAGATGATCGTGGCGATTCCGAAAACCGCAACCGACGCGAACATCTTGACCCCAGTATTTGTCTGTAGGGGACGGCGACCGAGTGAAATTGCCACCAAGGATGCGCCAACGGCGGGCGCGCTGCGCAGCACGCCAAGCCCGATCGGTCCGACATGCAAAATGTCCCGCGCATACACCGGCAAAAGCGCGGTGGCTCCGCCGAGCAACACCGCAAACAGATCAAGGGAAATTGCCCCCAGCACAATCGGGCGATGACGCACGAAGCGAATGCCCTCGATCACACGCTCAATGCTGGTGGTGCTGACTGCAAACTTTTCACGGCGGCGGCCGCCGAGCACGCTTACTCCGATGGCTGATGTCAGAAAAAGGAAGGCACTCGCGGAAAATGCGGCCGGCGCGCCCAAGGCATATAAGAACCCGCCGAGTGCAGGCCCCGCGATCACCGCCGTCTGAAAAGCCGACGAGCCCCAAGCGATGGAATGCGCCAACCGCTCCGGCGGCACGATGAAGGGCAACAGCGATTGCGCCGCCGGGCCGGAGAAGCCGCGGGCAGCGCCGAACAGCATCAGCACCAGATAGAACGGCACCGTACTGCGGACATGGGCAAGCGTGAGCGCGATCAGCAGTGCGCCGCAAATGCTTTCGACAAGGAGGCTGGCGGCGAGGACCTTACGCTGATCGAAGCGGTCAGAGATGTCGCCGGCGGGCAAAGTCAGCAGGAACATCGGTGCGAACTGCGACAGGCCGACAAGTCCCAGCGCCAGCGTGCTTCCCGAGATTTCGTAGATATGCCATCCCACTGCCACCGAAAGAATCTGCATCGCCGCGGTGGAGAGAAACCGGCTGGCGAGAAAGACCTTGAAATCGCGGTCGCGATAAACCGCCGACGAATCATTCATCATGGCGCTGTGCGCTTGCGCCATTCCTCGCGCGTGATGCTCCAGATGTGGCAGGCGTAGCTTTTGCCGGCAATCACCAGTTGGTAGTCCGGGCCTTGCGTTTCCCCGAGCCGGAGAGCCACGGCTTGAGACGCCTTATTCTCCGGATCGATGAGCGAGATGACGCGATCCACATTCTGGGTGAGAAATGCATAAGTTATCGCCGCGCGCGCGGCTTCCGTGGCGTAACCCTTGCCCCAGTACGGCTTGCCCAGTGTCCACCCGACTTCCAAACCGGGCCAGCCTTCCGGCTGAATGAGGCCGACACGTCCGAGAACGGCGCCGTCCGCTTTCCGCTCAACCACCCAGGTGCCGTAGCCGCGCAGCACCCAGTGCCCCGCGGCCGTCGCCATGTTGCGCCATGATTCCTGCCGCGTGAGCGGATCGCCGGAGAGGTAACGCATCACATCCGGCTCGGCATAGATCGCCGCAAAGGCATCGAGATCGCTGTGGCGCCATTCGCGCAAGATCAGACGTTCGGTTTCAAGGCGCGGGATCATGAAGTTCCTGTCGAGATATCAGCGTTTGATTTCAGACCGCGCCCAGTCCAGCCACGGCACCAATGCTTCGATGTCGGAGGAATCCACCGTGGCGCCGCACCAGATGCGCAGGCCGGGTGGCGCATTGACGTGACCGCCGACATCGTAAGCGGCATGTTCGCTTTCCAGAAGTGCCACGAATTTCTTCACTGTCGCGCGCTGGTCTGACTCACCCATCGCGATGAAAAACGGATCGGTGATCTTAAGGCACACCGAGGTATTGGAACGCGTCTTCGGATCCGCCGCCAGAAACTCAATCCAATCACTTTCGTCCACCCATCGCGAGAGCGCGCGGAAGTTCGCCTGCGAACGGGCGATCAAAGCCGGCAACCCGCCGATCGATTCCGCCCAGCCCAACGTGTCCAGATAGTCCTCCAGCGCCAGCATCGACGGCGTGTTGATGGTCAGGCCGACGAAGACGCCGTCGTTCAGTTTGACGTCTTTGATCAGTCGAAAGACTTTCGGCACCGGCCAATGTGGCGCGTGCGTTTCCAGCCGCTCCACGGCTTTGGGCGACAGCACCAGCATGCCGTGCGCCGCTTCGCCGCCCAGCGCTTTCTGCCAGGAGAAGGTGGCGGCATCGAGCTTGTCCCACGGCAACTCCATTGCGAAGGCGGCGCTGGTCGCATCACAGATGGTGATGCCGCCGCGGTCGGCAGGAATCCATCGGCCATCCGGAATACGAACGCCGCTGGTCGTGCCGTTCCACACGAAAACAGCATCGTGGTTCTTCGGCATGTGAAGCTCGGGCAGTTCACCGTAAGGCGCGCTGTGCACCGTCGCCTCTAGCTTCAGCTGCCGGACAGTATCCGTCACCCATTCGTTGCCGAAACTCTCCCAGGCAAACACCTCGACCGGCAGCGGTCCCAGCAGCGACCACATGGCCAGCTCCATCGCACCGGTATCGGAGGCCGGCACTATGGCCACGCGGTAATCTGCGGGAAGCCGCAACAGCGCATGCGTGCGGTCAATGGCATCCTTGAGTTTGGCAATACCGAGCGGCGAACGGTGCGAACGGCCAAGCAGCGCGCCTTCCACCGCTTCCGGCCTTCGCCCTGGCCGTTTGGCGCAGGGGCCGGAGGAAAAATACGGCCGTGCAGGTTTCAGGGCAGGCTTCGTCGTCACGCGCATTTCTCTTGGGCGGCTTGCCGGATGTACGGACCGCACTCGCAGGCGTCAACGAAGCGGCCATGCGGGCGCGGAACATCGGGCATGAGCAAAGCGTTTCCGGTGAGGATTTGCAGGAGCCGATCATGTCATCACCAGCGGAACAGCAGGCCGATCTCGACACCATCGAACTCGATATCGCCACCGACAAGGTTTGTTTCATCATCGTCAAGGCGCGGCAGTTCGACGTGAAGGAAGGCAATGCCGATCCCAATTCCGGCTCCGATGCCATCGATGACGGCTTCACCGATGTGCTGGAGGACAAGCCGGATGATCCCATCTATCGCGAGCTTGTCGGATTCATCAACGGCCTCGACATCGAGGAGCAGCTGAATCTCCTGGCCCTGGCGTGGCTCGGGCGCGGCACCTACGACAAATCGGAATGGAGCGAGGCGCGGGCGACCGCGCGGCAGGAGCACAACAACCGCACCGCGCAATATCTTCTCGGCCTGCCGCTGCTCGGCGATTATCTTGAGGAAGGTCTGGCGCAATTCGGGCGCGGCTGCTCCGACGAAAGCGACACGCGCTAGACCGTGATCTCGCCGCGCAGGTACAGCGCGCAGGAACCGGCGAGGATTGTGCGCTCGCCATCATCTGTGCACAGAAGATCGCCGCCGCGCGGGCTTACCTGCCGCGCTTTCAACGTTTTTTTGCCGAGACGCTTCGCCCAGTACGGCACCAGCGCGCAGTGCGCCGAGCCGGTCACCGGATCTTCCGGCACCCCCTTGTCCGGCGCGAAGAAGCGCGAGATGAAATCGTAGCCGGCATCACCCGGCGCGGTCGCGATGAACCCCCAGCTGTTTACGGAACGCAGCACGCTGCCGATATCGCCCGCGCCCTTAATTCCCCGCACGCCATCGGCACTCTCCCAAACACCCACCACATAGCGGCCGCGATACAACTCACGCGGCGCAGAAGTGCCGAGCGCATCGGCGACCTGCTGCGCAAATCCCGGCGGCGCATCGAACGGCGCGATGACATCCGACGGCAGCGACATGACGTGCTTGCCGTCGCGGCTGCGGTCGACGATCAGCGCGCCCGATCGCGTGTCGAAGCACACCTGCTTCAGCTCCGGATCCAGCTCCTCGAAGATCAGCCATGCGCTCGCCAAGGTGGCGTGTCCGCAAAGGTCCACCTCACTTTCCGGCGTGAACCAGCGCAGGTCGTATTGCCCCGGCGATTTCCACACGAGGAACGCGGTTTCCGCGAGGTTGTTCTCGTTGGCGATCTTCTGCATCAGGCCGGCGTCGAGAAAGCGCTCCAGCGGAACAATGGCCGCGGGATTGCCTTCCAGCGGCTTCTCAGCGAACGCATCGACCTGCCACATCTTCAGATTCATCGGCGAAGCACTCCTGCGACCCGCTTTTCGAAATAGGCCGCGCCACCGCGCGAAAGAACGCACGCCGGCGCATAGCAGCAATGAGCAGAACTAGGCCGCCGGCTGATGCACCGTCATCTGCCGCCGCTTGTCGGCCAAGGAAGCCTTCATCGCCTTCTGCAGCTTTTCGAAGGCGCGCACCTCGATCTGCCGCACCCGCTCGCGCGAGACCCCGTATTTCTGCGACAGCTCTTCGAGAGTCTTCGGCTCGTCCTGCAGGCGGCGCGCCTGAAGGATGTCGCGCTCGCGCTCCGTCAGTTCCACCAATGCGGCAGACAACAGCTCGTGCCGCTCATCGCGCTCTTCGGATTCGGCCAGCCGGCTTTCCTGATCCAGGGTGTCGTCGGCCAGCCAGTCTTGCCACTCGGATTCCGATTCCGAGCGCAGCGGTGCATTGAGGGAGGAATCCGGCGCCGTCAGCCGCCGGTTCATGTTGATGACCTCCTGCTCCGGCACCGCCAGCTGGCGCGCGATCTCCTTGGTGTGCTCCGGCGTGAGATCGCCTTCCTCGATGGCGTCGATCTTGTTCTTCGCCTTGCGCAGGTTGAAGAACAGCTTCTTCTGCGCCGCCGTGGTGCCCATCTTCACGAGAGACCACGAGCGCAGGATGTATTCCTGGATGGCGGCGCGGATCCACCACATGGCGTAGGTGGCAAGGCGGAACCCGCGGTCCGGCTCGAAGCGCTTCACCGCCTGCATCAGGCCGACATTGCCTTCGCCGACAACTTCGGCGAGCGGCAGGCCGTAGCCGCGATAGCCCATGGCGATCTTCGCCACGAGCCGCAGGTGCGAGGTCACCAGCCGGCGTGCGGCTTCGGGATCGTCGTGCTCGCGCCAGCGCTTGGCCAGCATGTACTCCTCTTCCGGCTCCAGAAGCGGAAACTTCCGGATTTCCGAAAGATATCTTGATAACCCGCCCTCACCCTGGAGGGCAGGAACGCCGCGGCTGCTCATGCTTCAATCCCTGGTTCGCCGGCGCAGACAGGCGCAAGCGGAAGTCTGTTAACGCACCGATGGCGGGAGTGGCCAACCCAAGCCCCAACAGTCGGCGTAAGCCACCATATGGGAATTTGGTACCCGCGTTTCAACCTGCCGCTCCCACACTCGGCTCCAGATGTAGATGCGCTTGGCGGCCCATGCGCAAAATCATGACAGTTGAAGCAAAGTCGCAACGCTTCTCCTCCGGCGCCCCAAAAGTTCCCATTCGAACCTTCGGAAATCGAGTGGGGGTACCCCGGCGGGCCGATGCGAAACGGAATTGTTCGTTTTGTTTGTCGAAAAATGGGGGCCCCCTCCACTCCCCACAATACTGGATGTTGCGGTGTGCGGGTGCGACGCGCATTTGAAGTCAGCATATGCGCACAGCCGGCACGCGTTTGTATGTCCCCCTGTCATCATGGCCGGGCTTGAACCGGCCATCCATCGCGCGAGCGCCCGCGAGCAATAGAGTCTTCTCGGCGCGTGGATACGCGCCGGATGGATGGCCGCCTCAGAGGGCGGCCATGACGGAATGGGCCCACGGTGAAATACGCTCATACCTGCAAACGTAAGCCCGGTTTGCCGCTGGCGAACGGAAATATTTTTGCTGTTGATTCTGCACGGCGTTCGGTTCGCGCGTGGCGAATGAAGCCGAACGCAAATGTACTGTGACTCAGAAAAACCTGCGCTCATACACGGAAGTGTAAGGCCGTTTCGGCGATGGGGTACGGAATTATTTTCGCGCTTGAATTGAAACCGTTTTTGCTTCGTGCAGTGGGGAATGGCGGCCGATGCGAACGCTACCGCGGGGGGTTGGAACGCAGATAGGGATAGCCGTCGTTGATGTCGGGCGACTGGCCCCAGATGGCCGGATCGAAGCCCGCGGGCAACCCCGATTTCAATGCCGCATCGCTCAACCCGGTCAAACCCGGTTGGGACAGAAGATTGCCCACTCCCTTGTGTACGTTGTGCACACCTGTATCGGTGTCCCAGTACACGTTGGTATAGTTCGAGGAAGCCTTGGTGGGATCGTATCCATACTGAAAGCCAACAACACCGCCGGGCACACCTGCCGACTTTCTGGCGCCCTCCACTTTGCCCGCAGCGTATGAATTGAGGGCGTAGGGCTGTCCCCCTCCTTGGTAGAGCTGCAAGGCAATCAACCCGCCGTAGTAAACACGGGGGTTGTTGACGTGAATGCGGACGAGGGAATAGGAGTTCTCAATCCGATAATCGTTCTGCCCCACAAGGCCGGCGGCGAGAAATTGGGCTCCTCCGACTTCCATGCCGCCCTCCGCGTAAGAGGAACGGATCAGGCCGGCGTTTTGGCCCACCAAACCGCCAGCGCCGCCCATGTTGCCAACAGAACCGACGATGCGGACGTTTGCGTGGGAATTGGAGATCACACCCGAAGGGGGAGCGTGGGTCGCAGCGCAGCTCTCCACGCACTCATTTAAGCCAACAAGGCCGCCGACCTGGTCGCCACCGTTAGAAAGCATCTCGCCTGTGACGCGGACGCGGTTGATGATCCCGTGATTCTCACCGGCGAGCAGCCCGCTGAACCTTACGGTTCCTTCCATATGCGCCCTGTCGAGCGAGAGATTCTGCAACACGCCCCAGTTCCGCGAGATGAATCCGGTGGAGTCGCCGCTTCCGTTCATGCTGAAATTCGAGATCGAGTGGCCCAACCCATCGAACATGCCGCTGAAACCATAAATTGGCGAGCCAATGTAGGTGCCGTCGGCCGCTGCATCGTAGTCGTGTGCCAGGGCATACCGATCCGACCGCCCACGAATATCTGCCGCTAAGGTCTTGATGTCCGGCACGAGCGTGTAGGCTTCGTGATTGATGGTGAGACCGCTTCCCACATCCCAAAAGCTGAGGCTTGCCTTGCCAGCAAAGAAGAACTGCGAGCTCTGGATGCTCACGCCACCGCTGCCCGCAACGGTGACCGGCTTGTTCACGATCAAAGATCCGGAAGCCGTGAGCGCAAGCGAGACAGTGGTTGTCCAGCTCAGCGTGGCGTCCACCGTCATGTTTTTGGCCACGGCTGCGTCCACCGAAACGTGCGGATACTTGGCGAGCAGGTGGCGAAGATCGGCGACATTCAGCACGGCCGTTGGTGCCGTGGCGACGCAGCTGGCGCCGGTACATCTCACGTTGCTGGTCGGCGCTTTCGCGATGGAGAGATCGGCGTGCGCTGGCAGCACGCCCGCGCAGACCATAACAAAGCTGCTCCAAAGAATTCGCGCGTGGCGATTGCACCGACATGCTGAAACTCCCTCCTGCCAACTTCACCAAACGACCTGCTCGTCACTGCGGCGGGTTGGAACGCAGGTAGGGATAGCCGTTGTTGATGTCGGGCGACTGGCCCCAGATGGTGGCATCGAAACCAGGCGGCAGTGCCGCTTTCAGCTGCGCCTGCGTCAGCCCGGCAACGCCTGCGAGCTGCGCCTTGTTGCCGGCAGATGATTTTGGATTGTGCAGACTGCTATCGGTAACCCAATAGGTCGAGGCGAATGAACTGTAATCGCCGTCACAGCCTACAATACTGCCCGCCAAATTGACGGGTTCGCCGCAACCCCCAATCCAAACCCAAGGACTAGGCGCTCGCGCGGTCCGGCCTGCCGCGTAGGAAGACACCACCTTTGAAGGGTAATTGGGACTTGTCGATGTTTCGCCGACTATTCCGCCATGAGCAGCTTCGAACTTGCACTGCGCGCAGAAGCGGGTGTCAGCCAGGGAATAGCTGTTGTCGATTGTGCCGGCGTTGATGCCGACCAACGCCCCTTGCTCGCCCACCGCTGTGCCCATTCCGCGAACGGTCCCCTCTACCCAAGAATTGCTGATAGTACCTGCGTTCACACCAACCAAACCGCCTGTCTGATAACCTCCAATAGGGATTCTGATCTTGGTCGAAGAATTTCGAATGATGCCACCTGGCTGATTGGCGCCGACCAGTCCTCCGACTTCGTACCAACAGATCCCCGTCGTCAAAATGGCACCGGAAACGGAAAGATGGTTGATAAGGCCGAGGTTCTCTTTAACCGCCATGCCGGTGTATAAGCCGCCGCCGCAGAACACACGCGCGTTGACGAGATGAAGATTGGTCAGCGTTCCAACCGATTGACCAACAAAGCCGCCGCCGCTCACAGTGAGATGCGAAATGGTGTGGCCAAGTCCTTCAAGGCGACCATTACTCTCGATGAATGCAACTGGGGAGTCGTTGTACTGGCCGTCAACCGAGGCATCATAATCGCGGGCAAAAGCAACCGCGGTTGAGACCTGAAAGCCCAACGACTTGATGTCGCCGACGAGCGTGTAAGCGACCTTGTTGATGGTCAGCGCGCTGAACAGATCCCAGAAACTCAGGCTCGCCTTCGGGGCAAAGGAGAGGCCGCTATCTGCGGTCTGGATGGCCACGCTGCCGGAGCCTGCAACAATGACCGGCTTGTTCACGATCAAGGAACCGGAAGCGGTGAGCGCAAGCGAGGCACTGCTGGTCCAGCTCAGCGCGGCGTCCACCGTCATGTTTTTTGCCGCGGCTGCGTCCACCGAAACGGCCGGATATTTGGCGAGCAGGTGACGAAGGTCGGCGATGTTCAGCACGGCCGTTGGTGCCGTGGCGACGCAGCTGGCGCCGGTACATCTCACGTTGCTGGTCGGCGCTTTCGCGATGGAGAGATCGGCGTGCGCTGGCAGCACGCCCGCGCAG